>JAPVSJ010000038.1:0-77787 GCA_047519745.1 Actinomycetota bacterium | reverse complement strand
GGGGCTGATGGTCTGCGGCATGGGCGGCTCGGCGATCGGCGGCGACCTGGCCGCCGCGGTGCTCGGCGATCGACTGACGCGGCCGCTGCTGACCGTGCGCGGCTATGAGATCCCCAGCTGGACGACCCCCGACTGGACGGTCTTCTTCTCCAGCTACTCCGGCGACACGGAGGAGACGCTCGCCTGCTTCGCCGCCGCCGAGGCGCTCGGCGCCCGGCGCATCGTCGCCGGCACCGGCGGCGCCCTCGGCGCCGAGGCTCGCGAGGCCGGCGTGCCGGTCATCGGCCTGCCGGGGCTGCTGCCGGCGCCGCGCACGGCCGTCGCCTACATGCTCGTCTGCGCGCCCGAGGTCGCGGCGCTCGCCGGCGTCGCGCCCCGCATCCACACCGAGATCGACGCCGCCGCGGCGGTTCTCGCCGAGGCGCGCGCCGAGCTACAGGCCATCGCCGCCGAGCTGGCCGGCCGGATCGGGGAGAGCTCGCCGGGCGTCGCCGGCGCCGACCTGACCGCGCCGGTCGCGCGTCGCTGGAAGACGCAGATCAACGAGAACGCCGAGGCGCAGTCCTTCTTCTCCGAGCTGCCCGAGGCCGACCACAACGAGATCTGCGCCTGGTCGGGCGACGGCTTCGTCGCCGTCATGCTCGAAGACTCCGATCAGCATCCGCGCGAGCGCCGCCGCTTCGAGCTGACCGCCGAGGCGATCGCGGCGACGGGCGCCGAGGCGATCCGGATCGAGACCCGCGGCGAGACCCGCACCGCCCGCCTGCTCTGGGCGACGATGCTCGGTGACCTCGTGTCCCTGGAGCTGGCCACGGCCCGCGGCGTCGACCCCCTACCTGTCGAGGCCATAGACAAGCTCAAGGCCGCCCTCGGTCGGCCATAGCCTCAGGCCCCGTATCCTTCTCGGTCCGACAAAGGATCGAAAGGAACCGATGGCAACCGCCACCTCAAACTACAAAGTCGCCGATATGGATCTCGCCGATTTCGGGCGTAAGGAGATCGGCCTCGCCGAGGTGGAGATGCCCGGCCTGATGCAGACCCGCGAGGAGTTTGCCGCCGAGCAGCCGCTTCAGGGGGCGCGGATTACCGGCTCGCTGCACATGACGGTGCAGACTGCCGTGCTGATCGAGACCCTGATCGCCCTCGGCGCCGAGGTCCGCTGGGCAAGCTGCAACATCTTCTCGACGCAGGACCACGCCGCCGCCGCGATCGCCGCCGCCGGCATCCCGGTCTTCGCCTGGAAAGGCGAGACCCTCGAGGAGTACTGGTGGTGCACCGAGCAGGCGCTGCTCTGGCCCGACGGCGAGGGCCCGAACATGATCCTCGACGACGGCGGCGACGCAACCCTGCTCGTCCACAAGGGCGTCGAGTTCGAGAAGGCAGGCGCCGTGCCCGACCCGGCCTCGGCCGACTCGGAGGAGTTCCGCATCGTGCTCGAGACGCTGCAGCGCTCGCTCGAGTCCGACCCGCAGCGCTGGACCGAGATCGCCGCGGGGATCAAGGGGGTCACCGAGGAGACGACCACCGGCGTGCACCGGCTCTACCAGCTCGCCGAGACCGGCGATCTGCTCTTCCCGGCGATCAACGTCAACGACTCGGTTACCAAGTCGAAGTTCGACAACCTCTACGGCTGCCGCCACTCCCTGATCGACGGGATCAACCGCGCTACCGACGTGATGATCGGCGGCAAGGTCGCCGTCGTCTGCGGCCATGGCGACGTCGGCAAGGGCTGCGCCGAGTCGCTGCGCGGCCAGGGCGCCCGCGTGATCGTTACCGAGATCGACCCGATCTGCGCCCTGCAGGCGGCGATGGAGGGCTACGAGGTGCGCACGCTCGACAGCGTCGTCGAGACCGCCGACATCTTCATCACCGCGACTGGCAACAAGGACATCGTCACCGCCGACCACATGGCGCGGATGAAGCACAACGCGATCGTCGGCAACATCGGCCACTTCGACAATGAGATCGACGTCGCCGGGCTCGAATCCTCGTCGGCGGAAAGGGTCAACATCAAGCCGCAGGTCGACGAGTGGCGCTTCCCCGACGGCCACTCGATCATCCTCCTCTCCGAGGGCCGCCTCCTCAACCTCGGCAACGCGACCGGACACCCGAGCTTCGTGATGTCGAACTCGTTCACCAACCAGGTGATCGCGCAGATCGAGCTCTACGGCCAGCCCGACGGGTTCACGGCCAAGGACGTCACCGTGCTGCCAAAGCACCTCGACGAGAAGGTCGCGCGGCTGCACCTCGCGGCGCTCGGCGTCAGCCTCACCGAGCTCTCCGAGGAGCAGGCCGCCTACCTCGGCATCCCGGTCGAGGGCCCCTACAAGCCCGATCACTACCGCTACTAGCCTGAGCCGATGCGAGCGATGATCCTCGCCGCCGGGCTCGGCACCCGGCTGCGCCCGATCACCTATGGCATGCCGAAGCCGATGGTGCCGGTGCTCAACCGGCCGGTGATGGAGCACGGCGCGCGGCTCCTGGTCCGCCACGGCTTCCGCGAGGCGATCGCCAACCTGCACTGGTTTCCCGAGCTGATCGAAGCGCACTTCGGCAACGGTGCCGAGCTCGGCTTGGATCTGACCTACAGCTACGAGGACCAGTTGCTGGGGACGGCCGGCGGGGTGCGCAACGCCGCCGGCTTCCTCGGCGACTCGTTCCTCGTCGTCGCCGGCGACGCGCTCACCGACATCGACTTCACGGCGATGCGCGAGTTCCACGAATCCCACGACGGCCTGGTCACGATGGCGACCAAGCGAGTCGCCGAGACCGACCAGTTCGGCGTCGTGATCGCCGCCGGCGACGGACGGATCCAGGGGTTCCAGGAGAAGCCCGACCCCGCCGAGGCGCTCTCGGACCTCGCCAACACCTGCATCTACATGTTCCGCGCCGAGGTCTTCGACTACTTCCCAGAGCCGGGGACGAGCAACGACGCCGGCCCCGACGACCCACCCGAGTTCGCCGACTGGGCCAAGGACGTGTTCCCGGCGCTGCTCGAGGCCGACGTGCCCTTCTACTCGCACGAGATCGACGCCTACTGGAACGACATCGGCAACCTCGACGAGCTGCGCCAGGGCAATCTCGACGCGCTGCACGGCGCGGTCGACGTCGAGCCCGGCGCTCCCGAGGTCGCCGACGGCGTGCGGGCGGCCAGCTCGCTCGACGGCGCCGAGGTTTCCGCGCCGGTTCTGGTCGGCACCGGGGTGGAGATCGGCGCCGACGTGAGGATCGAGGGTCCGGCGATCGTTGGCGACCGTTGCCGGATCGGCGACGGCTCGATCGTCCGCGATGCGATCCTGCTCGAGGGGGCTGAGCTGCCGCCGAAGTCGATCCTGGTAGGCGGGATCGCAGCTCACGCGCAAGAGGCTTGACGAAGAATTGACATTTAGCGCGCCACACGCGCGTCGCGGGCCCGGACGATCGGGCCATGAAGCTCCTCCACGCAGTCGCCACCGCGATCGTCCCGCCGCTCTGCGCCGCCTGCGGCCGAACCTGCCGCCCCGAGGCGGTGCTCTGCACCCGCTGTTCGCGCCGGCTTGCCGAAGCGGAGCCGCTCGAAGGCAGCGGCGCGCCCGGTCTCGACCGCGCCTGGTCCTCCGCGCCGCATGAGGGCGTAGCGCGCGACCTGGTGACGGCGCTCAAGTTCCGTCGCCTCCTGCCCGTCGCCGACCTGATCGCCGACCGCATCCAGTGGCTCGCCCCCAGCACGATCCTGAGCGGCACGATCGTCCCCGTCCCGACCGCGCCCCTGCGCTCCGCCCTACGTGGCTTCGACCCGGCGGCGGAGATAGCGGCAGCTCTCGCGCAGCGAACCGGGCTGCCACTGGAGGCCTGCCTTGTCCGCCGCGGCGGCGGTCGCCAGGTCGGCAAGCGCCGAGCTCAGCGCATAGGGCACCCACCGGTAATTCAAGCTCGCGGTCAAGTGCCTCGCAGCGTTCTCCTGGTCGACGACGTCCTGACCACCGGCGCGACGCTCGCGTCCTGCGCCAGGGCTCTTCGTTCGGCTGGAGCCATCCGGGTGATCGCAATCACGTTCACTCGGCGCTTGTGAGGAGAGCCCGGGCGTCCCCCCGGCGGAACCCGCCGTCGAATCCCTTTGCCAGGGCTCGTTTCCCGGCGGGCTCACAAGTTCCGGCGGGGGGACACCCGGGCTCTCCATTGCACAGCATCCGTAGAAGTTCCCCTTGTCGCGACCCGGGTACAGGCGTAGCATCGAGCCAGACCCAGACAGAGGAGGCCAATGATGCGGATCGAGGTGCGCGGGCGAAACGTCGAGATCGATGACGAGCTGCGGGATCACATCTTCAAGCGATTTCGCCGTGTAGGTAGGCAGGTCTCCGAGCTGGCGATGCTCGAAGTGATCGTCTGGGAAGAGAAAAACCCTGCGATTGCCGACAGCCAAGTCGCCGAGGCGACGCTGAGGCTCAAAGGGGTGACCCTGCACGCGAAGGAGTGCTCGCCGGAGATGGCTCACAGCGTCCATGAACTGGCAGAGGACATACGCCGTCAGGTCAAGAAGCATCGTGAGAAGCGACGCAAGCGCAGCCGCACCCGCAAGCTCGTGAACCAGGTGCGGGGCCGCACCGCCGAAGCTTGAGCTGAGATCGGTTGAGCGAGGGAGGCGGGTGTCCCCTCTGGGGAACTTGTGAGCCCGCTGTGAATCGCGCCCCCGCCCGGAAACCGGCGGCGGGTTCCACAGAGGGGGCACCCGCCTCCCTCGGGCCAAGCCCTCAGCCCCGAGACAGCTACCCTTGAGCAATGGCGAACGCCAGGGACATGGTCACCAAAGCGCTGCGCGTGGGCGAGGGGCGCAAATTCAAGGCGTACGAGAAGCGTGCGCAGAAGATCAACGCGATCGAGCCCGAGATGGAGCTGCTCAGTGACGAGGAGCTGCGGGCCGAGGCCGACTCGCTGCGCGAGCGTGCGCGGGGCGGCGAGTCCCTGGACGACCTGCTGCCGGAGGCCTTTGCGCTGACCCGCGAGGCGGCGCGGCGCAGCATCGGCCAGCGCCACTTCGACGTGCAGCTGATCGGCGGCATGGCGCTCAACGACGGGGCGATCGCCGAGATGAAGACGGGAGAGGGCAAGACGCTGACGGCGACCCTGGCCGTCTTCCTCAACACGCTGGCGGGCGACAGCGTCCACGTCGTCACCGTCAACGACTACCTCGCCCGCCGCGATGCCGAATGGATGACGCCGATCTACGAGGCGCTCGGCGTAACCGTTGCCGCGATTCAGGACTCCGACGACCACGCCGCGCGGCAGGTCAAATACGGCTGCGACGTCACCTACGGCACCAACTCCGAGTTCGGCTTCGACTACCTGCGCGACAACATGTCCGGGTCGCTGGAGGAATGCGTACAGCGTGGCCACCACTTCGCGATCGTGGACGAGGTCGACAACATCCTGATCGACGAGGCGCGCACGCCCCTGATCATCTCCGGGGCGCCCGAACAAGCGGCGCAGATCTACTACCAGTTTGCCCGTCTGGCGCGGCAGATGGAGGGCGTCCAGGCCAAGGACAAGCTGAAATCGCTGGGCGAATCGAAGGACACCTCCGAGGCCGACTACGACTACGAATACGACGAGAAGCACAAGACCGTCTCGCCGACCGAGCGCGGGGTCAAACGGGCGGAGGAATTCCTCGACGTCGACAACCTCTACCTGAGCGAGCACGGCACCCTGGTCAACCACCTCGGCCAGGCGCTCAAGGCCGAGTCGCTCTACAAGAAGGACAAGGACTACGCCGTGGTCGACGGCCAGGTGATGATCATCGACGAGTTCACCGGCCGTATCCTCGAGGGCCGGCGCTGGTCGGAGGGCCTGCACCAGGCGGTCGAGGCGAAGGAGGGGGTGGCGATCGGCGAGGAGAACCAGACCCTGGCGACGATCACCCTGCAGAACTACTTCCGCCTCTACGACAAGCTCGGCGGGATGACCGGCACGGCGCTGACCGAGGCCACCGAGTTCATGAAAATCTACAAAGTGCCCGTGGTCGAGATCCCGACCAACCGGCCGATGGTCCGCGCCGACCACAACGACCAGATCTTCAAAACCAAGGACGGCAAGTGGAAGGCCGTGCTCGAGGAGATCTTCGCCCGCCACGAGAAGGGCCAGCCGATCCTCGTCGGCACCGTCTCGGTCGAGGTTTCGGAGATGATCTCCGGCGAGCTGAAACGGCACGGGATCGAGCACGCGGTGCTCAACGCCAAGCCCGAGCATGCGGAAAAAGAGGGTGAGCGGATCGCTGAAGCCGGGCGCAAGGGTGCGGTGATGATCGCGACCAACATGGCCGGCCGCGGCGTCGACATCAAGCTCGGCGGCGACCCCGAGCACCTGGCGATGAAAGAGCTGAAGAAGCAGGGGATCAGCCACGGCGACGAGGGATACGAGGAGGCGCTGGCGGCGAAGATCGTCGAGATGGAGCCGCAGTGCAAGGCGGAGGCCGAAGAGGTCCGCCAGCTCGGCGGCCTCTACATCTGCGGCACCGAGCGCCACGAATCGCGCCGCATCGACAACCAGCTGCGCGGCCGCTCCGGCCGCCAGGGAGACCCCGGCGAGACGCGCTTCTTCCTCTCCGCCGAAGACGACGTGATCCGCCTCTTCGCCGGCGATCGCATCTACAAAATCCTCGACCGACTCGGCCCCGTCGACGAGGAGGGCGGCGAGATGCCGCTCGAGGCCAAAATGCTCAGCAAAACCGTCGAGGGGGCGCAGAAGAAGGTCGAGGAACAGAACTTCCTGATTCGCAAACGGGTGCTCGAGTACGACGACGTGATGAACGAGCAGCGCCGCGTCGTCTACAAATATCGCCGCGAGATCCTCGAGGGGCGGGACATGTCCGACATCGTCCGCGACGAGCTCGAGGGGGTGATCGAGCGCCTGGTCGACGAGTACACCCCCGGCGACGACCTCGAAGACTGGGATCTGGGCGGGCTGGAGGCGCAGCTGCGCCAGATCTGGCCGGTCGGGATCGAGGTCGGCTCGATGTCGCCGGAGACGGTCGAGCGCGAAAAGCTAAAGGACGCCCTCGACGAGGACGCGATGAGCGCCTACGACGATCGCGAGCAGACGCTCGGCGAGGAGCTGATGCGCTACCTGGAGCGCTCGATCCTCCTGCAGGTGATCGACAACCGCTGGCGTGAGCACCTCTACGACATGGACTACCTGCGCGAGGGCATCCACCTGCGCGGCTTCGCCCAGATCGACCCTCTCGTCGCCTACAAAAACGAAGGCTTCAACATGTTCGAGGAGCTGATGAACTCGATCTGGGAGGAATTCAGCAAGCTCGTCTTCAACGCGCAGATCGAAATCGACCCGTCGCAGGTGCAGGAAGGCGCATTTGCCGGCAACGGCAGCGGGCTTACGGCGCTCGACTACTCCGGCGGCACTCCGGACGCCCAGCCGTCGGCCCTGCAGGAGGTTGCCGCCGGGGTCAGCGTCACCGAAGGGACCGCGGTGCCCGGTGGGGGCGGGAACGGCACCGCTTCGCCCGAGGTGATCGAGACCGTGGTCAAGGACGAGCGCGAGAAAGAAATCGGGCGCAACGACCCGTGCTGGTGCGGGTCAGGCAAAAAGTTCAAGAAGTGCCACGGCGCCTAGCGGGCGCCCGATGACGCACGACCCCGTCCGCGAGTTCATCCGCGCCTTCAACGAGCGCGATCTCGATGCGTTTGTCGCCGCGCTCGATTCGGAGGTCGAGCTTCACTCGATGAAGGGCCTGCGGAAGGGCGTGGAGGCGGCGCGGCTTTGGGCTACTCGGGAGCCCGGGGGGGTGCAGCAGACGATCGAGCTGGACGAGCTGTTCGAGGATGGGACCGAGGGGGGTGGCGGCCGGGCGCTGGCGCTGGTCAAGCGCGTGTGGCGCTGGGACGAGGACGGCTCGCACGCGAGCACCGATGAGATGGCCTGGCTCTTCGAGTTGCGTGAGCACCTGATTTGCAGCTGGCGCCCGTTCGAGGACCGTGAGGCCGCCTGGCGGGCGTACCATCTACGCGATGGAGCAGATCGCCGCGTCTAACAGGGAGGCGACCGAGGCCTGGAGCGGGCCTCTGTTCGACCGCTTCGTCCGCTACCGCGAGCTGGTCGCCGACGGGCTCGGAGCTCACGGCGAGAAGGCGATGGAGGCCCATCCCCCGGCGCAGGGCGACCGCGTGCTCGACATCGGCTGCGGCTTCGGCGACACCACGCAGCGGCTGGCGGGGCTGGTCGGCCCGGACGGCGAGGCGGTCGGCGTCGACGTCTCCGAGCCCTTCATCGCCCTCGCACGCGAGGAGGCCGGGGGCGCCGGGGCGGAGCGGGTCAGCTTCGCCGTCGCCGACGTCCAGGTCGGCGAGCTGGGCGATGGCTTCGACTACGCCTTCTCGCGCATGGGAATCATGTTCTTCGCCAACCCGGTGCAGGCGTTCCGCAATGTCCGTGCGGCCCTGAAGCCGGGAGGAACCCTCTGCGCGGTCGTCTGGCGCCGCAAGCTCGACAACGACTGGATGTACCGGGCGGAGGTGGTCGTCGAGGAGTACCTCGAGCGCCCCGAGGAGACCGACGAGCCGACCTGCGGGCCGGGGCCGTTCTCGATGGCGAACGCCGACACGGTCAGCGAGCAGCTCGCGATCGCCGGCTTCGAGCAGATCTCGCTGCAGCGTTGCGACCTGCCGATCAAGATCGGTGGCGACCTCGACCACGCGGTCGAGTTCAACATGGCGCTCGGCCCCGCCGGCGAGGTGCTGCGGCTGTGGGGCGACCGGGTCGAGGAGATCCGGCCGAAGATCGCGACCGAGCTGCGCGAGGCGCTGGCCGAGTTCGACGGCCCCGACGGCGTGATCGCCCCGGCCTCGACCTGGATCATCGGCGCCACCGCGCCCACCGACCAATAACCTGTCCCAATGGCCGATGCCGCCTCGACCGATTCGGTACCCGCGCGGCTCGCCGAGATCCGCGAGCAGTTGAAGCTGCTCTCGGACTACCTTTGACCCCGCTTCGCTGCGGGACGAAGCAGAGCGGCTGGAGGAGGAGATGGGACGTCCCGGCTTCTGGGACGACCAGGAGACCGCTGCGCGCACCTCGGCCGCCCATGCCCGCGCGCAGCGCAAGCTGAAGACCTTCGCGGAGCTGGAGTCCGAGGCCGACGATCTCGCCGAGCTGGCCGAGATGGCGGCCGAAGACGAGGAGATGGCCGTCGAGCTGGCCACGCAGATGGCCTCGGTCGAAAGGCGGCTGGCCGAGCTCGAAGAGGCACGCCTGTTCAGCGGCAAATACGACGCCGGCGACGCTGTGGTCACGGTCCACGCCGGCGCCGGCGGCACCGACTCCCAAGACTGGGCGGAGATCCTGCTGCGCATGTACCTGCGCTGGGCCGAGCGGCGTAGCTTCGAGATCGAGATGAAGGAGGCCTCGCCGGGGGAGGAGGCCGGCCTTAAGTCGGCGACCTTCCTCGCCCGCGGCGAGAATGCCTATGGGCTCTTTGCCGCCGAGCGCGGCGTCCACCGCCTGGTGCGGATATCCCCCTTCGACTCCTCGTCGCGCCGCCACACCAGCTTCGCGCAGGTCGACGTCGGGCCGCTGGTCGACGAGGGGGTCGAGGTCGAGATCGACGACACGGACCTGCGCGTCGACACCTATCGGGCCTCGGGCGCGGGCGGCCAGCACGTCAACAAGACCGACTCGGCGGTGCGGATCACGCACCTGCCGACCGGCGTCGTCGTGCAGTGCCAGAACGAGCGCTCGCAGACGCAGAACAAGGCGGTGGCGATGCAGCTCCTGCGCTCGAAGCTGATCGAGCTGGAGGAGCGCAAACGGGCGGAGACGCTGGCGAAGGAGCGCGGCGAGGTAAAGGAAGTCGCCTGGGGATCGCAGATCCGCAGCTACTTCCTGCATCCCGACCAGCGGGTCAAAGACCATCGCACGGGGCACGAGGTGGGCGATGCGCAGCGGGTCCTCGACGGCGACATCGACGACTTCATCAGGGACTACCTGAACAAGACCGCCGCCTCGTCCGCTGCCTAGCGCCGGTGTGAACGGTGCGACCGGCCCGGGCAGTGCCGCTTGCTGGCAGCCGCCCTGTGCCTACATGCCTTCTTGTGCCGATGGCGATGATGCTTGGCCTTGCCCTGCTGGGGATGCGTGGCGGCCTGGCGTTCGCTTGCCTTTTCTTCTTCGCAGATTTCCTTGACTTCTTCGGCGCTGAGTTCGCCTTCTTCGAATTCTTCTTCGGCCGTTTCGCAGGCGCCTTCTTCGAATTCTCCTTCTTCTTCTCCTTCTTCTTCGGCTTCGAATTCTTCTTCGAAGGCGAACGGGGTCGGGCTCGGAAGGAGTGGAGATGCGTGCGCGGCGCCGGCCAGGAGCAGGCCGGTGAGGGCGAGGAGGACTACGAGGAGGGGGAGTTTGAGGAGGGGGAGCTTGGCAGGCATGCGCGCATCCATCGGCTCGCCGTGGCGCCTCCTTTAGCCAAATCAGTGTATTCCCGCGCCCTCCATCCGCAACAGGGCCTCCTTCATCGGTAGTCCGCCGCCGTAGCCACCCAGGCCACCGCCGCTGCGCAGGACCCGGTGGCAGGGGACGACAATCGGGATCGGGTTGGAGCCGCAGGCGGTGCCGGCGGCGCGGACCGCGCGCTCGTTGCCGGCGCTGCGGGCGATCTCGGTGTAGTTGCGGGTCTTGCCGTAGGGGATGCGATCGATCGCTCGCAAAGCGCGCCGGCGGAAGCCTTTGCTCAGCTGCCAGTCGAGCGGCAGGTCGAACTCGCGCAGGCGGCCCTCGAAGTAGTCGTCGAGCTGGCGGCGTACGTCGTCGAGCCGCGCCGGAGCCTCCAGCACCCGCGGTGAGATCCGCGCGGCGAGATCCTCCAGGGTCTCGTCCGGGTCGTAGTTCGGCAGGCTGACCTTGACCAGACCGCGAGGGGTCATCGCGATCAGCAGCGGGCCGAAGGGGGAGTCGACATTCGCGTAGGCGACATCGAGCAGGCCCTCGGCAGCGGCGCGGGCGGCGAGTCGTTGCAGCTCAGCCTTCATGCCAGCTCCTTTCTCAATCGCTTGATTCCCTCGTGCAGGCTGCGTCGTGCCGCGTCGGGCGAGCAGCCCAGCGCGGCGGCGATCTCCGCGTGGGGGAGGTCGCAGGTGTAGCGCAGCGCCACCGCGGCGCGCTGTTTCGGCGGCAGGGCGCCGACGAAGGCCCAAATCCCGTCGTCCAGCTCGGGCTCCGCGCTCACGCCGGCTATCTCGTCCGGCTCCGCGATCGGCAGCGGCCGGCGTCCGTTGGCACGGTGGTGGTCGATCGCCTTGCGGTGGGCGATGGTCAGCAGCCAGCCGCGCAGGTTGCCGTCGTCGCTCAGCTTCGGGTAGGCGCGCAGGGCGGCCAGGAACGTCTCCTGGAAGCAGTCCTCGGCGTCGCCACGGCCGACGGCGCCGCGCAGGACCGCCATCACGTCGGCGGCGTGGTCGTCTAGGAGGGTCTGGAAGGGCGGCAATGCGGTCACCTGGGGGATTAAACGCCCTGGGGTCGCCAGGTGTGAGAGAGACGGGTGCCCCCTCCGACGGAACCCGCCGCCCGCAGCTTGCCGGGGTGCGGACGCTTGGTTGGCTCACAAGTTCCGCTGGAGGGGGCACCCGTCTCTCTCACGATCTAGGGTCCCTTGGGTGATTGATCTCGCGGAGACGGTTGCTCGTGCGCTTGCCGAGGATTTAGGAGCTGGGGATTTGACTTCGGAGGCCACGGTTCCTGCGGGGGCCATAGCGCGGGCGCGGATCGTGCAGAAGGAGGCTGGCGTTGTCTTCGGTCTCAGCGTGGTTGCCGAGGCGATGCGGCAGTGTGGGGTCGAGGACGTTGACAAGCTGGTTGTCGAGGGGCAGTGGCGGGAGGAGGTGCCGGCTGAGGTGTTGCTGGCCAGCGGTTCCGCTCGGGCCTTGCTTGCGGCGGAGCGGACTGCACTCAATTTCCTTGGGCACCTCTCCGGGATCGCGACGCTGACGGCTCGCTACGTCGAGGAGGTTGCGGGGACGGGAGCGGCCATCCTCGACACGCGCAAGACGATGCCGGGGCTGCGGGTGCTGGAGAAGGCGGCCGTGGCCGCCGGGGGCGGTCAGAACTACCGCATGGGCCTCTACGACGCGATCCTGATCAAGGAGAACCACATCGCCCTGGCGGGAAGTCTCGCCAAGGCTGTCCTCGCGGCTCGCGGCGCGCATCCGGATCTGCCGGTCGAGGTCGAGTGCCGCTCGGTTTTGGAGTCCGGCTACGCCTTGGGCACCGGCGCCGACCGGCTGCTGCTCGACAACATGACGCCTGGCGAGCTGCGCGAAGCCGTCGCCCTGCGCGATGCAGAGCGCGGCGCCGATGGTCCCAAGCTCGAGGCTTCCGGGGGCGTCAGCCTGGAGACCGTGCGGGAGATCGCCGAGACCGGCGTCGATTTCATCTCGATCGGCGCCCTGACCCACTCGGCGCCGACGCTCGACTTCAGCCTCTTACTTGAGCAGGCGTGAGAGCCGCCTGTCTTTGAGCACGCGGCCGCCGGTCTGCTCTTTGGGGCAGTAGTTGGTCTGGTGCTCGGCGAAGTAGACGGCCTCGATCGTCGTCCCGCAGCGCGGGCATGGCTGGCCCTCTCGCTTGTGGATCCTCAATGGCATCGGCAGCTTGTCGGGCAGCTCCTCGCCGACCGTTTCCTCGTAGTGCTCGATTGCGTCGCCGAGCACGTGGAGGGCGCCATGTAGCTGCTTCACCTCCTCGTCGCTGAGCTCAGACCCCTGTTTGAAGGGAGAGAGCTTTGCCTCCCAGAGGATCTCGTCTACCCAGGAGCGGCCGATGCCGGCGATGTCGCGCTGGTGGCGGAGCAGCGGGTGCAGGTGGCGAGGCTGGTCGATCGCCGCGGCGAAAGCGTCGAGCGGGGGTGGGGGCCAGGCCTCGGGTCCGAGCGTGGCGACGGCTTCGTCCTCCTCGACAGCATCGGTCGCCAGCAGCTTCGCCCAGGCGCGCTGCTTGGTCCCGAACTCGCGCAACCGCAGCTCGCGCCCGTCCTCGAGCCGCACCAGCACCCGCGAGGCCCGGTCTTTGAGCGACGCCCGCTTGTCGAAGACCCGCAGCCGACCGGCGGACATCAGATGGATCAGCAGCGCCAGGTCCCCGAACTCGACAACGGGCATCTTCCCCACCCGACGAATCCCGCTGATCTCACGCCCGACCAATTCGTCGAGCGGCGGCTCGAAGGTCTTCATCACGTTCATCCCCGGCGCCAACACCGATTCCACGCAAGCTCCCCGCAACGCGGAATCAAGCCGCCGCACCGTGATCTCGACCTCCGGCAGCTCGGGCATGCCGAGAGAGTAGACTTCCGGCTAGTTCATTCGACTGGACTCAGGCCACGGCCATGCCAGCGAACATAATGAGAGAGCTGCCGACGATCAACGAGCCGGTTCCGATGCTCGACCTCACGCCAGAGGAGGTCGGGGAGATGTCGCGCGAGGTGCGCGAGCTGGCGCGCGAGCGCGACGCCATCATCCTCGCCCACAACTACCAGGTGCCCGAGGTCCAGGACGTCGCCGACTACACCGGCGACTCGCTCGGCCTCTCGCGCAAGGCGGCCGAGTCGGACGCCTCGGTGATCGCCTTCTGCGGCGTCCACTTCATGGCCGAGACCGCCTCGATTTTGTCTCCGCAGAAGACGGTCCTGATCCCCGACCTCGACGCCGGCTGCTCGCTGGCCGACTCGATCACCGCCGCCGAGCTGCGCAACTGGAAGTCCCGCCACAGCCCCGACGCCGTCGTCGTCATGTACGTGAACACCTCGGCCGAGGTCAAGGCGGAGACCGACTACTGCTGCACCTCCTCCAACGCGGTCAAGGTGGTCGAGCACATCCTGCGCGAGCACGGTCCTGACACGGAGATCCTCTTCGGCCCCGACATGTGGCTGGGCTCCTACGTCGAGCGCGAGACCGGCCACTCGATGCACGTCTGGCCCGGCGAGTGCCACGTCCACGCCGGCATCCGGCCCGACGACATCAGGGCCCAGCGCGCCGCCCATCCCGACGCCGAGTTCCTCGTCCACCCCGAGTGCGGCTGCGTGACCCAGGTTATGGAGTTCGTCGCCGCCGGCGAAGTCGAGAAGGAGGGCGTCCACATGCTCTCCACCGGGCAGATGCTCGACTACGTCCAGCAGCGGCCCGACGGCGAGTACATCGTCGCCACCGAGAACGGCATGCTGCACCCGCTGCAGATGGCGGCGCCGCAAGCGAGCCTGATCGAGGCGAACCGGATGGCCTACTGCAAGTACATGAAGATGATCACGCTGCCGAAGCTGCGCGACGCCCTGCGCGAGACGAAGTTCGAGGTCAGCGTCCCGGCCGAGATCGCCGAGCGGGCGCGGCTGCCGATCGAGCGCATGGTCGCGATCGGCTAGTCCCAGATAAAGTCAGGGACATGGAGCAGGCGACCTCGGAGGGAACGCTCGACCGCGCACAGCTGCACGAGCTGGCGCAGCAGCTGCGCGTCGACTCGGTGCGCTCCGCCGCCGCCGCCGGCTCCGGCCACCCGACCTCCTCGATGTCGGCCGCCGACCTGATGGCGGTCCTCTTCACGCGCTACCTGCGCTACGACTTCGACGCCCCCGAGAACAAGGCGAACGACCACCTCGTCTTCTCCAAGGGCCACGCCTCGCCGCTGCTCTACAGCCTCTACAAGCTGGCCGGGGCGATCGAGGACGAGGAGCTGCTGACCTTCCGCGAGTACGGCTCGCGCCTGCAGGGCCACCCGACGCCGGAGATCCCCTGGGTCGACGTCGCGACCGGCTCGCTCGGCCAGGGCCTGCCGATCTCGATCGGGATCGCGCTCGCCGGCAAACGGCTCGAAAACGCCGATTACCGGGTCTGGGTGCTCTGCGGCGACTCCGAGCTGGCCGAGGGCTCGATGTGGGAGGCCTTCGAGCACGCCGGATACGCGGGCCTCGACAACATGATCGCGATCGTCGACGTCAACCGACTCGGCCAGCGCGGGCCGACGATGCACGAGTGGGACACCTCCTCGCTGGCCGCCCGCGTCGCGGCCTGCGGCTGGGACGTGCAGGAGATCGACGGGCACGACATCGAGGCGATCGACGCCGCCTACGCGCGCGCGCTCGCCGCCGGCAAGCCGGCCGCGATCTTCGCCCGCACCAAGAAGGGCTCCGGTGTGGCGGCGGTCGAGGACCAGCCGAACCAGCACGGCAAGCCCCTGGCCGACCCGGAGGCCGCCGTCGAGGAGCTGGGCGGCGAGCGCTCGCAGCGGATCGAGGTGCAGGCGCCGCCCGAGGCGAAGCCGTTCGAGATCGAGGCCGGCCCGGTCGAGCGGCCCGCCTACGAGGTCGGCGAGAAGGTCGCGACGCGCGGCGCCTACGGCGACGCCCTCACCTGGCTCGGCTCGATCGACGAGAGCGTCGTCGCGCTCGACGGCGAGGTCGGCAACTCGACCTACGCCGAGCGCTTCGCCGCAAAGCACCCGGACCGTTTCTTCGAGATGTACATCGCCGAGCAGCAGATGGTCGCCGCCGGCGTCGGCCTGCAGACGCGCGGCTGGAAGCCGTTCGCCTCGTCCTTCGGCGCCTTTCTCAGCCGCGCCTACGACTTCGTCCGCATGGCGGCGATCTCCGATGCCGACCTGAAGCTCTGCGGCTCCCACGTCGGCGTCTCGATCGGACCCGACGGGCCCTCGCAGATGGCGCTCGAAGACATCGCCTCGCTGCGCGCCGTGCTCGGCAGCGTCGTCCTCTACCCGAGCGACGCCAACCAGGCCGTCGCCCTGCTCGACGCGATGCGGCAGCACCGCGGCATCAGCTACATGCGTACGACCCGCGAGGCGACGCCGGTTCTCTACGGGCCGGGCGAGAGCTTCGAGATCGGCGGCAGCCGCACGTTGCGCTCCGGCGACTCGGATGCCGTCACCCTGATCGGCGCCGGGATCACCCTGCGCGAATGCCTCACGGCCGCCGAGGAGCTCGCCGGCAAGGGAATCGAGGCGCGGGTGATCGACCTCTACTCGGTCAAGCCGGTCGACGCCGAGGCGATCCTCGCCGCGGCGGGGGCGACCAAGGCCCTGATCACCGTCGAGGACCACTGGCCCGAGGGCGGCATCGGCGAGACCGTCGCCGGCGTCCTCGCCGAAGCCGCCGCTGGCACCCCGCTGGTGCGCCTGGCCGTCACCGGCCGCCCCGGCAGTGGCCCCCCCGAGGCGCTCCTGGCCGCGGCGGGAATCGACGCCGCGAGCATCGTCGCCGCGGCGGAGAAGGTGGCTTAGCTCCACCTCCTCGAGGTCGCGGTTTCGCGGGCTCGAAAGCTTCACTCTCTCTTGGTGCGAGCTTGGGATTCGCCTTGCCCGCCGCGGCGCAGAATGGATCGGTCCAACAAAGGAGCGAACCATGACCAACAGACGAGCCAAGATCGCCGCGACCGCCACCGTGCTGGGGCTGGGCGCGCTGGGTGGCGTCGCGCTGGGGACGAACTCCGGTGTGCCGGCGGCGGGCCAGCAGCTCGCCTCGAGCGGCGGTTCGGGCTCGATCGTGACCAGCGCCAGCGGGGCCTCCGCGGTGCCCACCACCCAGGCTGTCGCCGTAAGCGGCGAAAGCGGCGCCCGCGCCCCGATCGTCACGCGGGCCAGCGGCGGAGGCGCCGCGCGCGGCGTGGAGCTCGACGACTGAGCAAGCGGGTATTCGTGCTTCAGAGAAGTCTCATCGAGGACTTACGAGCCGATTACCAAGCCGCTGCAACCTGAGCTGACGATGCAACCCCCCGAGGAGGACCCAATGGCATTGAAGACGAGGATCCTGGTGGTGGCGAACCGGACGGCTGACTCACCAGAGCTGATCGCGGCGCTGCGTCAGCGGGCGGCGCGATCCCCCGCTCGCTTCACCCTGCTCGTCCCGGCGGTCCCGCACGGACTGGACTGGGCCGCGGACATGAAGGCCGGCCGCTCCGAAGCCGCCTTGCGAGCCGAGAGCGGGGCCGCCCGCATGCGCATCTCCGGCCTGGACGTCGACGTCGCCCTGATCGGCGATCCCGACCCCGTGGCGGCAGCGGGCGACGTCCTCGGCAGCGAGAAGTTCGACGAGGTGGTCGTTTCGACGTTGCCGCGCGGCGTCTCCCGCTGGCTGCGGCTGAGCCTCCCGCATCGCCTGCGACGGTTCACCGATCTGCCGGTCACCCACGTCACCGCGCATCCACGACCAGTCAGGGTGGCCGTCACTCGCCGCGAGGCGGTCGGCGCGCCGCGCTGATCCCGCTTACTCAGTCGTCGGCTCCGCGGCCTCCGCCTCCGCCTCCGTGATCGTCTCTCGCGCTGTTCGAGGGGCTCGTCGGGGTCGTGGGTTCGCCTTCCGAAGTGGTCGGGGTCGTGACTTCCGGTTCGGGCGTGGGGATCGGGGTCGTGGGTTGTGGTTCCGGGGCCGTCGTGGGGGCAGTCGGCGTCGTCGTCTGGTCGCCGGGGCCGTGCCCCGAGGGCCGGGAGCCGTGACCGCCGTTCGGGCTCGCGGCCGGCGCGAGGGCGTCGCCGGCCGAGATCGGTTCGGAGGCCAGGCCGATCTGCTGGCTGGCGAGATTGCTGGCGGCGATCGCCACTCCCGCGGCGACCAGCAGTCCTGCCAGGGCAAGTCCCACCCACTTGATCGTCGCTCGTGAGCTCATCGCTTCAGTCCTATGACAGCACGTAGGCCCGCTCCGTCCCGATTGCGCAGTGTCACCTCGCCGTCCCACTGGCGGGTCAGCTCGCGCGCGATCGGCAGGCCGAGGCCGGTGCCGCTCGGCCCGCGGCGGCCGGCGCTGCCGCGGCTGAAGCGCTCGAAGACGGCATCCTCCTCGCCCGCCGCGAGGCCCGGGCCTTCGTCGAGGATCTCGATCTCGCCCGGGGCGACGCCGATCCTCACGGTCGAGCCGGGTGGCGAGTAGCGCAATGCGTTCTCGAGCAGGGCGTCGATCGAGCGGTCCAGGTCGGGTCGCGCGCACCAGGCCGTCGCCGCGGCGTCGCCTCCGGTCTCGATCTCGATTCGTCGCTCCTCCGCGGTGTGGCGCCAGCGCTCCGCCGCCCGCTCGGCCGCGTCGGCGAGGTCGACCTCTTCGCCCGGCAGCTCGTGCTCGCCGGCACGGCTGAGGATCAACAGCTCGTCGACGATCGACGAAAGCCGGTCGATCTCGTGCATTCCAGCCTCGAGCTCGGCCGACGTCGCCCGGTCGGCCCCGGGTCGGTCGGCGAGCCCCTCGAGGCGCAGGCGCAGTCCCGTCAACGGGGTGCGCAGCTGGTGGGAGGCATCGGCGACGAAGTCCTGCTGCACGCGGAGCAGCCGCTTGAGCCGCTGCGTCATCTCGTTGAAGGTGCGGGCCAGCGAGCGCTGCTCGGTGCTGCCTTCGACCGTCACCGTGGCATCGAGGTCGCCGGTCGCGACGCCGCGGGCAGCCCGGTCGAGGCGGCGGATCGGACGGGCTATCTGCTGGGCGATCAGGGCGCCGGCGATCAGCCCCAACAGCAGGACCACTGCCGCCAAGGCCGCGAGGGCGAGGATCGACGTGCGCACCGCGTGGTTGACGGCGGCGACGCTCTGGGTGACACGCACGGCGCCGGCCGGCCGGCCGTGTTCGAGCACCGGCACTGACGTGGCGAGGATTTCGGCGCCCAGCGTTTCGCTGTTGCGGGTGATCTGCTCGCCGTGTCCTTCCAGCGCCGCGCGGATCTCGGGCCGGCTTGCGTAGCTGCGCCCGGCCGGGGCGCCGGCCGAGTCGGCAAGCAGGAGGCCACGACGGTTGACGACGATCACCCTGCCGCGCACGCTGTCGGCCGAGACGCGGACCAGGCGGTTGAGGCCGGCGCGCTGCCCGGGGTCGAGCAGCTCGGCGGCGGTCGCGGCGACGACGTCGGCCTGGCTGCGCGCCTGGCCCTTCACCTCGGAGTCGACCCGGTCGCGCAGGCTGACCGCGAGCGGCACGCCGAGCGCGATCAGCGCCAGCAGCAGGACGTAGGCCAGCGCAAGCAGCAGGGTCGCCCGCAGGCTCATCGCCGAACCGCCGCTGTGGAGTTTGTACGTGTCATCGCACGCACAAGCTCGACAGCGCTCACTCTGCCTCCGGCGCGGCGAAGCGGAAACCGACCCCGCGCACGGTCTCGATGTATGTGGGCTGATTGGGGTCGTCGCCGAGCTTGCGCCGCAGCCAGCCGATGTGGACGTCGAGCGTCTTGGTCGAGCCGAACCAGTTGACGTCCCAGACCTTCGCCATCAGGTCCTCGCGCGTGACGACGTGCCCGGCGTGGCGCATCAGCTCGGCGAGCAGGTCGAACTCCTTGCGCGAGAGCTCGAGCTCGGCCGAGCCCAGCTTGGCGATCCGCGCCGCCGGGTCGAGCTCCAGCTCGCCGATCCGGATCGGCTCCGCGGAGGCGCCGTCGCGCGGGGCACTGCGTCGCAGTACGGCACGGATTCGCGAGATCACCTCGGCGGCGCTGAATGGCTTGACCACGTAGTCGTCGGCCCCCAGCTCCAGGCCGACGATCTTGTCCATCTCGGTACCGCGCGCGGTCAGCATCACGATTGGCACGTCGGAGCGGCGGCGCAGCTCGCGGCAGACGTCGCGGCCGTCGCCATCGGGGAGGGCGAGGTCGAGCATGACCAGATCCGGCTCGGCCTCCTCGGCCATCTGCAGCGCGCCAGCCGCGGTCCCGGTGACCAATGCCTCGAAGCCGGCACGGCGCAGCGCTTCGGCGAACGGCTCGGAGATCGAGTCCTCGTCCTCGACGACGAGGATGCGTCCGCTCGGCGCCGGGGTGGCCATTGGGCAACTGTAACGGTGGGATTCGACCGTAAAGACGCCGGCCGAGAGGTTTTGCCAACCCTTTACCCGCCCCTTGGCTCGCCTTGCACCCAGCCCGTCCACACTGCGCCCACAACTTCGGCCAGGAGGAAATCGACGTGAAAAGAGTCAAGACCAGAATCGCAGCGGGCGTGACCATTCTCGGCCTAGGGGGGCTGACCGGTCTGGCGCTGAGCGCGAATCACCAGCAGGCATCCGAACCGGTGGCCGCCAGGCCCCAGGTCCGCACCAAGGTGATCCGCCGCACTATCCACGTCACCAAGCACGCCAAGCCGAACTATCCGGCGGGCTCGTCCCCGATGGCGGGAGGCGCCGCCGGCGGCTACGCGGGCGCAGGCGGTTACTCCGGCAGCGCCAGCGCCACCACGGGCGCCTCCTCGACCGGATCGGCGGGATCGACTCCGTCCTCCTCCTATTCCTCCTCGCCCGTTTCGACCTCTTCCAGCGGATCGTCGAGCGCGCCGAGCGGCTCCTCCGGCGCGATGACCGGCTCGGGCTCCACGCCCGTCGTCACCCACACCAGCGGCTCGCGCTCGCACTCCCACTCCCACGGTGGTCGCAGGCACGGCTCGCCGGTGGTTACCCACAGCAGCGGCTCCCACTCCCACTCCGGCTCCACCGGCGGCGGGCACAGCGCGCCGGTCACCACCCACTCCAGCGGTTCCCACGCCGGCTCGGGTGGCGGCGCGGCCCCGACCACTCCGGTCGTCACCCACACGAGCGGAGCCAGCGCCGGCTCTGGCTCCGGCGGAGGTGCCGGCACCCCGGTCGTCACCTCGAGTAGCGGTGGCGCGGGCGGTGGTGGCGGCGAGCACGAGAGCGGGGGCCACGATGACTGAGCGAGCCCGTGCCCGCCGCCCCAGCCCCGCCCTGGTGCTCTGGGGGTCGATTGCGCTCTTCGCGGTGCTCTTCGCCCTGCTCACCTACCAGCTCAGCGCCGCGAGCGCTCCGGCGTCCCAGCCGGTCCTGGTCCGCAAGGTGATAAAACGGCGGGTCGTTACGACCTTCGTACCGACGCCCGGAGCCTCGACCGTAACCAGTGGTCCCGTCACCACCAGCTCGGCGTCGGCCGTCTCCGCGTCCGGCGCGGCCCCCGTCACGACCGGCGCCTCCTGACGATGAGCGAGCACGACGTCACCTTCGACGCGATGGGCTCCCATGTCCGGCTGCTGATCGGCGAGCCGGGGCCCGGGATGGACCCGGCGCCGGCAGCGGCCGAGGGGGCACGGGAATTCATCGTCGCCTTCGACGCGGCGCTGTCGCGGTTCAAGCCCGACAGCGAGCTGAGCGCGCTCAACGCCGACCCGCGCGAGTGCGTGCCCGCTTCCGAGCTGCTCCGGGCCGCGGTCAAAGCGGGGCTGGCGGCGGCCGAGCGCAGCGGCGGCCTCGTCGACCCGACCCTGGCCGATGAGATCGAGTCGGCCGGGTACGTCGCCTCGCGCGCCGGGGTACCCGGCGCCCCGCTCGGCGTGGCCCTCGGCGAGGCGCCGCCGCGGCGCCCCGCGAGCCCGAATCCGGCGGCGCGCTGGCGCCAGTTCGAGGTCGACGACGAGGCCGGCACGATCTCCCGTCCGCCCGGCGTCCGCTTCGACACCGGCGGCGCCGGCAAGGGCCTCGCCGCCGATCTCCTCGCAGGCCAGCTGCGCGGCTACTCGCGCTTCATCGTCGACTGCGGTGGCGACATCCGGATCGGCGGCGCCGACGCCCTGGTCAACCCCTACGAGGTTCATGTCGAGCACCCGCTGACGGGGGAGCGCGCCCACGTGCTTCGCCTCGGTACCGGCGGCGTCGCGACCTCGGGCCTCAACGTGCGCATCTGGCGCGACGCCACCGGCCGCTACGCTCACCACCTGCTCGATCCCGCCACGGGAGAGCCGGCCTGGACCGGGCTGATCGGCGTCACCGCGCTCGGTGGTACGGCGGTCGAGGCCGAGACCCTCTCCAAGGCGGCGTTGCTCTCGGGGCCCGAGGGCGGCCGTGAGGTGCTCGCCGAGCAGGGTGGCTTCCTGATCCACGACAGCGGCCGGATCGAGGCGGTCGGCCCGCTCAGCGTCGGCCGTCCTCGCATCCGCATCCCTGACACTCTGGTCGGCGGGGGCGGCTGATGAACGCCGCGGCTTCGACCACCCTGCAGACGCACGGCTGGTGGCTCGCGAGTCGCGCCTCCGGCCTGGTCGCGCTCGTCCTGGTGACGATCTCGGTAGGCCTCGGCCTGGCGATGGCCGGCAAGGTGATGCGCCGCCCGGGCCTCTCGCGCAAGCTGCTGGCGATCCACGAGCACACGGCGCTTGCCGGGCTGATCGCGATCGCGGTCCACGGCATCACCCTGCTCGGCGACCCCTGGCTGAACCCCGGGGCCGCCGGAATCGCCGTTCCCTTCACGATGGGCTTCCGGCCGTTGTGGACGGGCCTCGGTGTTGTCGGCGGCTACCTCGCCGCGGCGCTCGGCCTCAGCTTCTACTTCCGCAAGCGGATCGGCGCCAAGCTCTGGCGCAAGGCGCACCGGGCGACGATCCTCGTCTACGTGCTCGGCCTGGCGCACGCCTTCGGCTCCGGTACCGATGCCTCCACCGTCTGGTTCAGGTGGTGGGTGCTGATGACGGCGCCGGTCATCGGAGGACTGTTCGTCTATCGCGTCTTCTCGGGCGGCGCCAAGCGCAGCCGCTCGCGCCAGGAGGAACGCGAACACGCCGGAGGGCGCGACCACCACCCGCTCCCCGCCGCTCACCAGCACGGCGGCTCCCTTTCCCGAACCCCAGTCCTGGAGGAGGCATGATGAAAGACCACGGTGTTGTCATCGTCGGCGGCGGTCTCGCCGCCCAGCGCTGCGCCGAGACCCTGCGGCGGTGCGGCTACGACGGCTCGGTGCGGATGGTCTGCGCCGAGCCCGAGGCGCCGTATGACCGGCCGCCGCTCTCCAAGGAGCTGCTGGCCGGGGACGTGAGCGAGGAGACGGTCGCCTACCGCCCGGCTGGGTGGTATGAGGAGAAGCAGGTCGACCTGCTGCTCGGCGTCCGCGCCGAGGGACTCGATCCGACGGCGCGGCGGCTGCGGCTCGACTCCGGCGTGGACCTGCCTTACGAGAAGCTGCTGATCGCCACCGGCGGGGCCGCCCGCCGCCTGCCGTTCCTAGAGGGCTTCGAGAACGTCCACTACCTGCGCACCCTCGCCGACGCCCGCCGACTTCGCGGCGAGCTGACCGCCGGCGCCCGCCTGGCGATCGTCGGTGCCGGCTTCATCGGCCAGGAGGTGGCGGCGACGGCCCGCCGCCTGGGTGTGGAGGTGACGATGATCGAGGCGCTGGAGACGCCGCTGGCGCCGATCCTCGGCGCCGAGCTGGGTGGATGGTTCGCCGAGCTGCACCGAGACGAAGGCGTCCGGGTGCTGACCGGGACGATGCTGGAGGGCGCTCGCGGCAGCGGCAGGGTGGAGGAGCTCGTCCTCGCCGACGGCACCGCCGTCGCCTGCGACGCCGTCGTAGTCGGCGTCGGCACCTCCCCGGCGACCGGCTGGCTGCAGGGCAGCGGCCTCGAGACCGACGGCGTGCACACCGATACCGCCGGTCGCACCAAGCTGGCCGGCGTCTTCGCCGCCGGAGACGCCTCGGTGCCCTTCGATCCGCGTTTCGGCGTCCACGCCCGCACCGAGCACTGGGATGCCGCCGCCTGGCAGGGTGCCGCGGTCGCCAAATCGATGCTCGGCGAGTACCCCGGTACGCCGCCGCTGCCCAGCTTCTGGAGCGACCAGTACGGGTTGCGGATCCAGTACGTCGGCCACGCCCACCGCGCCGACGCCGTCGCCTTCGAGGGCGACCCCACGTCACGGGACTTCGAAGCCGTCTTCACCCAGTCGGGCAATGCCATCGCCGGCCTGACCGTCGGTCGCCCGCGCGCAATCCCGGCGCTTCGCAAGCAAATCGACCGCGGCCACTTCCCTGCCGCCGACCGAGAGGAAATAGCAGCATGACCTACGTTCCCACCATCGATCCCAACGAGTGCAGCGCCCACGGCGACTGCGTCGACATCGCCCCCGAGGTCTTCCGCCTCGGCGACATCGCCGAAGTGATCGGCACCGGCCCCGACGACCTGATGCTCGAAGCGGCCGAAGCCTGTCCCGCGGTCGCGATCACGATCGTCGACAGTGAGACGGGGGAGACCGTCTTTCCTTAGCTTAGAAACCGCTTAGGCACGGTCGTACGTAGTTATCCCGGTTGACCGGCTCATATTCGCGCTGTAGCGTCGCCTAAATTCCCGATGCCGGTTGGAGGTGGCGTGATCGCAGCAGTAATACCCGTTGTCCCTTTTGCGGCGCTATTCGACTTGAGTGGCCCAGCGCACTACCTGCACTGGCACTTCTTCCAGATGTCGGTGGCGAACGTCGTCGTCATCCTCCTGATGATCGCGGTCTTCGTCGCTGCCATCTTCATCCCGTTCCCGAAGCGGGAGCGCACTCCGTGAGCGAGGAGAAGGGAGCGCCGGTGTCCGCTGCGGAGCGGCAGATGTGGACCACCTGGGTGCGGGAGCGAGCCGTCCGCGCGCTGCCGCCGGAGAAGCTCCTCCCGGACCGCCAGCCGGCCTACGTCTCCTCGTGGATATACGTGTTCGGCGTCGCCACGATCGCCGCCCTGATCGTGATCGTCGTCTCCGGGATGATCCTCGGGCTGAAGGGCCCGACCTGGTGGCACATCTCCAGCCTCGGGCGCTTCTTCAACAGCATCCACCTCTGGGCGGTCGAGCTCTTCTTCTTCGCGATGGTCGTCCACCTCTGGGGCAAGTTCTTCATGGGGGCCTGGCGCGGTGGACGGGGGCGAACCTGGGTGACGGGGGCGATCACGTTCCTGGTCGCGATCGGCGCCGCTTTCACCGGCTATCTCTCCCAGCAGAACTTCGATTCCCAGTGGATCGCCAGCGAGGGCAAGGACGGGCTCAACTCGGTCGGCATTGGTGCCTTCTTCAACGTCGCCAACTTCGGCCAGATGTACACCTTCCACGTGATCCTGCTTCCGGTCGTCGTCGTCGCCCTGGTCGTCTGGCACGTGCTCCTGGTACGCCGCCATGGTGTGGTTCCCCCGTATCCCGCTAGGGTCAAGGCGGCCGCGGCCTCGCCCCCGACGGCGGGGGAGGGGAGCTCATCTTGAGTACGGATCCGCGGACGCCCGACGATTCCGCGCCCTGGCCCGGTCCCTTCGTCCGCTACGACCTGGTCAAGGAGCTCGTCATCGCGCTCGCCGTGGTCACCGCGCTGACCATTGCTCTCACGATCCTCTTCTCCTCCCCCGACGATCCGCCGACGACGATCCAGAGCTGGGCCCAGGCCGACCCCGGCGATTTCGTCGCCACCGCCGTCACCGAGTTGAACGGGACGAGCGAGCTGGCCGAATATGGCCCGCCCTACAACCACACTCCCGATGCGACGCAGAAGATCGGCCCACTCGACCTGCAGAGTGCCGCCGGGGTCAACATCCCGATCGACACCGCGAACGACTTCGTGCTCGAGCCGCTGAAGACGATCCCCGGCAACCGGCGCCTGACCGCGGCGCTCGCCGCGTACGAAGGCTCGCCGCCGGCCGTGCAGAACGCCTGGAGCGAAGAATTCACCGCGGCTCTCGAAAAAGCGGAATCGCCGGGCGGGGTGGCGGCGATCCTCCCGCGCGCACACTACAACCCGGTCGCGCCGATGATGGCGGCGCTGTTGGGGTTGGCCCAGAGCGGCGGGCTCGACGGCGACCTTCTGGCCAGCGAACACACCTTCTACCAGACGAACTACACCAAGCCGCTGCTCTTCCTCTCCGGCGGCGGCTACTTCGAGGAACGCGCCGAAGGCCAGCATCTGCTTGGCACCCAGTGGGGGATGATGAACGAGACCGGCAGCTACCCCGGCCAGGTCTGGCTCTGGCTCTACACCTTCTGGTACCAGATCGAACCGTTCCTGGAATCGCCCAACGCGGACGCGCTGATCTTCGCTCTGATGGGGGTCCTCAGCCTCGCTTTCATCTGCATCCCGTTCATCCCGGGACTGCGCACGCTGCCCCGGCACCTGGGCGTCTACCGCGGGATCTGGCGTGACCATTACCGCGAAGTCGAAGACTGAGCTGTCCGCTCTGCGATTGCTGCTTCTGGCGGGTGTCGGGGTGTTCCTTGCGCTGGCCGGGTTGAGCGGCTGCGGCGGGGACACTCGCCGCGGTGAGACGGAGACGACCTCGCCGGCGGCGACCTCCGTCCCGGTCCGGCACGGCACCGCGGCGAATCCTCCTGTGGCGACGATTGCCGATCCGCGCCGCCGGGCCTATGTCGCGCGCACCGACCGGATCTGTCGCAGTCTGGATTCGGAGCGGAACACCGAGCGCCAACGGGTGCGCGAGGCGCCCGATATACAGGGAGCGACGAAGGCCTACGAGCAGGGCACCGTGCTCGGGGGCGAGGAGCTGAAGCGGCTGGAAGCGGTTGCGCCACCCCCCGGCGATGCGGCCGCCCTGCGCGCCAACGTGTTCGACCCGGTCCGCCGCCAGCTCGCCCTGCGGGCACAGATCCGCGTCGCCCTGGCAGCGGTGGACCTGCCGCGCCTGCGGGTCCTGCGGGCGCAGCTCGACGACATCAGCCGGGCGCTTTCGGCCTTTGCCCGCGGCTACGGCTGGCGCGCCTGCGGGGAGAGCGAGTGATGGCCGACGAGCGCCCGGCACCGAGCGAGCCGCCGAAGCCGCCGCCGCCAAAACCGCGAACGCCGCGCAGGCCGCTGCCCAGCCCGCTGGCGGTGATCGTCGTCACGCTGGGCCTCTTCCTGGTCGTGCTGACCCTGCTCGTCATCCAGGTCCGCAACGGCAGGGATCCGGCGCTCGGGCCGGGGCCGGTCGTGCCGGCGGTTGTCAAGCCCGGCGCGAAAGGCGCCGCAGCCACGGCGACCTCGATCGTCACCCGCACCTCGCCGGTGCCGCCACCGTGAGCACGGAGATCGCGCCAAGCCCTGCCCCGCGAGTGGGCCCAAGCCAACGGACGAAGGTGGCGGCGATCGTTGTCCTGCTCTGCCTCGCCGCGCTGGCCGCGTACGCGATGTTCTCGGGCCCGACGACCATCCCCTCGACGACCGTCCCGCACGGGGCGCCCGCCCGCACGGCCCCACCGCCGGTCGGCGAGGAGGGTGGGGAGGGAGATCGGTGACCCAGCCCGACCCCGCCGAATACCCATGGTGGTTGGCCTCCCGCTCGGCCGGCGTCGTCGCCTTCCTGCTGATCGCGGCGTCGGTGACCCTCGGCCTCTTCATGGCTTCGGGGGTCTACCGGCGGCCCGGCCTGAAGCGCGATCTGGTCAAGGTGCACCAGCACCTGGCGCTCGCCGGCCTCTCGATGATCGCCCTGCACGGGGTCTGCCTGCTCGGCGACAGGTGGCTGAAGCCGGGAATCTCCGGCATCGCGATCCCCTTCACGATCGCCTACCGGCCGCTCTGGGTGGGACTGGGCATCCTCGGCGGCTACCTCGCCGCCCTCCTCGGCCCGACCTACTTCGTGCGCAGGCGGACGATCGGGACCAAGCGCTGGCGCCAGCTCCACCGCCTCATCATCGTCGTCTACGTCCTCGCCGTCCTGCACTCGCTGGGCTCGGGCACCGACGGCGCCAGCACCTGGTTCACCGCCCTCGTCGTCCTCACCACGATCCCGATCGCCGTGCTGCTCATACTTCGCTACCGGCCTTCCGCATCACCCGGCGCCCGCGCGAAGCGCGCCCGTGAGGCGGCTTCGGCAAATTAGCGGCGCAGCGTGAAGGTGGCGCGGGCGCCGCCGAGCGGTGAGTCCTCGATCCAGATACGGCCGCCGTGCAGGTCGACGATCGAGCGGGCGATGCCGAGGCCGAGGCCGCTGCCGCCGGAGCTGCGGTCGCGCGCCGGCTGGTTGCGGTGGAAGCGCTCGAAGATCTGCTCCCGCCTTTCCTCGGGCACGCCCGGCCCGTCGTCATCGACCGCGACCACGAGGCGATCTCGCTCCGCCCTCGCCGAGAGGACCACGCGGCCGTCCGGCCCGGCATGGCGGTGCGCGTTGGAGAGCAGGTTGCGGACGACCTGCGCGATCAGGTCGGGATCGATGCGGGCGGTCCCCTCCGCCAGCTCGCCGATCTCGGTGCCCTCCAAGCCGGCCTCGGCCAGGCCGCGCAGGAAAGGGGCGACCTCGACCTCGCGCAGGAGCGGCTCGGTGCCCTCGTCGAGGTGGGCCAGGGTGAGCAGGTCGTCGACCAGCCGTTCGACCCGGCGTATCTCCGTCATCGCCAGCGCCTCGACTCGGCGTACGTCCGCGGCGCTCGGTGTCTTCTTGCGCGCCAGCACCTCGAGCTGGCCGCGGATCGCGGTCAGCGGCGTGCGCAGCTCGTGTGAGGCGTCGGAGACGAAGCGCCGTTGGCGCGAGAAGGCCAGGTCGAGCCGGTCGAGCATGTGGTTGAAGGCCTCGACCACGGTGCGCAGCTCTGGCGTCGCGGCCTCGGGGCGCAGGCGAGGAGTGAGGTCGCCGGCATCCACGGTGGCGGCCGTCGATGCGATCCGCCGCAGCGGCGCGGCCGTGCGGGCGGCGACCAGGTAACCGGCGAGCAGGGCCGCCAGCAACGCGGCCCCGCCGGCGATCAGGAACGTCCTCTCGACCTCGTCCTGGGCGTCGGCAATCGGCGAGATCGCCGAGCCCTCGCCCGGCTCGCTGGGCGGGGGCCCGAGATTGCCGGCCTCGCGCGACTCCTCGTGGCTGATCAGCCTCGACTCGTCCGCCATGTCGCGGCGCACGGCGACGAAGACGAAGGCGAAGGCGACGATCACGATCCCGCCGATCGAGATCGCCAACCTGCCCCGCAACCCGAGCCCCGCCCAGCCTGCCCTCATCGGCTGCCCTTGAGGCGGTAGCCCACCGAGCGCACGGTCTCGATCGGTGCCGGCGAGCCGGGCTTGCCCAGCTTGCGACGCAGGTAGCCGATGTAGACCTGGACGACGTTGGTGCCCGGATCATGGTCGTACCCCCAGACCGCGGTGAGGATCTCGCGCTGCGTGCAGACCTGCCCGGCCCGCCGCATCAGGAAGGCGAGCAGCTCCGCCTCGCGCTCGGGCAGCCGCACCGAGATGCCATTGCGCGTCGCCTGTCGTGAGAGCAGGTCGAGCTCGATTCCGCCCGCCTCCAGTGTCGTCGTCGCCTCGGCGCCCGCCTGGCGCAGGTGAGCCCTGATCCGGGCCAGCAGCTCCTCGAAGGCGAAGGGCTTGGTGACGTAGTCGGTCGCGCCCGCGTCGAGCCCCTCGACCCGGTCGGCGATCTCGCCCTTCGCCGTCAGGACGATCACCGGCAGGGTCGGCCTCTCCCGGCGGATCGCGGCCAGCACCGCGAGCCCGTCGCGGCCGGGCAGCATCCGGTCGAGGATCACCAGGTCGAAGCCGCCGTCAAGGGCCAGGCGTTCGCCCTCGAGACCGTCGGCGGCGGCGCGAACGGCGAAGCCCTCCGCCTCGAGACCGCGCTCGAGGAAGTCGACGATCGCTGCCTCGTCCTCGACGACCAGGATCTCCACGCCTCGATGCTAGATGACCGATCCCCCGGCGCCGATAGCTTCTGCGTGATGCCCGATGTGGTTGTCCTGCTGCTTGCCGCGTCTGCGACGGCGCTTGCGACCGGAATCGGCGCTGTGCCCGTCTTCTTTCTCGGCACGCGGGCCGGGCTGCTGACCCCGATCCTGCTCGGTTTCGCCGCGGGGGTGATGGGCGTCGCCGCGGTCGCAGGGCTGCTGCTCCCGGCGACCGAAGAAGGCTCGGCGGCCGAGGTGGTCGGGGGGCTGGCGGTGGGGATCGGCTTCCTGCTGCTGGCAGGCCGGTACATGCGCCCGGACGCCGGCTTCATGGGTCGTACCGGGCCGGGGGCGCGCACCTCGGCGCTTGTCTTTCTCGTCCTCTTCGTCCACAGCCTGCCGGAGGGCCTCGCGGTCGGCACCGCCTACGCCTCCGACCGCGCCGGGCTCAGCCTTTTCGTGATCCTCGCGATCGGGCTCCAAAACGTCCCCGAGGGGACCAGCGTGGCGATTCCGATGGCGGCCGCGGGGTTCAGCCGCGTGCGCCAGTTCTGGGCCGCCGTGGCGACCAGCGCGCCACAGCCCGTTGGGGCGCTGCTGGCCTACCTGGCGGTGGAAGAGGTCAGCGGTCTGCTGCCGTTCTCCTTCGCCTTCGCGGCCGGGGCGATGCTGGCGCTGATCGCGATCGAGATGTTGCCAAGCGCGTACGTAGGGGGCGCGCGCCTCGGCCCGAGCGCGGGCATCGCCGTCGGCGCCGCCCTTATGTTGGCGCTGAGCCTCGTCCTCGGGGTCTAAGCCAGCTTGCCGGTCTCGAGGTCGACGGCGACGGATTCGCCCTCGACTTTCGGGTCGCTCGGGCGGTAGCCGATCGTGAGCCGGTTCACGTTCATGTCGGCGGTCACCGTCAGGTAGCCGAAGTGAACGATCGGGTCCGCGGCCAGGGTGTAGGTGCCGTTGGTCGCGCCTTTCGAGACGGGGGTCCGCGGGCGGGTCTCGCTGAAGCCGCCGGCGCCGGCGACCACGTAGGGAATTTCGCGCTCGCCGACCTTGCGGATGAAGCGCTGGTAGAGGTGGGCGTGTCCCGAGAGGACGGCGTCGGGCCAGAGGTCGGCGTCTTCGAAGGCGCTGGTCAGGTCTTTGTCCAGCCCTGCGGAGCCGGGATGCTCGGAGACCGAGGCCGGTGGGTGGTGGCAGGCGACGATCACCGCGCGCTTGCCCGCTTCGCGTTCTGGTTTCAGCCGTTTCAGCTCGCCTTTGAGGAATTCGAGCTGCTCATCGCCGGCATCCGGGTAGCGGCCGCCCTGGGTGGAGAGGACGCCCGGCCCGTCGATCACGTTGGTGTAGAGGCCGACGATCGAGACGAACGGGGCGTCGAGAGTGAAGTAGACGCCGGGCTGGTTCATCGTGCTGCGCATCAGCCCGCCGGCGTCCTCGGCCGGCCCCGGGGCCTCGGCGCAGAAGTTGCGCAGGAAGGCGGTCAGGCTCTTGACCGAGGGCGTGTCGGGGCTCGGCCCGAAGACCATCCCGTCGTGATTGCCGGGGATCGCGAAGATCGGCCTGTCGTAGTTGCGGTAGGGCTCGTAGAACTGGTCGTAGTAGTACTGGCCCTCGCCGAAGTTGTAGATGATGTCGCCGAGGTGGAAGAAGAAGGCGGGGGCCGCCTCGCCTCCTTTCGCGACGTCTTCGGCCATCAGGTCGGCGACGCCCGCCTCGTGGCGGATTGCGGTGGCCATTTTCTGGCTCCTGTTCACCTTGGCCGCCCCGGTGTCGCCCGCCGCATGGAAGCTCAGCTTCTTCGCCTCGACGATCGGCTTCAGGATGTCCTGGCCGAGCACATCGGCCAGGTCCACCCGGGGCGGGTTCACCCGCGGCGGCGGGACCTTCTGGACGTCTTCTTCGTGCTTCTTGTAATAGGGCGATTCGTAGTAGGCCTCGCTGGTGTTTTCGATCTGGAACGTGGTCTCGTCCGGGCTGGGCTGCGCCTCCGCGAACAGCCGGTCGTCCTTGCCAGTCAGTCCCTTCGCCAGCTCCGCCATCCCACTCCCTCCAATCCGATTTTCCTGATCAGATTCTGAACATACCCAAATAGGTACGGACCTGGCAAGAGGCGCTATCGGGATGCGATTCCGCGTAGGGCTTACCGGGCCGGCGGAGGGCGACTCAGCTCGCCAGCGCGCAGCCGGTGCCGCCGACCAGCATCCCGGAGCCGAGGTGGGCGCCGAGCACCGGCCCGACCTCGGTGCAGAAGAGCGGCTCGGTGCCGAAGATCGTCGTGCCTTCGGCGACCAGCTTGGCCGCGCCCTCGGGCGACTGGGCGTGCTGAACGAACCACTCGCCGGCGCCGCGGTCGTGGAGCTCGTGCAGGTAGTCGATCATCTTCTGCCGGGCGCGCTGTCGGGTGCGGACGCGGCCGACCGGGGAGATCTCGGTGCCGAAGGTGAGGATCGGCTTGATTTTCAGCGCCGTCCCGACCAGGGCCTGGGCCGCGCCGATGCGCCCGCCGCGCCGCAGGTACTCGAGCGTGTCGAGGCAGAACCACATGTCGAGGCCCTCGCGGGTCCGGTGGATGGCGGCGACCACGTCTTTCGCCGAGGCGCCCTGCTCGGCCGCGCGGGCGGCGGCAAGGACCAGGCAGCCGAGCCCGCCGGCACCGGTCTGGCCGTCGACTACCTCGACCTGGCCGGGGAGCCCCTTGTCCGCGATGACCCGCGCGGCCTCCCGCGCGCTCTCGCAGGTGCCCGAGAGGCCGCCGGCGATGTGGACGGAGACGACGTCGCGGCCCGCTTCGGCGAGCGGCTCGAAGCAGGCGAGGAAGTCGCCCACGGATGGCTGCGAGGTCGATGGCAGATCGGGCGAGTCGCGTAGCCGCGCGTAGAAGGCGTCGAGGTCGTACTCGGGCTCGGGCAGCCGCTCGTCGCCCCAGCCGACATAGAGGCTCACCTGCTCGACCCCCCAGCGCTCGATCAGGCCGGAGGGCAGGTAGGTGGTGCTGTCGGTGACGACGGCGACGCCGGGCATGCGCGGCAGCGTCCCACAGATGGCTAGCTTGTGGGCTGTGAGCGGCTCCCGGGTCAGATCGGCATTCAGCGGGCGCACCGCCTGGGCCCGCAGCCTGCAGGCGCCGCTGCGCGAATTCCTCACCACCGAGACGGGCAGCGCCGTGGTGCTCCTCGCCGCGGCCGTGGCGGCGCTGGCCTGGGCCAACATCGACCTCTCCTCCTACGAGAGCGTCTGGCGCACGAAGCTGTCGATCCAGGTCGGCGACTCGGGCATCTCGCAGAGCCTGCGCCAGTGGGTCAACGGCGGCTTGATGACGCTCTTCTTCTTCGTCGTCGGGCTCGAGGTGCGACGCGAGTTCGACGTCGGCGAGCTGCGCGAGCGCCGCCGCCTCGCCCTGCCGGTCCTCGCCGGGCTCGGCGGGATGGTCGTGCCGGTGGCGATCTACCTCGCCTTCAACGGCGGCGGGCACGCGGCGTCGGGGTGGGGGGTGGCGATGTCGACCGACACCGCCTTCGCGCTCGGCATGCTGGCCTTGGTCGGGCCGAGCTTCCCCGACCGCCTGCGCGGCTTCATGCTGACGATCATTGTCGTCGACGACGTCGTGGCGCTGCTCGTCATCGCCGTCGCCTACAGCCACGACGTCGCCGTCGGGCCGTTGCTGATCGCGGCCGGGGTCTTCGCTGTCGCCGCGATCGCGATCGCCCTGCGGATCCGCCAAAACCTCATGTACCTGCTGCTCGCGCTGACCTCCTGGGTGGCGCTGTTCGAGTCGGGCGTCGACCCCGTCGTGCTGGGCCTGGCGATCGGCTTGATCATCGGCGCCTATCCGGCGGGACGCGGCGAGCTGGAGCGGGCGACGAACCTCTTCCGCAGCTTCCGTGAGCAGCCGACGCCGGAGCTGGCCCGCTCCGCCCGGGTCGGGCTGCGCGCGGCCGTTTCGCCCAACGCCCGCCTGCTGCAGCTCTACCACCCATGGACCAGCTACGTGATCGTGCCGCTCTTCGCCCTCGCCAACGTCGGCATCGCGATCGACGGCGACTTCCTCTCGCGGGCCTACTCCTCGCCGATCACGCTCGGGATCGTCGTCGCCTATGTGCTCGGCAAGCCGGTCGGCGTGACCGGGGTCTCGGCGCTGGTGACCTGGCTGAGCAGGGGAAGGCTGCGCCCGCCGGTCGGCTGGGCGGCGACCGCCGGGGGCGGCGCGATCGCCGGGATCGGCTTCACGGTCTCCTTGCTGATCGCGGCGTTGGCCTTTCACGGTGTCGAGCTGCGCGAGGCGAAGCTCGGCGTGCTGAGCGCCGCGCTCGTCGCCTCGGTGCTGACCTGGCTCGTCTTCCGCGCCACCGCGCTGCTGCCGTGGCAGGCGCGCATCCGCGCCCTGCTCGGTACCTCGGAGACGCTGGTCGACCTGGGCGTGCCGGTCGATCCCGAGCGCGACCACGTGCGCGGCCCGGTCGAGGCGCCGGTGACGGTGGTCGAGTACGGCGACTTCGAGTGTCCGTACTGCGGCAAGGCCGAGCCGGTCGTGCGCGAGCTGCTCGCCGACTTCGCTGAGGTCCGCTACGTCTGGCGGCACCTGCCGCTTTCCGACGTCCACCCCAACGCCGAGCTCGCCGCGGAGGCATCGGAGGCCGCCGCCGCCCAAGGAGCGTTCTGGCAGATGCACGACCTGCTGCTCGACCACCAGGGGGAGCTGCTGCCTCGCGACCTTCACGCCTACGCCCAGCAGCTCGAGCTCGACCCCGAGCGCTTCCGCGAGGACATGCAGCGCCACGCCCACGCGCCACACATCGAGGAAGACGTCGACTCGGCCGACATCAGCGGCGTCACCGGCACGCCGACCTTCTTCGTCAACGACCGCCGCCACGACGGCGCCTACGACATCGAAACCCTCTCAGCCGCGGTCAAGGCAGCCGGTGCCCGCTCGGCGATAGCGACCTAGCGCTCCCCGTCGTAAGTCCCGCCGCAATCGCGCGCATCCGACATTGACCACAGTGGGGTGGGGTCAATGTCGGATGCGTCGATTCCACGCCCTTTCGGTCTGTCGCAAGAGCGCCGGGTAGACGATCCAGTAGCGGACGGCTTGTATCCCCTGCCAAAGGCGCCGCGGGGCTTTATGGCTGGGATTCGTGTGCGGAGTTGGGGAGCCTCATGCCTATCCTGGTCTCAACGATGGCGTATGGACGCTAGACAGGTCGCCAGCCATGAGGTCGGTTCCCGGCCGGTGCTCGTCTACGACGGGGACTGCGGCTTCTGCACGACGTGCGTGCGCGCGCTGGAGAGGATCGGGCCGGAGGCCGAGATCGTCGCCTGGCAGCACGCCGACCTGGCCCAGCTCGGGATAACCGAGGAGCAGGCTGTCGAGGCCGTGCGATGGGTGCGGAGCGACGGCACGGTCTGCTCGGGCCACGAGGCGGTCGCCGCGGCGCTGATCGCCTGCGGCGGGGTCTGGCGGCTCGCCGGCCGGGCCACCCTGCTGCCCGGGGTCTCGTCGATCGCGGCCCTGGCCCACCGGCTGATCGCGGCGAATCGCTACCGGCTGCCTGGCGGCACGCCGGCCTGCGCGGTTACCCGCGAGCCCCGGGCTCCTGCTCCTCGACCGTGAGCTCGGCCGCGGGGAGGGCCTCAAGGCGCTCGTCGGGAATCGGCTCGCCGCTCCGCACCGAGAGGCCGTAGGTGCCTGCGGCGAGGCGCTCCTCCGCCCGTTCTACCGCGGCAAGCCGGTCTTTCAGGTCCTGGTCGCGGCCGGCGTCGAGCTCGTCCTGGTAGAGGCTCTCCGAGCCGAGGTCGCCGGGCTCGACCCGGTCGTCGCCCTCTTCGGGGCCTTCCGCCTCGAGCGCAGCGATCTCCCGCTCGACCTCAGCCCGCTCGGCGGCGAGCAGCTCTTTGGCGCGTGCCGGGTCCACGGCGCACACCGTACAGCCCTCGTCCCCGGTGCGGCTGGACCCCGGCCAGGCATGGCGCTATCCTGTTCTGAGACTAACTACAGAAATTGGACTTGGATATGGCCTTTCTCCTCATTCCGCTCGACGAAACGATCGTCTTTCCCACTGTCTCCGCCACGCTGCCGATCGACGTCGGCGAGGAGGAGCGCGTCTTCCTGCTGCCCCGCTCCGACGACGAGTTCGGCCGCGTCGGCGTCGTCGCCGAGGTGATCGAGCGCGGCCGCTCGCGCGGCGGCACGCCGGTCGCGACCGTGCTCGGCCTGCACCGTGGGATCGCCGGGCAGGCGGTCGCCGGCGAGGGCGACTCGCTGCGCATCGACGTCCAGGAGGTCTACGACGGCCACCCCGACGACGAGCACACGCACGAGCTGGAGCGCGAGTACCGCGCCGTGGTCGAGGAGATCCTCGAGCTGCGCGGCGACGACGGGCGGGTCGCCGCCTTCCTGCGCTCGGTAGAAGAGCCCGGCGCGCTCGCCGACACTTCCGGGCTCAGCCCCGACCTCACCGCCGAGCAGAAGCTGCGCCTGCTGGAGACCCTGGACGTCACGGCCCGCCTCGACCTGGCCGTGGAACTGCAGCGCGAGCGGCTCGCCGAGCTGCAGGTGCGCAGCCGCATCCGCGAGGACGTCGAGTCCGGCGCCCAGAAGCAGCAGCGCGACTACTTCCTGCGCAAACAGATGGAGTCGATCCGCAAGGAGCTGGGCGAGGACGAGGGCAGCCTGATCGAGGAGTACGAATTCAAGATCGCCGAGGCCGAGATGCCGGAGGCGGTCGCCGAGCAGGCCGAGAAGGAGCTGCGCCGGCTCGAGCGCCAGGGCGAGCAATCGCCCGAGTCCTCGATGATCCGCAGCTACCTCGACTGGCTGATCGCGGTGCCGTGGGCGAAGCGCTCCGAGGAGCGGCTCGACCCCGTCCACACGCGCGAGGTGCTCGACGCCGACCACGCCGGCCTCGACGACGTCAAGCGGCGGATCGTCGAGTTCATCGCCGTGCGCAAGCTGCGCGAGGAGCGCGGGGTCGACGACGACAGCCGCGCCAACGGCGCGATCCTGACCCTGGTCGGGCCGCCCGGCACCGGCAAGACCTCGATCGGCGAGTCGATCGCCCGCGCGCTGGGACGCGAGTTCGTCCGCATCAGCCTCGGCGGCCTGCACGACGAGGCCGAGATCCGCGGCCACCGCCGCACCTACATAGGGGCGCTGCCCGGGCGGATCGTCCGCGCCCTGCGCGACGCCGGGACGATGAACCCGGTGATCCTGCTCGACGAGGTCGACAAGGTCGGCTCCGACTGGCGCGGCGACCCATCGGCGGCACTGCTGGAGGTGCTCGACCCGGCGCAGAACCACTCGTTCCGCGACCACTACCTCGACGTCGAGGTCGACCTCTCCGAGGTCGTCTTCCTGGCGACGGCGAACCTGACCGACACGATCCCGGCGCCGCTGCTGGACCGCATGGAGACGATCGCCTTCGACGGCTACACGACCGAGGAGAAGCTGGCGATCGCGCGCGGCTACCTCCTGCCGCGACAGCTGAAGCGCAACGGGCTCGAGCCCGACGAGGTGGAGGCCGGCGACGAGGTGCTGCGCAGCGTGATCGCCGAGTACACCCGCGAGGCCGGCGTGCGCCAGCTCGAGCGTGAGCTGGGCAAGCTGCTGCGCGGGGCGGCGACGCGGATCGCCTCGGGCGAGGCCGAGCAGCCGATCGTGCTCGACGCCGATGCCGTCCACGACGCCCTCGGCCGCCAGCGCTTCTTCCAGGAGTCGGTCGAGCGCACGGCGATCCCCGGCGTCTCGACCGGGCTCGCCGTCACCGGCGCCGGCGGCGACGTGCTCTTCATCGAGGCGACGGCGATGGACGGCGACAAGGGCCTCGTCCTGACCGGGCAGCTCGGCGACGTGATGAAGGAGTCGGCGCGGATCGCGCTCTCCTACGTGCGTTCGCACAGCGAGCAGCTCGGCATCGACGACGGCGGCTTCCAGCGCGAGTTCCACCTGCACGTGCCCGCCGGGGCGATCCCCAAGGATGGCCCCAGCGCCGGCACGGCGATGACGACGGCGCTGGTCTCGCTGCTCTCCGGACGGCCGGTCAAGCACACCGTCGGGATGACCGGCGAGGTGACCCTGCAGGGCAGGGTGCTGCCGATCGGCGGGCTGAAGCAGAAGGTGCTCGCCGCCCACGCGGCCGGGCTGACCGAGGTGATCCTGCCCGAGCGCAACCGCGGCGACCTCGACGAGGTGCCCGAGGAGGTGCGCGAGCAGATGACCTTCCACCCGGTGATGAGCATCGAGGAAGTCCTCGGGCTCGCCCTCGAGCCGGCAGGGAGCGGGGTAGATGTCGCCGCGATGTCGTAGCTGCGCGCCAGTCCCGCCCGAGCTGCGGGCGGTAGCCAGTCTGTTGGAGCGTCGCTGGACGCTGGCGACTATCTACGCCAGTGCCAGCGGCGCCGTCCGCTTCAACGAGTTCCGCCAGTCGCTGCCGGGCGTCTCGCCGACGACCCTCTCCGACCGCCTCGAGCAGCTAGAGGCCGAGCGGATCGTCGAGCGTCGCCTCGTCCCGGGCCGCCCTCCACACACCGAGTATCGACTGACGCGCCGCGGCAAGCGTCTCGCCGGGCTGGTCGCGGGACTACTCGACGCCGGTCAGCGCTAGCTACGCATCTTGAAGCTTTGTAGGCCCTATCGGAGGCAAAAAGCTTCAGGATGCGGCGATCTGGCCGACATCGCCAGGCTCACCGAGGTAGAGCGGCAGCGGCGAAACAACGGCTGACCGCTCTCAGGCGTTCAAAGTGAGTCGGTCGACTCGGAGTCAATCGCTACGAAGTAGCCCTTATCCGGACAGGCCAGCAGCCAGTCCACCAGGCCCTTGTTGGGCGGCGGAGGTACCGGCACAGAGCAAGTCTTCGAGGCAGATTTCACAAGCCCCACAGTACAACGCTCCGTGGCCGCAGCCAACATCTTTCGATCGCTTGTATGTCTTCGCGAACTTAGACTGCAACTGTGTCCTTGCTTGAGCGCATCGGAGTAGAAGCGCCGGTCGTCCAGGCTGGGATGGGGGGTGGGCTGAGCCGGCATGAGTTGGCGGCGGCTGTGTCGGAGGCCGGGGGGCTTGGGACGATCGCCGTCAATGGTGCCGCGGCGATTCGCGCTGAGCTGGCGTCAGCGCGGGCGCTGACCGGACGGCCGATCGCCGTCAACGTCTTGCTGCCCTTCGCCCGGCGCGGTTGGTTCGTGGCAGCGGCTGAGGCGGATGTCGTCGTCACCTTCTGGGGCAGGCCGCGGCGACGCACTCCCGGCGTCTGGATGCACCAGTGCGGCTCGGTCTCCGAGGCTCGCTCCGCTCACGCGGCGGGGGCCGACGCGGTGATCGTGCAAGGCGTCGAGGCCGGCGGGCACGTGCGCGGGACGGCGCCGGCCCTGGAGCTGCTCGGCCAGGTCAAGGACGCGCTGCCGGACGGCTACCCGCTGCTGCTCGCCGGCGGGATCGCCGAGCAGAGCGACGTGCGCGAGGCGCTGGCCGCGGGGGCGAGCGCCGCGGTCGCCGGCACGCGCTTCCTGATGTCCGAGGAGAGCCGCGCGCACCCCGGATACCTCGAGCGCCTGGCCGAGGCGCGGCAGACCATCCTCACCGAGCTGTTCGGCGCGAGCTGGCCGGCTCCCCATCGGGTGGTCGCCAACGCGGCGACGGAGCGGTGGCTGCGCGACGACCCGCGCGGCCCGGCCTTAAACCGATTGCTCAACCACCTGCTCGCCCCTGGCGCCCGCTACACCCCGCCCGCGCTCCAGGCGTGGATGATTCGCGCCCAGCGGCCAGGCAGCCGCCTGCTCACCCCGGCCGGCCCGACCGACGACGCCCCGGAGACCCTGCTCGACGCCGGCGCGCTCTACGCGGGCGAGACGGTCGCGCGCATCGCCGACGTGCGACCGGCGGCCGATCTCGTCCGCGCCCTGACCCCCTGAGCGGCGCGCGGCCCCGCTAGGCCGGGTCGGCGACCGGCAGCTCCGTCTCGATCCCGGACTCGGGGGTGATCAGGATCGCCCCCTCGCCGGTCACGTAGGCCTCCTCGCCGTGCTGGATCACGTCCATGCCGATCGCCTCTTGGTGTTCGCTCGCCCGCAGCGGCATCGCCAGGCCGATCAGCTTGAGCAGGACGAAGGTCGCGGTGAAGGCGTAGACGGGCCCGGCGAGTGCCGCCAGCGCCTGGTCCCCGAGCTGGGCCGCGTTGCCGTAGAAGAGGCCGTCGGAGACGCCGTTCCAGGCGAACTGGGCGAAGAAGCCGATGAAGAGGATGCCGAAGAACCCAGCCATGCCGTGGGCGGCGAGGACGTCGAGCGTCTCGTCGACCCGGGTCCGCGTGCGCCAGACGATGATCGCGTAGCTGGGCAGCGCCGCCAGCGCGCCGAGCGCCATTGCCCAGCCGGGGCTGATGAAGCCGCCCGCCGGGGTGATCGCGACGCAGCCGACGACGATCGCGGTCGCCGCGCCAATTGCCGTCACCTTGCGGCCACGGATCAGGTCGAGGGCGAACCAGACGACGAGCGTGCAGGCGGGGCAGAGCAGGGTGTTGGTGAAGGCGAGCACGCTGGCGTTGCCGGTCGAGAAGCCGCTGCCGCCGTTGAAGCCGAACCAGCCGAACCACAGCAGCCCGGCGCCGAGCAGCACGTAGACGGCGTTGTGGGGAAGCAGGGCCTGGCGGCCATAGTCCTTGCGGGCGCCGACGACGAGCGCGGCGGCGAGGGCGGAGAAGCCCGAGCCCATCTCGACCGGCACGCCGCCGGCGAAGTCGAGCGTACCGCCCGCCTGCAGCCAGCCGCCGCCGAACGCCCAGTGCGCGAGCACCGCGTACACGAGCACCGACCAGAGCGCGGCGAAGACGAGGAAGGCGCCGAACCGCATGCGCTCGACCACGGCGCCGGAGACGAGGGCGACGGTGATGATGCAGAAGGTCGCCTGGAAGGCCATGAAGACCAGCTCCGGGATCGTCGTCCCCGCGCGCGGCGCGAAGTCGACCCCGTTGAGGAAGGCGTTGCCGAGGCCGCCGACGATGCTGCCGTCGCCGTCGAAGGCGATCGAGTAGCCGACCGCGGCCCAGGTGACGGTGGCGACGGCGATTGCGGCGACGCACATCATGAAGGTGTTGAGCGTGTTCTTCGAGCGCACCAGGCCTGCGTAGAAGAGGCCCAGGGCCGGGGTCATCATCAGCACCAGCGCGGTCGCGACCAGCATCCAGGCGGTGTCGCCGGTGTCGATCTGCGCCACCGCGGTGAGGACCGGCGCGCTCACTGCTTGTCCACCGGGGTGACGGCGCCCATGTCGGTGTCGCCGGTGCGGATGCGGACCGCATGGTCGAGCGGCACGACGAAGATCTTGCCGTCGCCGACCTCGCCGGTGCGGGCGCCCTCGCAGAGCGCGCCGACGGTCGCGTCGACGAACTCGTCGGAGACCGCGATCTCGAGCCGGACCTTCTCGGAGAGGCCCATCTGCACGGTCGTGCCGCGGTAGGTCTCGACCCGCTCCAGCTCGCCCCCGTGGCCCTGGACGCGGCTCATCGAGACCCCGCGCACGTCAGCCCGGTATAGGGCCTCCAGCACGTCGTTCGCCTTCTCCGGGCGCACGATGCCGATCACCAGCTTCACGTCTCTCCCCCTCCCGGTTGCCGAGCAATGCCGCGGCGAACCCTAGCCGGGGGCTCGCCCTGCGCGTCGGCTGACAGCTCAGCCTTTCTGTTCGGTGGGGCGGATGAGGATCTCGTTGACGCAGACGTACCAGGGACGGGGGAGCGCCTAGCGAGGAGCCTTCCGACCGATGCCGATGATCGGATGCGGGGATGAGCAGCAGACAAAAGAAGTCGCGGCAGAAGACTGGGCGGAAGATCGTCGCGCGAGGAACTCCGGCGCGCTGGAGAGTCGCGTGGCATCCCAAAGCGCTCGACGAGAAGAACGCGATCGAGGATGTCGCTGAGCGCGTGGCGATCGCGCATGTGATCGAGAAGCTGGAGGTTGACGGCCCGGCCTTGCGGAGTCCGCATCAGAGTGGCGTCATGGGCGAGGAAGGCTCTGGCTTGCGAGAGTTGCGGCCCCGGCGCGGAAGAAGTCGGTGGCGGCCAATCTTTCGGCGGATGGAGGAGCGGCTGTTTGCGGTTCTGGCCCTGGCTCCGGAGGCGGAAATCGACAGGGCGGGCTATGCCAAGGCCGTGCGCCTGGCGAAGCAGAGACTCAAGCGACTGGAAAAAGCCAAGGAGAGGGAGTAGCCTGGGTGGTAATTACAAGCTTGTTATCGGAGATTTCGAGGGTCCACCATGGCTGATCAACTCATATCCAACGACGACGTTCTCGCCGAGGAGCTGCGCGACCCCGAGTTTCGCGCTGAGTGGGAGCGCACGGCGCTCGCCCGGTGGCTAGCCGTCGAGGTCGCTCACTACAGAGCGGAGCACGGCATCTCTCAGAGACAGCTCGCGGAGCGACTCGGAGTCCATCAGTCCGATGTCGCTCGCATGGAGACCGGCGAGCACACGCCGAGCCTGGAGCGCCTGGTCAGGGTCGCCAGTGGCCTGGATATCGAGTTGATGATCGACATCCGCCCGGAGAAGAAGAAGGCCCAGCTGCCCAAGAAGCGAGCGCTCGATGCCGGCTCATTCGCCCTGGGTGGCTGCGAGGTCGTTCTCGCCACCGCATAAAGGCTCCGCAACTCTGCAATTCAGGCAACTCCATCGCCTGCCGACGCCGCGCTCGGCCGAGCTCAGCCTTTCTGTTCGGTCGGGCGGATGAGGATCTCGTTGACGCAGACGTACCAGGGGCGGGTGACCGCGTAGGCGATCGCGTCGGCGATGTCGGTGGCCTCGAGGATGTGGGTGCCGGCGAAGCGCTCTCGGACCTGCTCCTTGACGCCGTCGCGCAGGTGGTCGGTGAGCTCGGTGTCGACGGCGCCGGGCTCGATCAGGGTCGAGCGGACCTTGCGGTCGGCGAACTCCTGGCGGAAGGACTCGCTGAAGGCGCCGACGCCGTGCTTGGTCAGGTTGTAGACGCCGGAGCCCGAGCGGGCGACGCGACCGGCGACGGAGCTGATGTTGACCACGTCGGCGCAGCCGCGCTCGGATTCCTCGGCGGCGGCGAGAAGGTGGGGGAGGGCGGCGTGGGTCGTGTTGATCAGCCCCTTCAGGTTGAGGTCGATCATCCGGTCCCATTCCTCGGTCGGCGCATCCTCGATCGGCCCGAGCAGCATCACCCCGGCGTTGTTGACGACGATGTCGAGCCGCCCCAGCTCGTCGACGGTGCGGCCGACCGCGTCGATCGCTTGCTCCTGGTCGGCGATGTCGGCCTGGATCGCCAGCGCCGTATGGCCGTGCCCGCCGATCTCAGAAGCGAGCCGCTCCAACCGCTCCAGCCGCCGCGCCGCCACAGCGACCTTCGCCCCCTGCTCCGCCAGCGCCCACGCCGTAGCCTCGCCAATGCCACTGCTGGCGCCAGTGATCAGCGCAACGGTTCCTTCGAGTGGGGTGGTGGCCATCAGCGATCCCTTCAGTCGTTTGCGCGTTTCAGATACCCAGAGCTTGCCTGTCTACTCGCTTCGAGGCTGGCGAGGCTCCTAACCGATCGGTCCCGATGCTTCGGATTCGTTACCCGTCGCCCAGCAAGAAGCCCGCGACGCCGCTCGCCGTCGTTGCCGCAAGCCGCGCCTCGCGCTCGCCGAGCTTTGGAACCGAAGCCTGTCCGTGTCCGGCGCCAACGGCGTTGCGCAGCTCGGCCAGTCGCTGCACCGTCGCTGCGAGGCTTTTGGCAACCTCTTCGCCCGGTGCCTGGATTCCGGTTGCCTCTCGCGTCGCCTTAAAGAGAGTGGGCAGCGAATCGCTACGGCCAAAGCTCCCCCCGGCGCGCTCGATTCGGATCTTGCAGGCTGCCTCCACTAGATCTTTCGCCGCCCCGATCGCAGCACCGTTGTTCCCCGTGTCGAGTGCGACCTGTAGGCCGGCCAACGGAGCCAGGATCGCCCGCCTTTGGCCATCGTCCATCCATGACTGTGTCAGGTTGGGAAAGCCGAGGCCCAGCGCGGCGTCGGTGCGCTGCTCCCGGGTCAGCCGCCGCATTCGGTCCGCCTCCTCGCGCCCGCTCGCGGTGACCCGGTAGTCGCCAAACCGCTGCAGCTCGCTGTCTCCCCACATCCGCCCCGGCACAAGCGGCCGTCGATCGCCAGCCGAGCGCGGCCCGTGGGCCAGGTAGCCTAGTTCGACCAATACTCCGGTCCAGTTCGCGGCCGCCTCATTGCCGGGCTCCAGTAAGCCAGCGGCATGGGCGATGGTGTGCATTTCATAGCCACCCATGACGCAGCCGGTTGAGCTGGCACGGGTGAACTCGTCGACGGCGAGCAGATGGTCTAGGTAATTAGGCACCGACTAATCATCGCGTGTCGCACGGACCGTTCCTGCGCCAGTCGGCCGTCGGCGCAATTTCCTGTACTTAACTGGGGGGGGTCTATCTTGCCTAGCCGGCGTGGGGCGTGGCCGAGGTTGGGATCCCACCTGGGCCCAACCGCCTGCATCAGGGAAGAACACGGCGCGGGGAGAAGCGGGGCCGACTGGGGAGGCCACAGGACCTCAGGGGAGGTCTTTCCCGTGTCGGCCTCGTTCAAAGCCGCGACTTATCGTTGGGCAGCGCGCTGCGACAGGGCCGACGCTGCAACCTCCCGAACTGACTTTCGCGGATCGTGCATCAGACGCGCCGCAAGAGATGCCGTCTCCGCTCCTGTTCGGCGAGGTGATGCCGCAGCTCGCTCGATGGCTTCAACGTGGTGTTTTGGAGCCTTCTTTGCCATAAATTGATCTTAGGGACGTCTTCGGCGGCCACTTGCAGCGATCACCGCGCGAGGCAGTCGCTTTAGTATTCCGTGCCATGACTCAACGATTGCCACGCGTGCGGCAGTGGCTGTTCACGGTGCTGCTACTTCTCGGCGTAGTAGCTGTTGGTTGTGTTTTTTGGGTTGTCATAAAGAGCCTCATAACGAATGCCGCAGTTGCCGGACCAGTGATTGCGGCCAGCGTTGCTCTGCTCGTCTTCGCGGCTGGCGAGTTCTTTATGCGGGTTCGCATTGCCCGCCAATATCGCTGGGATAAGATCGCCCCTACCTATCAAGAGTTCGTAGAACTTGTTCGCAAGATTAATAAGCAGTTGGGAGAAGGGCAGACGCAGCCCACGCCGGACAATGTGGCGTTCCTTGAGAGGTTTAGTGACGAGCTTCTGCTATGGGGTCACTCGGATGTGATTAAGGCGTGGGTCTCCATGCAGCGCAACGGCGAGAAGCCATCTCATGAGGCGGAAAACCCGGTACTGGACTATGCCAGGGTGCTCCTTGCGATCCGGAAGGAGCTGGGGCATCTCGACTGGACTCTGGAGCACCGCGATTTGCTGAGGGTGGTGATCGAAGACATTGATCAGTACCTGCCAGCCGGCACCAAACTCTAGCTCTAGCTGGATCACGTGAGCGGTTTAGGTTCGGCGGGACCGTCCCGATAGATTCGAGCATCTCTAATCAATAACCGCAAATCGTGATAAGAAGCGGTCATGGGACGCGTTAGGCGCTTCGTTCTTCTGGCGCTCTCTCTCGCAATTGGCCTTCGTTTGCTTGGGGGCCATAAGACGGCGGAAGAGCCTTCAGATGAAGGTGGAGAGGCGGGTTACACGACGTCGGTTGGATATGACGTTAGGGCAGGAGCGGCCGCATATGCCCCTATCATTGGAACCATCGGTGGCTTCGTCGTCACCGCGGTGGTCCTCGTCTTTGAGATCGTGTCGTCGCATAACGGCGACTATCCGCACTTGCTGGGCCGGGCGACTAGCCTGTTGGTACTCGGTCTTATCGGCTGCCTGCTCGGCGCCTTTGCGCTCGGGGCTATCGGCGCGGAGCAAAGGCTGACTCCGGAGCTTCCGGCGGCGAGTCTCTATGCCGGAGCGGCTACGGCAATCGGGGTTGTGGCGATCATGGCCGCGTTCGAGGTTCTGGCAGCGATCTACCTCCCCGAAACGAAGTCGCTCTTCGCACTGCTGGCCATGGGAACCTCGATTGGGGCGGTGGTGCTAGTGGCTCTGGTCTTGGGCGATGCTTGGGTGGTGTCTCCAAGCCACCACTGGCTGGGAACCAGGAGGCGAGGTTACCGTTGGGGAACGATCGCGTCGGGTTTGGCCACGTCGGGTGTTGCAGTTGGGGCGCTTCTCTACTTTCTGCACTGTCGGGTTGCCGTCGGCCCCGGCGCGACGCACTGGTTTATTGGGGTAGGAATCGCCGCCGCCCTAATCGCCGGTCTAGGGAGTATGTTTCGCACCATGCGACCCCTCGGCGCCCTCGCGAAGTCCGAGGCGCTACTTGTCCTTGGGTCGCTGACCACCTATCTCGCTGCGGTTCTCGTCTCGATGCCCTAAAGCCCAAGTCAACAGCGCGGAGAAGGCCGATCTAACAGAGAGGCAATGGCTATCGACTTCCTCGGGCGCGGAATAGAAGGCCCTGGCGCTCACAGCAGCCTGGGGCCATTTCTCGAAGACGGGGCGGGATTCGAACCCGCGACGCGAGGGATATCAAGCCTCCGCTCTACCTGGCTGAGCTACCCATGTAGGTACTGCAAGATGCAGTTTAGCCAAGTAATTTTACCGCCGCCTTGCGAAGTAAGGTCAATGTTCGTGAGACCGAATCTGACTGGCAATCCCTTGCTTGACCTCGACCAGCCTATGCTCGATCCTGACCAGCGCCGAATCCCCCATGCGATGCGAATCGCCGTCTTGCAACGAGACCATCGTGTCTGTCGCTATTGCGGGAAAAGAGCAACTGAGGTCGATCATGTTGAGCCGTCGAATCGCGGTGGTCTAACCCTGCCATTCAACTTGGTGGCTGCCTGTCAGCACTGCAATCGATCAAAGGGTGAAAGAACGCCCGGGGAGTGGCGCCGGGCTCAGGCACTCGCCAAGCTTCTCGCCGTACGCAAGCAGGCCCAGGCGGCCTAGCTCGATCTGATCCGGGTCCCAGAGCGAGCGGTCCTGGTTGGCGAGGAGGACCAGTGACCCGTCGGCGAGGCGGGGCGTCGTGGCGGCAGTAACTGAGCTGCGTCAACGCCAGTAGGGCGTTTGCCGCTGCCCGGCCGAATGAAGGGTTTCGCCTGTCGTGGCGAAGAGAGGTGGCTACGGGCAAAGCGCTGGTGCGCAAATTGGAGGAGATCAGGTGAGCAAGGGACTTATTGCGGCATTCGTCGGGGTTGTCGCCATGGCTGCGGTCGTGGCTGGGTGTGGCAGCAGCAGTAGCAGCGACGAAACCGCTTCGCTGACCAAGACGCAGTTCGTCGCGCAGGCCGATGCGATCTGCAAGAAGGGGAACGCCGAAATCGAATCCGAAGTCGAAGCCTTCCAGGAAGAAAACGGTCTCGGCGAAAACGACGAACCGTCCAAGGCGCAGCAGGCCGAACTCTCCGAAACGATCCTGGCGCCCAACGTCAAGAACCAGGCGGAAGAAATACGGGCCCTCGAAGCGCCGAGCGGGGACGAAGGCGAAATCACGGCGATGCTCGACGCGCTCGACGAAGGCGTCGAAGAGGTCGAAGCGAATCCCCAGGCGCCGTTCGAATCCAACCAGGCGAGTCCGTTCGGGCCGGCGAACAAGATGGCCAAGGAATACGGCCTCAAGGTCTGCGGCCAGGGATAGAGAAACGCGCCAGGATCTAGTTGTCGAGGGCGATCAGGTCGCGAAGGCTCATAGGGGGAGTGCCTCGCTGAGCACCTCGTCGCGGATGTGGTCCTTGAGCATGTCGGTGGTTGCGACGTCTACGGGCAGGTCGAGGATCTCCGCGGCCTCGCGGCGAAACGCGGCGAGGTCGATGAGGGTGCGGCCTGGCTTGAGGTCTACGAGGAGGTCCACGTCGCTTTCGGCCGTCGCTTCGCCACGCGCGAGAGACCCGAAGGCCCGCAGATGACCGACGCCGTGCCTTTCGGCGGCGTCGAGCAATAGGCGGCGGTGGCGCCGCAGTTTGTCCGCCTGTGGGCCGAGCCGGCTTCGCATTGAGCTGACTGCGCTGAGCCGCCGCGCGGGGGGCGTCTGGATCTCCAGGCGCCTGCCGCACGCTGCCAAGAGTCGCTCGAGGGTCGGCAAGGTCGGAAGGGCGGCCCCGGTCTCGTAGCGAGCCAGCGCCGATTGGGAGGTGCCGGCGCGCGCCGCCAGGTCAACCTGCGAGAGATTCGCGTCAAGTCGTGCCTGACGAATGGCCTGGGCTATCGAGGACATGCGATGAGTATATCAATATCGGTATACATGCCCCGGGAATGAGGGCTTTCGCCTCGCGCGGCGAAGAGAGGTGGCTGCACCCCGAGCTCGCCGATTAACGCATTGCCAACCCCGGTCGATAGGACAAGATGCCAACTCGCCATGCCTCGCTCGCTGCCCTGCACACCCGCCTTTTCGCGGCGCTGATCCTCGTCGCCACGGCGGCGCTCGCCGGGCCGGCGACGTCGCAGGCCGCCCCGGCGCCGTCGATCCTGACGCTGAAGACGGTCAAAGTCGGCGCCCCGGGGAACCCCTCGGTTGGAATCACCCCCTTCAAAGACGCGATCTACCGCTCCTGCAAAGAAGCGCCGCAGGAAGCGCACACGCCTCCCTGCCAGATGGTCGGCGGGGTCAAATACGGCTACGGCATCGGCCAGCTCGAGGTCACCGTCGCCCAGTGGGTGGCCTTCCTCAACACGGTCGACCCGGCCGGTCGCAACCGGCACAAGCTCTACAGCTCCGACGAGAACGCGACCGGCTGGCCCAAGTACGGCCAGATCGGCTTCTCCGCCGGCGCCGCCAAGGGCCAGCACTACTCGGTCGCCTCGCCGGAATGGGCCGACAAGCCCTATGGCTTCGCCAACTTCCTGCGCTCGGCGCGCTTCGTCAACTCCCTCTACAACGGCCGCGTCCTCTCCAAGAAAGCGAGCCGCGAAGGCGGCTTCCGCTACGTCACCTACCGCGTCCGCCTCTCGCGGCTTACCGAGCGGGGGATGTACGACATGACCGAACGGGCGATGACCCGCTCGCACAGGTCCGGCTTCGTCGTCCCCAGCCAGGACGAGTGGATCAAGGCGGCCTACTTCGACCCCAGCGGCGGCGGCAAGTACTCCTACTGGAAGTACCCGACCAATCCCGGCGAATTCGAAGCCGAAGACGAAGCGGCGAGCGAGCCCAGCTCGACGACGCTCAATCCGACGACCGGAGACGTCACCAACGCCTCGACCCAACCGCTGGCCAACTTCCACGCCTCCGGCGCGCCCGCCCCGAGCTGGTGTCCGGCGGCCTTCACGACCGAAGCATGCTCCAGCGTGAACCCGTTCGGGATCGCCCCGGCCACCTACGCCAAGGCCTACCAGGGCAGCCTCAGCACGGTCGGGCAGGCGAAGACCACGTCTCCGTGGGGGACGCTCGACCAGGGCGGCAACGCGGTCGAGTGGACCGACACGATTACCCCGCCGCCGTTCGGCGCGAAGGGGCACCGGGTCTGGCGCCGCCTGCACGGAGGCATCGCCAACGCACCCGTCTACCAGCTCTGGCTCTCGGCGATCGGCCTGCAGCCGCAGGACAACGCCTTCTACAACGCCACCTACCCGTGGCTGGGAATCCGCATCGGCGTGCTCGGCGACCTCGCGGTGAGCAAGCGCTGACGGTCGCTGTCCGTGGGGCCGAATAGGCTCGCCACGAATGCCCCGTTCGTCTCGACGCCTCCAGATCGCCCCAGGCGCGCTTGTAGCGTTGGTCGCTCTGATGGCATTGGCGCTGCCGGCGAGCGCGCTCGCCGCGCCGGCCATACACGGCCCCTCCCAAAGAGGTCACCAGGGGCCTGAACCGGGCACGCTGACCCAGCTTCGGGGAGCGCGTGGATGCCTCGTCGATCGCTCGGCCCCCACCAGGGGATGCGGAACCGCCCGCGCCCTCGAAGGCCCCGGGCCTTTCATGGGCTCGCGCGCGATCGCCGTCAGTGACGACGGCAAGAACGTCTACGTCGCCTCCTCGCGCAGCAACGCGATCGCCGTGTTCAGGCGCAACCCGAAGACCGGCGCGCTGGGGCAGCCGAGCGGGACCAGTGGATGCGTCGCGGCGAAAGGCGCTTTCGAATGCGGCAAGGCGGTCGGGCTGAACGGGCCGAACTCGGTCGCGGTCAGTCCCAACGGCCGCAACGTCTACGTCACCTCGCGCGGCAGCAACGCCGTCACCGCCTTCCAGCGCAACCGCTCGACCGGCGCCTTGCGCCAGCTTCCCGGCGCGGCGGGCTGTATCGCCGGCGTGCCGCTGCCCGGTTGCGCGACCGGTACGGCGCTGCTCGGCCCCGACGTCGTCGTCGTCAGCCCGGACGGCAAGAACGTCTACGTCGGCTCGTTCTTCGGCAACGCGGTGGCGATCTTCGACCGCGATCCGGCCAGCGGCACGCTGACCCAGCCGAGCGGCAGCGCGGGCTGCATCGCCGCGGCGACGAGCGGCTGCGCTCCCGGCCTCGCCCTGGGGGCGCCGGAGGGGATGGCGATCAGCGGCGACGGCAAGAGCGTCTACGCCGCCACGGCACTGTCCAGCGCCGCCGTCGTGCTCGTGCGCGATCCATCCACGGGCGCGCTCGCCCAGGCCACCGACGGCAGCGGCTGCATCGTCGACGTCGCGCTCAGCGGCTGCACCGAAGGGCGGGAGCTGGACGGCGCCAACGCGGTCGCGGTCAGCCCCGAAGACGATGACGCGTATGTGACCTCGCTGTTCAGCAACAGCGTCACCTCCTTCACCCGCTCTGCCTCCTCGGGCAACCTCGCGCAGAAGGAAGGCACGACCGGTTGCCTGGTCTGGCTGCGCGCCGTCGGCTGCTCGTTCGGTCGCGCGATGAGCTCGCCCGAGGGGCTCGCCGTCTCCCCGGACGGGGAAAACGTCTACGCGGCGGCGTTTGCGACCGGTGCGATCGACGTCCTGGAACGGAGCAGCAGCTCCGGCGTGGTCGTCCAGAAGCCGGGCCGTCCCGGTTGCCTCGCCCCGCGCTCGGTTCCCGGCTGCACGCAGGCGCGCGCTCTCAGTGGCGTCAGCTCGATCGCGCTCAGCCCCAACGGCCGCTATCTCTACTCGACCTCGTTCGGCAGCAACGCCGTCGACATCTTCCGGAGGAACAAATGAGTCAAACCGACAAGCGCGAGGGCGGGCTGACCCGCAAGGAGCTGATCGGGTCCGGGGCGACCGCGGCCGCCGCGGCGCTGCTCGCACAGGGCGCCGGGGTCGAGCAGGCGCTTGCCGCGGCGAAGGGAACGCGGCGCGACGTCGCGGGGATGAACATCGTCCTCTTCCTCACCGACCAGGAACGGGCGATCCAGCACTTCCCGCAGAACTGGCTGCGCCAGAACCTGCCCGGGATGCGGCGCCTGCGGCGCCACGGCCTCAGCTTCGAACGCGCCTTCACCAACGCCTGCATGTGCTCGCCGGCGCGCTCGACCCTGATGAGCGGCTACTTCCCCGCCCAGCACGGCGTCAAGTACACGCTCGAGGAAGACATGGAACCGCCGAAGAACCCGCAGGTGGACCTGCCGGTCGACCTGAAGAACCTCGCCACGGTGATGAAGGCGGCCGGCTACCACGTCGTCTACAAGGGCAAGTGGCACTGCGCAAAGCCCGCCGAGAAGGAAAACGCCCAGCCCTCCGACCTCGAAAAGTACGGCTTCGACCGCTGGAACCCGCCGGACGCCGGCGCCGACCAGAGCGTCCCCGAGGCCGGCGGCGGCAACCCCGACAACGACGGGCGCTTCATCGACTCGACCGGCGAAGGGGCGGCGGAAGGCGCGCTCCAGTACCTCGGCTCGAACGCCGCCCAGGAGCAGCCCTTCTTCATGGTGATCTCGGTCGTCAACCCGCATGACGTCCTCTTCTACCCGAGCAAAACCTTCAAGGAAGCCGGCTACGACGACACCTGGCTGACCGGCAACATCCACGAACCGGAGACCTGGGACGAAGACCTCGCGACCAAGCCCTCGGTGCAGGCCGAATTCCTGCGCATCTTCAATCTGACCGGGAAGCCGGAAGACGCCGAAGAACGGCGCAACTACCTGAACTTCTACGGCAACCTGATGCGCTCCTCCGACAGCTACCTGGTCAACGTGCTCGACAAGCTCGAAGAGACCGGCCTCTTCGACAACACGCTGGTCGTCCGCACCGCGGACCACGGTGAGATGGGGCTGGCCCACGGCGGCCTGCGCCAGAAGAACTTCAACTTCTACGAGGAGGCGACGCGGGTCCCGCTCGTCTACTCGAACCCGAAGCTGTTCCCCAAGCCCGCCCAGACCGACGCGCTTGTCTCCCACGTCGACTTCCTGCCGACGCTGGCGAGCCTCGCGGCGGCGCCGAAAAGCGCCCGGGCGAACTGGCAGGGGGTCGACTACTCGAAGCTGGTCTTGCACCCGTCCTCGAACCGCAGCGCGCAGGACTACGTCGTCTTCACCTACGACGACTACCAGTCGGGACAGAAGCACCGCCCCTACCCGAAAGCGCCGAACCACATCGTCAGCATCCGCGAAGGGCGCTGGAAGCTGGCCAAGTACTACGACGCCAAGGGCCGCAAACGGCCGCAGTGGGAGATGTACGACCTTAAGACCGACCCGCTGGAGAAGCGCAACCTCGCCTTCTCCGGCCACAAACGCACCCCCACCGAGGAGGCGGAATTCAAACGCCTCAAACGCAAGCTCGCCGGGGTCGAAAAGACCCGCCTGAAGCCGCTGCGTTCCTAGCTGCTACGGGATTGTTCCGGCTGGCGCCAGCCAGACCGACTCGAACTCGAGTACTTCGGCGAGTGTGTCGTAGTCACGGTCGTAGTGGATGACCGCGGCTCCGAGCTCTTGTGCTGCGGCCGCGACCAGATAGTCGACGACTGGCAGGCGCTGTGCCGCCGACGAACGGTGGGCGAGGGCCCGCATTGCGGCCTCGGCTATGCGGATGATCGAGGCACTCAGTAGGGCGGGGCGGATTGCGTCGAGGTGCTCCGCGAGCCGGTCGAACTCGCTACCGCCGCGAGTGCTCAACAGGATCTCGAGACGGACGAGAGAGGGGAGGCGCAGGCGGTTGCCGAGTAGCGCGGCAAGCCAGCTGTCGCGAGTGGTCGGGTGCTCGGCTCGCGCCCAGGCCGAGGTGTCTACGAGCAGTGGTAAATCGCCCCAGGAGCCGTGGCTAGCGGATTGGCCAGGCATGATGCTTCCCGTCGCGCAATGCCTCTCGGTCCCAAGGCGCAGTCTCTGGTGCCCTGAAGTTATCCGCCAGCTCCTCCAGCAACGCTTGCCGCTTTGCCTCGTCCGGCGAGGCGGCGGCTAGGTGCTTCGCTCCGGCGATCGCCAGTTCGCGCACTTGCTGGGAGCGGGGGAGGCCAGCCGGCAAATGGGCCGCCGCGGACTGCAATGCGGCGGTCAACTCGCGGTCTTCAGTGACCTGAATGCGGTTGTGGCGGGTAGGCATCAATATAAGTGTACCACCGGAGTACCACCTCTGCGCCAGGTTGGCCAGTTCAGCTCCAGGCGAGCTCGCGGTCGATGATCGCGCCGAGAGGATCGTTCGCTCCCTCCGCGGGAACGCCGGAGATCCGCGCGCCAGAGGCGACTCCACGGACGTTTTCGGCCGCTCTCAGCGCGTGCCAGTGGGAATCGAAGGACTCCCCGGAGGTCGCCACGGTACGGCCGTCTGCGCCGAGCAGTCGCCAGCGCCACTTGCCCACGAGGTCTTCATATGCGTCGAATTGAGGCATCCGTCGTCTCCTTGGATCGATGTACGAACATATGTTCGCAGCCGGTCCGGCGGAAACTTCGGCAGGGCTGGTTTCGACCAGCCGAGGCTCAGTACCCGGTGCCGGTCTTGATCCGCTTGCGCTCGGAGGGGTGGGCGCCACCCTTCTTCTCCAGCGTCGCGCAGGCGGTGGCGATGTCGTCGGCGAGCCGGTCGACCTGCGCGCGGCTGAGCGTCTCCTTGACCAGCGCTCGCAGGACCTTCACGTTTTCGGCGTTGGGCGGGAGGGTGTAGGCGGGGAGCATCCAGCCGCGCTCGGCGGAGAGCTGCCAGGAGAGGTCGAACTCGTCGTAGTTCTTCCCCTCGACCAGCTTGAAGGCGACCAGCGGCAGCTGCTCCTTGTCGGCGCCGATCAGCTCAAAGTCGCCGCAGGACTCGAGGTACTCGGCCAGCGCCCGGGCGTTCTTCTCCATCGCCTCCATGATGTAGGTGTAGCCCTGCCGCCCGAGGCGGACGAAGTTGTAGTACTGGGCGAGGACCATCGAGGCCCCGGTCGAGAAGTTGAGGGTGAAGGTCGCGTCTTTTTTGCCGAGGTAGTTCTCGTAGAAGACGAGGTCCTCGGCCAGGTCGCTCTTCTCGCGGAAGACGAGCCAGCCGATGCCGGGGTATACGAGCCCGAACTTGTGCCCGGAGACGTTGATCGAGCGCACCTGCTCGAGCCGGAAGTCCCACTCGGAGTCCGGGTAGAGGAAGGGCCAGACGAAGCCGCCGCTGGCCGCGTCGATGTGCAGCGGCACGTCGATTTCCCTCTCGCTCTTGAGGTCGACCAGGAGCTTGTCGATGCCGACGATGTCGTCGGCGTGGCCGGTGAAGGTGGTGCCGAGCACCGCCGCGACCCCGATCGTGTTCTCGTCGATCAGCGGCTCGACGTCCTCGGGCCCGATCACGTACTTGCCTTCCCGCAGCGGCACGATCCGCGGTTCGACGTCGAAGTAGCGGCAGAACTTCTCCCAGACCACGTGCACGTCGCCGCCGAAGATCAGGTTCGGCGCCTCGACCGGTTTGTCTTGTGCTTCGCGCCGCTCCTTCCATTTCCACTTGAGCGACAGCGCGCCGAGCATGATCGCCTCCGATGAGCCCTGGGTGCGGGCGCCGGTCGTCTCGCCGGGAGCGTGGTAGAGGTCGGCGAGCATGCGGATGCAGCGCTGCTCGATCTCGGCCGAGATCGGGTACTCGGCGTGGTCGATGAAGTTGCGGTAGAGGTTCTCGGCGATCAGGCGCTGCGCCTCGGGCTCCATCCAGGTGGTGACGAAGGTGGCCAGATTGCGGTTCGGGTCGCCCTCGAGGGCGAGTTCCTCGTCGACCAGGCGCATCGCGTCCAGCGCCGACATCCCGCCGGCAGGAAAGTCGCCCTGAGGAGCGTCTTCGGTGAGGAAGCGGTTTCCGTAGAGCATCGCCGCGTCGTCGGGGCTGGGGGGCTTGTGCATAGTCAACTCGATCCGGTTGGGGACGTTGGGGCACCATAGTCGCCGGGACGTACCCGATGCTGAGACTCCGGACAGGCCTTGGCCGCTTGGGACGGGATCCGCAGCGTGATCGAGTTCGGTGCTGCTTTAGGTTGCGCCGGTAGATTCATCCGCCGTGAGCCTCGTCCCGATACCCGCCGTGGCGGGCTCGACCGGTGGTATGGCCCCGGATCGCCCCTACTGGCGCGACTCGGTCGCCCGCCACGAGCAGTCCTCTTCGTTGCACAGCGTCCTCGACGTCGCGACCTCGGCCGTGCCGTACCTGGTCCTGATGGTCGCGATATATCTCAGCCTCCAGGTCTCGGTCTGGATTTCCCTCGTCCTGGCGATCCCGGCCGCCGGCTTCCTGCTGCGGACCTTCGTCGTCTTCCACGACTGCTCGCACGGCTCGTTCGTGGCCACGAAGCGGGGCAATCTCTGGCTGGGACGATTCACGGCCCTGCTCGTCTTCCAGCCGTTCGGGAACTGGCGCCACAACCACGCCGTCCACCACGGCACCGCGGGCGACCTGGACCGGCGCGGAACCGGAGATGTGCCGACCCTCACCGTCGAGGAGTACCTGGCGCGGCCCTGGAAGCAGAGGCTCGCCTACCGGCTGTTCCGCAACCCGCTGGTGATGTTCGGGCTCGGTCCGGTCTGGTCGTTGATGATCGGGCCGCGCATCTGGTCGAACAAAATGCGCGCCCGGCAGCGCCACAGCGTGCTCGCGACGAACCTCGTCCTCGCGGCGGTCATCGGGACGATCGTCTGGCTGATCGGCCCGACAGATTGGCTGCTCGTGCAGATGCCGACCGCGATCCTCGCCGGCACGCTGGGGGTCTTCCTCTTCTACGTCCAGCACCAGTTCGAGGACGCCTACTGGGAGAGCTCGGAGACCTGGAGCTACCCCGATGCGGCGCTGCAGGGGAGCTCCTACCTGAAGCTGCCGAAGATCCTCCAGTTCTTCAGCGGGAACATCGGCCTGCACCACGTTCACCACCTCAGCGCCAAGATCCCCAACTACAACCTGCAGCGCGCCCACGACGAGAACCTGATCTTCCACGACGTCCCCGTCCTCAGCGTTCGCGACGGCCTGCGCTCGGTCCGGCTCAAGGTGATCGACTCGACCGACGGTCGGATGCTGACCTGGAAACAGGTCAAGGCGCTTTAGCCGGCGGCTACTTGCTCGCCGTCGCAGTCGCAGTGGTGTAGGCGGTGCCTTCGGAGGCCGCGACGGTGATCGTGTCGGTACCGGTGGCTTTCGACGTGTAGGTGAACTGGGTTGCGGTTTCGGCGTAGCCCGTGCTGGGGATGGCGAGCGGCGTGCCGGCGATCGTTCCGCCGCTGGTCGTGGTGACTTTCGCCGCGTGCCCGCTGCCCAGCGCGCTGATCGTGTTGCCCAGGCTGTCGGTCACCGCGACGTTGGCTTTGACGGTGCCGGTGCTGCCAAGTCCGGTGATCGCGCAGGTGAAGAGACAGGTAGAGCCGATGCTGCCGGCGCTGATCGTGACGTGCGTGAGGGCGAGCTTCGCCGCCGCCGCCGTGCTGACCGTGATCGCCAGGCCCGCGGAGGTCGAGATCGTTCCCTCGCCGGCCGAGACGCTCGCCGCCTCGGCCTTGTTCAGTTTCATCACGCCGTTTTTCGAGGAGGCGACAGTGGCGACGCCGGCGGTGAAGTTGAGCGCGGTCGCAGCGCCAAAGGAGACCGCCGTGCCGGCGCTGTTGACCACCGTCGGCGCGGCGCCGCTGGGGCTGGTCGAGGCGCCGGCGAAGACGAGTTCGTGCGAGCCGGTGTACGCCGTTGCAGTGTTGCCGTAGGCATCGAGGGCGGTGGCGGTCAGGTTGTCGGAGGCGCCGGCGGTCGGCGTGGTCGAGGCCGCGGACAGCGACAGCTTCGAAGCCGGAGCGGCGGCAACGGTGACTGCGGTCGTCGCGCTGGTCAGCGTGCCGTCGGTCACTTTGAGGCTGACCGCGCCGCTCTTGTAGAGCTTCATCCTGCCGTTGCTCGAGCCGGAGACGGTCGCCACGCCGGCGCTGAACGAGATCGCGGTGGCGCTGCCGAACGCGGTAGGCACACCGGTGCTGTCGGTGACGGTCGGGGCTTCGCCGCTGGGGCTCGCCGAGGCCCCGGAGAAGGTCAGGCTGTGCGAGCCGGTGTAGGTGGGGACGGTGTTGCCGTAGGTGTCCTGGGCGGTCGTCGTCAGGTCGTCGGTCGCCCCGGCCGTCGGCGTGGTCGAGGCGGCGCCGAGGGCGAGCTTCGATGCCCCTCCCGGCGCGACCGTGACGGCGAGCGGCGTTTCGTCGCCGATCGATCCGTCGCTGACGGTGACTTCGGTCACGCCGGCGCGATAGAGCTTCATCACGCCGTTTTTCGTCGACGTCACGGTCGCCACGCCGGCGCTGAACGTGATCGCCGTGGCGCTGCCGAAGGCGACCGCGGTACCCGCGCTGTTGGCGACCGTCGGCGCGTTCCCACCCGGGCTGGAAGATGCGCCTGAGAAGACGAGGCTGTGGGAGCCGGTATAGGTCGTCACCGTGCTGCCCTTTTCGTCGAGCGCGGTGATCGTCAGGTTGTCGGCGGCGCCCGCCGCGGGCGTGGTCGACGCCGCTTTGAGGCTGAGTTCCACCGCCGGGCCGACCGTCACTTTGGCTTGGGACGACGAGCTCGTCGCGCTCCAGGTGTGCCATCTGGCGGTCACCGTGTAGGTGTGGGTGCCGACCACGAGGCCGCTGTCGGTGCAGGTGGTGGCGGTGGTGGGCGAGGAGGCGCCAGGGCAGTTGCCCGCCGGTTCGCCGCCGTCGCGGAGGACGGTGTAGGCGACCGTCCCGGAGCCCGGAGGGGTGACCGCGGTCCAGGTCAGCGCGACGGTGCCGCCGGCCGCGGGCAGGGCCGAGGAGATCGTCGGCGCGGAGAGTTTCGGCAGCCCCGCCGTCGCGCTCCCCGCGCCGGTGGTCGTGAAGTAGGCCACGGCGCTGCCGCAGAGGCAGACGCCCGCGATACAGGCGCCGATGCCGACCAGCCCGATCAGGCCCCTGACGTCACTCCGTGCCACATCGCGCTCCGGCTTGCCCACAAGATCAGTTGTTGGTCAGGTGCAGCGTCACCGTGGCGCCCTGGCAGGCGTCCTGGCTGACCCCGGTTTCGTTCATCGTCAGGGTCCCGGTTGGGGTCACGCTCTGGCCGTTGCCGGCCGGGAAGACTTTGTTGACGGCCACCGCGGGCATCGAGAAGTCGGGGTTTCCGCCGCTGATCGTCGTGCTGCAGGTCGAGTGACCGGCATCGACAGTGATGCTGCTCAGCGTGACCGTGCCGACGCGCTGCGAGCCCGACGCCGGGTTGTCGACGGTGAAGGTCACCGGCGAGGACGTGCCCGGGTAGAGACTCGAGGACACCGTCCCGTGCAGCGTTACGGCCGAGCTCGAGCCGACCGTCGCGTTCGCGGTGCCCGAGCCGGACGTCGTGAAGTAAGCCAGCGCGACACCGGCAACCGCCAGCGCACAGGTGCCGCCGAGCGCTATCAGCGCGCGCCTCTTCGTGGTCCAGGTCATCGTGTCTCCTCTCGCGGGTTTTCCAAACGGGTGCTGGGTGGTTCCCCGCCATCGGCCCGGCCCCGGGAGAGCTTGAATCGTGAACGGCAATCAGTTTTTGCCCGTCTTGTCCGAGCCGTACAACGGCTCTTTCGTGGTCCTCAACCGAGCAGCTCGTCGAGGCGCAGGGCGGCCCGGCTGGGGATCACGACCTCGCCGTTGCGATGAGTGAGGCCGGCGGCCGTGAGCTCGTTCACGGCGCGTTCGACCGCGTCGGTCTGGGCGAAGTCCGCGGTCTGGCCGCCGATCTCCCGTGCGAGCTCATCGACCGTCATCTGGACCGGATACAGGGCGAGGAGCTGTCGCATCACGGCAGCTTCGATCGTCGCGTCCTGTACGACCGGGCTTCTCGTCTCATCCATGCCTTCCATTTGCCTCACCTACTAAGGCCGCTCGACCTCAATCTCGCCCCCCTGACTCGTCCTGCCCGTCCTCTCTGTCGAGCTCAATGAGCATTTTGCGGGCCCACAGCGCTTGCGGCGCGAGGCGGAAGCAGGGCGCCGCCGGCCGGTCCCTGGCGACTCCCTTCAGCGCTTTGCGCCTGGTCAGGACGAGCAGGTGGTAGGCGATCCGGCTCGGCGCCTCGTTCAGCTCGGCCGCGATCTCGACCGCGCTCGCTTCCATCCCGTCGAGCAGCAGGCGGAGGATTCCCTGCCGCACGGGATGCGCCAGTGCGCCACGCCGGTAGTGACGCTCGATGCCCCGACGCTCCTGTTCGTCCTCGTATCCCGCCATTCGGCGGGGAATATATGAGAGAAGGAGATCTTCTGTCTGAAGATCTTTCGTCTGCGCAAGCAATCCTGCGCCAGAAACAGCTCAGACGCCCTCGCGGACCCCACCCATCTCGCTGAACACGGCGGTGACGCCGCCGTCTTCGCGCTGCTCGTCGGCAATTACATGGGAGACCGCGTTGATCAGCGCCAGGTGGGTGAACGCCTGCGGGAAGTTGCCCAGGTGGCGACCGCTCTCGGCCTCCAGCTCCTCGGCGTAGAGATCGAGCCAGCCGGCCGCCTCGAGCAGCCGCTCGCAGAGCTCTCGCGCCCGTTTCGGCTCGCCGATCTCCGAGAGCGCCGAGACGAGCCAGAAGGAGCAGATCAGGAACGTTCCCTCCTTGCCCGACAGCCCGTCGTCGGTCTCATCGACCTTGTAGCGGAGGACGAGGCCATGCTGGGTCAGCTGCTCGGCGATCGCGTCGACGGTGGCGCAGACGCGCGGGTCGTCGGGGGGGAGGAAGCGCAGCAGCGGGATCAAGAGGGTCGAGGCATCGAGCGCGTCGGTGTCGTAGTGCTGGCGGAAGACCCCGTCGCGGACGCCGCGCTCGAGGATCTCTGCGCGGATCTCCTCCGCCGTTTCCTCCCATTCGTCGGCGAGCGCATCGATGCCGACGCTGCGGGCGAGCCGGGCGCCGCGGTCGACCGCGACCCAGATCATCAGCTTCGAGGAGACGTAGTGCTGGGGCTCGCCGCGCGACTCCCAGATGCCCTGGTCGGGGTGGTGCCAGGCCTCGATCGCCGCTTCGACCTGCTGGCGGATCAGCTGGCGATCGGAGGGCGTGCCGGAGCCGCGCAGGGCTTTTTCGTGCAGGTAGATCGAGTCGAGCAGGGCGCCCCAGACGTCGTTCTGGCGCTGGTCGTAGGCGCCGTTGCCGATCCGCACCGGGCTCGCCCCGCCGTAGCCTTCGAGGTGGTCGAGCGTGCTCTCGGTCAGCTCCTTCTCGCCGCCGATCCCGTACATGATCTGCAGGCTGGGGTCCTTGCGGCAGATGCCGACGATGAAGCGCATGAAGTCGCGCGCCTCCTGGTCGAAGCCGAGCGTGTGCAGGGCCCAGAGGCTGAAGGTCGAGTCGCGGATCCAGCTGAAGCGGTAGTCCCAGTTGCGTTCGCCGCCGGGGGTCTCGGGAAGCGAGGTGGTCGGCGCGGCGAGCAGCGCTCCCGTCGGCGCGTAGGTCAGCCCCTTCAGGACCAGCGCCGAGCGTTGCAGGTGGATGCGCCAGGGGTGGTCCGGGAAGTCGCCGTCGCGCAGCCACTTGCGCCAGAAGTCTTCGGTCGAGTCGAGCCGCTCCAGTGCCTCGGGCGCGCTGCGCGGCCCGCCGACGTCGTCGATGCCCCAGGTCAGGGCGCAGAATCCCGTTTCGTTCTCGCGCAGCTTGAGCGTGCCGTGGGCGGTGCCACCGTCGATCGAGAGCGCCATGTCGCTGCTCAGCTGCAGCTCGGCACCGCTCTCGCAGCGGGCGGTCGCCTCGCCCAGCTCGCCGCCGCTCCAGGTCGCGCCCTCGGCACCGTAGGCAAAGCGGGGCAGGCACTCCATCTCGATCTCGACCTCGCCGTCGATGCAGGTGATCGTGCGCAGCAGCGAGTGGTCGGACTCGTGTTCGGTCACCGGGCGCGAGCCCGGGCCGGCCTGCTCGACCCAGTCGCCGATCGTCAGCGCGTCGTGGACGACCGCCCATCCCGTGTCGGTCACCCAGGTCGTCTCGATCACCAGCGTGCCCGGCTCGTAGCGGCGGCTGATCGGCACGACGACGCCGCGCGGCTTCAGCTTGAAGTGGCCGGCGCCGCGGTCGAGCAGGGCGGCGAAGGCGCTGGGCGAGTCGAAGCGCGGCAGGCAGAGCCACTCGACCGAGCCGTCGTAGGAGACGAGGGCGCTGGTGTGGCAGTCGGAGAGGAAGCCGTAGCTGCCGATCGGGGGGAAGCGGTTCGGACCGGCGCTCACGGAGGTGCCAAGCTACCACTGTGAGCCTTCCCCTTGCCCATGTGGCGGGCGCCTTCGTGCCGGTTGAGGTGGTCCCGATCACCGTCGCCGGCGTGCTCTACTGGCACCGCGTCCTCGTCCTCTCCTGGGACGGCCGCGGGGTGCCGCTCTGGCGCCAGCTCTGCTTCGGCGCCGGGCTGCTGACGATCGCGATCGCCCTCTTCAGCCCCGTCGGCCACATCTCCGACGAGCTCGTGCTCGCCCACATGGGCGAGCACCTCTTGATCGGAGACGTCGCCTCGCTGCTGATCGTGCTCGGCCTGACCCGCTCGCTGCTGCAGCCATTGCTTGCGATCCGCGTCTTCAGCCGGCTGCAGGTGCTGACCCACCCGGCGGTGGCATTTCCGCTCTGGGCGATCAATCTCTTCTTCTGGCATGTCCCCGCGATCTACCAGGACGCCTACGGCGCGGCGCCGATCCACGCCCTGGAGCACACGACCTTCCTCTTCTTCGGCTGCCTGATGTGGATGCCGATCTTCGGCCCGCTGCCGAAGCCGCAGTGGTTCAGCGCCGGCTGGAAGGTCGCCTACGTGATCGCCGTGCGCTTCAGCGGCGCGATCCTCGGCAACGTGCTGATGTGGTCGGGGTCGGTGCTGTACCCGATCTACGCGCCCGGAGAGCGCCACTGGCACATCTCGGCGATCGCCGACCAGAGCACCGCCGGGGTGATCATGATGATCGAGGGGACCTTCCTCGCGCTCGGCGTCCTCGCCTGGGTCTTCTTCGAGGTGGCGCGGGAAGGAATCGAAAAGCAGGACCTGCTCGACCTCGCCCGTGAGCGCGGCGTCGAGCTCGACGAGCGCCGCGCCCAGCGCGCGGTCGCCGCCGGTCATGGGGCCCTGCTGGAGGAGCGGCTGACCGCCGCGCACGATGACTAGGGCGAAAGCCTGGCTCGTAACCGGCCCACTCGGCCGTGGGCTGGCCTTCGCGATCGACTTCGGCGTCGCCGTGCGCAGGGGGCTGCTGCGGCGCTCGCGATAGGGTCCCGCGCTCGCCATGCAGCCAACAGTCTCAGAGCTACCCGGCTCGCGCGTCAGCGTCGAGGTCGAGGTTCCCGCCGCCGACGTCGACAAGGCGGTCAGCCGCGCCGCCCGCGGGCTCGCCCGGGAGATGCGCATGCCCGGCTTTCGCAAGGGCAAGGCGCCGCCCGCGCTGGTGATCCAGCGGATCGGCTTCGCCGCCGTGCTCGAGGAGGCGATCCGCGAGGCGCTGCCGGAGTGGTACGAACGGGCGCTGCTCGGTTCCGGCATCGCCCCCGTCGGCGATCCCAGCGTCGAGGTCGTCTCGACCCCTGAGGCCGAGGGCGAGCCACTCTCCTTCAAGTTCGAGATCGGGGTGCGGCCGAAGGCCGAGCTGGGTGAGTACAAGGGACTCGAGGTGGGCAAGGCCGAGGCCGAGCCGCCTGACGAGTTCGTCGACCGCGAGGTCGAGCGGATCCGCGAAGGCTTCGCCAAGCTCGAGCCCGTCGATCGTGCCGCAAGCGAGGGAGACGTCCTGCTGGTCGACTTCGAGGGCCTTCTCGACGGCAAGGCCTTCGAGGGCGGCAAGGCGAGCGACTACCTGCTCGAGCTCGGTGGCGGCCAGCTGATCGAGGGCTTCGAGGAGCAGCTCGCCGGAGCGACCAGCGGCGAGACCCGCAAGGTCGAGGTCACCTTCCCCGACGACTACCAGGCCGAGCAGCTCGCCGGCGAAGACGCCGTCTTCACGGTCGAGGTCAAGGAGGTGCGGGAAAAGGTCCTGCCCGAGCTCGACGACGATTTTGCCTCTGAGGCATCCGAGTTCGACACGCTGGCGGAGCTGCGCGCCGACATCACCGAGCGCCTCGCCGAGGCGGTCGGCCAGCGCGCCGAGCAGGACTTCCGCGTCGCCGCGGTCGACGCGGCGGCCGCCGAGGCCAAGCTCGAGCTTCCCGAGGAGCTCGCCGCCGCCCGGGCGACCGAGCGCTGGGAGCGGGTCGAACGGCAGCTCGCCTCGCGCGGCATGCAGCCCGACGCCTACCTGCAGATGCAGGGGAAAACCCGCGAGGAGGTGATCGAGGAGTCCCGACCGGAGGCCGAAGCGGAGCTGAAGCGCGAGGCGGTGCTCGCTGCGGTCGCCGACGCCGAGGGGATCGAGGCCTCCGAGGAGGAGATGGTCGAGGCGCTCGAGCACTCCGCCGAGCACGAGCGGACGACGCCCGAGAAGCTGCTCGAGCGCCTGCGTGAGAGCGGCCGCGACGCGATGATCCGCGACGACATCCGCTTCCGCAAGGCGATCGACCTGGTCGCCGAGGCTGCCAAGCCGATCCCGCTCGAGCAGGCCGAGGCGCGCGAGCAGATCTGGACGCCGGAGAAGGAGCGCAAAGAGGCGGGCTCGCTCTGGACTCCAGGTAGCGACGAGTGACGGCAGCCCGCCGGGCGCCTTCTATAGAGTGCCGCGCATGAGCCCACTGGTCCCCATGGTGGTCGAGCAGACCTCGCGCGGCGAGCGCTCCTTCGACATCTACTCGCGCCTGCTGAACGAGCGGATCATCTTCCTCGGCACGCAGGTGAATCAGGACATCGCCAACCTGATCGTCGCCCAGCTCCTCCACCTCGAGTCGGAGGACCCGGACAAGGACATCAGCATCTACGTCAACTCGCCCGGTGGCGACGTCTACGCCGGTCTGGCGATCTACGACACGATGCAGTTCATCAAGCCCGACGTGCAGACGATCTGCGTCGGCATCGCGATGAGCATGGGCGCGCTGCTGCTTGCCGGCGGCGCCGCGGGCAAGCGAATGTCGCTGCCCAACTCGAAGATCCTCATCCACCAGGTCTCGGCCGGTTTCCAGGGCCAGGCGACCGACATCGAGATCCACGCCAAAGAGATCATCGACACCCGCCGCCGGCTCGACGAGATCATCGCCAAGCACACCGGCCAGCCCTTCGACAAAGTCACGAACGACACCGATCGCGACTACTTCATGAGCGCGGAGGAGGCGAAGGAGTACAACATCGTCGACCGCGTCATCGAACACCACTGAAGCGCAGCGCGCCGATCACGGTAGGGGTTCCGCTTAACTTTTTGCGAAGGGGCGCGGAGCTGCTGGCGCCCGGACCGAAACGCGCAAAAAGTACAAGACGCTCCACCCCTACCGTGATCGGCGCGATGTTGGTTGTAGTCGCTCTGATTTCCCCGGTCTCCTCAGCGCAAGGTGCCGAGGGACGGGACGGCGGCACCAGCTTCTACGCCCACGTCTTCCCGGTCGACGGGCCGCACTGGACGCGTGGGGCGATCGGCGAATTCGGCGCTCCCCGCGACGGCGGTCGCAGCCACGAAGGCTTCGACATCGTCGCTGCCTGCGGGACGCCTCTGGTCGCCGTCGCGACCGGCCGCGTCCTGCGCACGGGCTACGACCCGGTCTTGTACGGCAACTACCTGCTGATCCACGGCGAGGGCGAGCAGCGCAGCTATTTCTACGCCCACATGATCCGCCCGGCGGCGGTCCGGCGCGGCGACCGCGTCTGGGCGGGAGAGCGCGTCGGCGCGGTCGGCAAGACCGGAAACGCCCGCACCGTCGGCTGTCACCTGCACTTCGAGATCCACGTCCACGGCCACCCGATCGACCCCCAGCCGGCGCTTGACAACTGGGACGCCCGGCGCGATCTGTAGAAAACCGCTTGACAGCAGGCCGACCCAGGCTGTGCACCCACCAACCAGAGGAGAGAAGATGGCTATTACGACCAAGGACGAACTAGCGAAGCAGGTTGCAGCACGGACCGGCCTCGACAACGGCCAGGCCAAGGCCGCGCTGGATGCGACGATCGAGGAGATCACCGCCCAGCTCGCCGCCGGCAACGACGTCAAATTCACCGGCTTCGGCAAATTCTCGACGGTCGACCGGCCCGCCCGCGAAGGTCGCAACCCGCAGACCGGCGAGTCGATGCAGATCGCGGCCAAAACCGCGGCCAAGTTCAGCCCGGGCGCCGAGTTGAAGAAGGCCGTCAACGGCTAGGGCCTGGAGTGGGTAGGGAGGCGGCGAGCTAGGGACGCGCCGCCTCCTCGGGGTGCCCGGCGCGCAAGCGGCCGCCCGCGAGAAGGGACCGTCGCCGTCATGCCGTAAACGACGGCAGCGACCGAGCCGGGTTGCGGCCCCCTTTAAGCTTGTGGGGCGCGACGCCGGTAGGCAACTACCGCCCCCGCAAGGAGGGATTTCCGCTTTGGCACGTCCCACAGACTCGAACGAGCAGCTCCTCTGCAGCTTCTGCGGCAAGTCGCAGCGCCAGGTAAAAAAGCTGATCGCCGGCCCCGGCGTCTACATCTGCGACGAGTGCATCGACCTCTGCAACGAGATCATCGACGAGGAGCTGACTCCGCCCAGCGAGGGCGTCGAGCTCGAGAACCTGCCGAAACCGGTTGAGATCCACCAGGTCCTGCAGGAGTACGTCGTCGGCCAGGAGGCCGCCAAGCGCGCCCTCTCGGTCGCCGTCTACAACCACTACAAGCGGGTCCAGATGGCCTCCCAGGGCGACGACCCCGAGGTCGAGCTGCAGAAGTCGAACATCCTCCTGCTCGGTCCGACCGGGTGCGGCAAGACGCTGCTCGCCCAGACCCTGGCCCGCATCCTCAACGTCCCCTTCGCGATCGCCGACGCAACCGCGCTGACCGAGGCCGGCTATGTCGGCGAGGACGTCGAGAACATCCTGCTCAAGCTGATCCAGGCCGCCGACTACGACGTCAAGAAGGCCGAGACGGGGATCATCTACATCGACGAGATCGACAAGATTGCGCGCAAAGCCGACAACCCGTCGATCACCCGTGACGTCTCCGGCGAAGGCGTGCAGCAGGCGCTGCTCAAGATCCTCGAGGGGACGACCGCGTCGGTACCGCCGCAGGGCGGCCGCAAGCATCCCCACCAGGAGTTCCTCACGATCGACACGACGAACATCCTCTTCGTCTGCGGTGGTTCATTCGCCGAGCTCGACAAGGTGATCGAGCGGCGCGTCGGCGACCGCGGCGTCGGCTTCGGCGCCGAAATCTCCTCCCGCGAGAAGAAGGACAAAGGCGAGTGGTTCGAGCAGGTGCTGCCCGAGGACCTGATCGAATACGGCCTGATCCCCGAGTTCATCGGCCGCCTGCCGGTCGTCGCCGCGATCCACCAGCTCAACCGCGACGACCTGATCACGATCCTGACCGAGCCCAAGCACGCGCTGACCCGGCAGTTCCAGCGCTTCTTCGACTTCGACGACATCGAGCTGGTCTTCTCCGAGGATTCGCTCGAGGCGATCGCCGACAAAGCGCTGGAGCGCGAGACCGGCGCCCGCGGGCTGCGTTCGATCCTCGAGGAGACCCTGCTCGACGTCCAGTTCGAGCTGCCTTCGCGGCGCGACGTGACCAAGTGCGTTGTGACTCGCGAGACGATCGTGCAGGGGCGGCGGCCGACCCTGGTCACCGAGGCCGCGCATCAGGACATCGGCGCGGCCGACGAGGACCTGGGCGAGGAAACCGCCTAGCAATCTAGACTCGGCGGCCATGGCTGCCGAGCGTCTGAAAGCCCTCGAGGAGAAGACCCGCTACGAGCCTGCCGAGGTTGAGCGGCGGCTGTTCGCGGAGTGGATGGAGGCGGGGTACTTTCATCCCAAAGCCGAGGGCTCGCCTGCGGAGAACTTCTCGGTTGCCATTCCGCCGCCGAATGTGACCGGGGTGCTGCATATGGGGCATGCCCTCAATGGCTCGATGCAGGACGCGTTGGTGCGGATGAACCGGATGCGGGGGCGCAACACGCTGTGGACGTTGGGGACCGACCATGCCGGGATCGCCACGCAGGCGGTGGTCGAGAAGATGCTGGTCGAGGAAGGGACGTCGCGCCAGGAGCTCGGTCGCGAGGCCTTCGTCGAGCGCGTCTGGGCCTGGAAAGAGGAGTACGGCTCGCGGATTGTCGAGCAGTACAAGCGGCTCGGCGCCTCGCTCGACTACGAGAACGAGCGCTTCACCCTCGACGACGGCTACGTCAAGGCCGTCTACCGGGTCTTCAAGCAGCTCTACGACAAGGGCTACATCTATCGCGACAACTACATGGTCAACTGGGACCCGGGTTCGCACTCGGCGATCTCAGACCTCGAGGTCGAGAACCGCGAGGTCGAGGACACGCTCTACTCGATCGACTACCCGGTCGAGGGCTCGGACCGGGTGCTGACCGTGGCGACGGTCCGCCCGGAGACGATGCTGGCCGACACCGCGGTCGCGGTTAATCCGGGGGACGGGCGCTATGCCGATCTGGTCGGCGGCCACTGCATCCTGCCGCTCATCGAACGCCGCCTGCCGATCATCGCCGACGAGCACGTCGATCCCGAGTTCGGCACCGGGGCGCTGAAGATCACCCCCGGGCACGACCCCAACGACTTCGAGATCGGCCGCAGGCACGGGCTCGAGGAGATCGGCGTGATCGGGCCGGACGGGCGGATGAGCGAGGGCGCCCGGGAGTTCGCCGGAATGACGGCGGCCGAGGCTCAGGGCGCGGTGGTGGCGGCGCTGCGCGAGCAGGGCCGCCTGCGCGCCGAAGAGCCCTACGTCCACTCGGTCCCCTTCTCGCACCGCTCAGGCGCGCGGATCGAGCCGTTGATCTCGCTGCAGTGGTTCTGCCGCATGGACGAGCTGGCCAAGCCCGCGATCGAGCTGGTCGAACGCGACGAGGTGCGGATAACGCCGCCGCAGTGGAAGCGCGTCTACCTCGACTGGATGCGCGAGATCAGGCCCTGGTGCGTCTCGCGCCAGCTCTGGTGGGGCCACCGGATCCCGGTCTGGTACTGCGACCCCTGCGAGGAGACCTACGTCGCCGAGCAGGCGCCCGAGCGCTGTGGCGCCTGCGGTGGCGAGCTGCGCCAGGAGGAGGACGTGCTCGACACCTGGTTCAGCTCGGCGCTCTGGCCCTTCGCCACCTTGGGCTGGCCCGAGGACACCCCCGAGTTGCGCGCCTTCTACCCGACCAGCTTCCTCACCACGGCGCGCGAGATCCTCTTCCTCTGGGTCGCGCGGATGGTCATGACCGGGATCGAGTTCGCCGGCGACGTCCCCTTCCGCGACGTCTACGTGCACTCGGTGATCCAGGCCCGCGACGGGCGGCGGATGTCGAAGAGCCTCGGCACCGGCATCGACCCGCTCGAGGAAATCGACGAGCACGGCGCCGACGCGCTGCGCTTCGGCCTGCTGGCGATGTCCTCGACGCAGGATGTGCGCTTCTCCGACGCCAAGGTCCAGCAGGGCGCGGATCTGGCCAACAAGCTCTGGAACGCATCGCGCCTGATCCTGCTCAACGTCGCCGAGGTCGACGCGGCGCCGCGGCCGGCGACCGTGGAGGATCGCTGGCTGCTCTCGCGACTGGAGGCGACGATCGCCTCGGTCACCGCGAAGCTGGAGGAATACGACTTCGCCCATGCCGCCCAGGAGGCCTACGCCTTCTTCTGGTCGGAGCTCTGCGACTGGTACCTGGAGATCGTCAAGCCGCGCCTATATGAAGGCGAGAAGGATGTCTCGGCGACGCTGCTCTGGGCGTTGGAGCGGGTCCTGGCGCTGTTGCACCCGGTCATGCCGTTCGTCACCGAGGAGATCTGGAGTTACCACCCGGCGCGCAAGGGCCACCTCGCGGTGCACGCCTTCCCGAAGCCGGACGGGTCGCTTCGGGACCCCGAGGCCGAGGCCGAGGTCCGGGCCGGCATCGAGCTCACCGGGCGACTGCGCGCCTGGCGTGACCTGGTCGAGGCGCCGGCCGCGACCGTGTTGCCGGCTCGCGCCGAGGGCGTCGAGCCGCAGGAGTTCGTCGGCCGCCTCGCCCGCTTCGAGTTCGGCGAGGACGGGGGGGACCCGGTGGCGGCGGTTGGCCCGGTGAAGATCCTCGCCTGCGCCGAGATCGACGCCGAGGCGGTCGCCGCCCGGCTCGAGGCGCGGCGCGAGGAGTTGCGCTCCGAGGTGAGCCGGGCCGAGGGCAAACTGGGCAACGAGAAGTTCGTCGACCGGGCGCCGGCCGAGGTGGTCGAGGAAGAGCGGCTGAAGCTCGAGCGCTACCGCGCCGAGCTGGAGGAGCTGTCGGAATAGACGCCAGGGAAGCCGAGGCCTACCTCGACTCGCTCGAGCCGATCGGCTGGAAGCTGGGCCTGGAGCGGATGCGGACGCTGAGCACCCTGCTCGGCCTGCCCCAGCACCGCTTCGCCTCGATCCACGTCGTCGGCACCAACGGCAAGTCCTCGGCGACGCGGATGATCGCGGCCCTGCTGGAGGCGCACGGGGTATCCGCCGGCGCCTGTGTCTCGCCGCACACGTCGCGCTGGTCCGAGCGGACCCTCCTTCACGGCAAGGAGATCGGCGCGGTCGAGTTCGCCGTCGCCGTCGAGCGCACCGCCGCCGCGGCCGAAACCGTCAATCGCACTCTGGAGGAGGGCGAGGCGGTGACGCAGTTCGAGTTGGCGACGGCGGCGGCATTCGTCGCCCTGGCCAATGCCCGGGTCGAGGTCGCCGCGGTCGAGGCCGGGCTGGGGGGGCGACTCGACGCCACCAATACGATCCCCTCCAAGGTCACCGTCCTGACCTCTGTCGGGCTCGACCACACCGAGTGGTTGGGCGAGAGCGAGGAGGAGATCGCGGCGGAGAAGCTGGCGGTCCTGCGCGACCACACGACCCTGGTGCTGGGAAGGGTCGGCCCGTCTGTCGGGGAGATCGCGGCGAGCACCGCTCGTGCGCGGGGCGCGAAGCTGATCGTCGCGCCTGAGGACCCAGGCCCCGGGATCAGGCTTCGCGCGGCCGGCGACTTCCAGCGCCGCAACTTCGCCCTCGCCCGCGCCGCGGCCGAGGCCTTTCTCGGTGAGCTCGATGAAGCAAAAGTCGCTGAGATGGCGGGCAAAATCGAGATCCCAGGGCGCCTGGAGCGTGTGGGTGACGATCCCCCGACCTTCTTCGACGCCGCTCACAACCCCGACGGGGCCAGGGCACTGGCCGAGGCCCTGCCTGAGGTTGCCGGCGGCCGCCCCGTGATCGCCTGCTTGGCGGTCCTGGCCGACAAGGACGCCAAGGCAATGATCGAGGCCCTGGCCCCGATTCTCAGCCAGGCCATCTGCACCGAGCTCCCCGGTCTCCCCTCCGCCGACGGGACGATTTCCCACGAAATACGGGGGGTTTCGGCCCGTCGGCAGGGGTTTTCGGCCGATGCCCTTGCTCTGGTCTGCGCGGAGGCGGGATTGGCTGCCGAGGACGAGCCTGACTTCGCGACCGCCGTCGCGCGCGGGCGTGAGCTTGCCGTGGAAAGGGGTGGCGTGCTGCTCGTTACCGGCTCGCACTATGCACTCGCGCCTGCCCGGGCGACACTCGGTCTGTGCGAGGATTGAGCGTGAAATGGGCTCGAAAAGCGCTGGAACCGAACTGCTCTCGATGATGGCCCTGGTCGCCGCGGTGGTCGCCGCGGTGATCCTTGTCTTCTTCGGGCTCGGCTACCTGTTCGGCAGCCTTTTTCTCTAGAGGCCAGGCACGACAGGGTTCGCGATGCAGGCGGCGAAGTAGACTCACCGCCGCTCCTCTCCCGGACGGGCGCAAACGCCATGGCAATCGCGATATTCGGCATCAGCAACAACGGCCTCAACCTGGTCGTCAACCTGCTCATCCTGATGCTGGTCGTCGTCTGGCTGGCGCTGATCGTCTACACCTACCTCGACGCCAAGCGCCGCATCTCCGATCCGTTCCTGATCGGCTGCGCGACGCTCGCCTCCTTCATCCCCTACCTCGGCACCGCCGTTTACGCGATCGTGCGGCCGCCGGAGTTCCTCGAGGACGCTCACGAACGCGAGCTCGAGATCAAAGCCGCCGAGTTGCGGGTGCGCCAGCTCACCGAGCACTCCTGCCCGGAGTGCGGCTTCCCGGTCGAGAAGAACTTCCTGCGCTGCCCCGAATGCCAGCACCGCCTCAAGAACCCTTGCCCCAGTTGCAGCAGGCCGGTCGACCCGAAGTGGGCGCTCTGTCCCTACTGCGAGACCGCGTTGTCGAGGCGCGAGCAGCCACGCCGGCGAAAAGCGCCCGCCCGAAAGAAACCGGCGGTGGCGGCAAAAGAGGACGCGGTGTCGCGCGAGGCCCCAAAAAGCGAGACGCCAAAAGAGCCTTCGAAACCCAAACGACAGCCAAGGAGCCCTGACCGTGAGCCGGACCCTGATCCTCGTCAAGCCTGACGCCTTCGAACGCGCCCTGAGCGGCGAGGTGATCGCACGTTTCGAGCGCAAGGGGCTGCGGATTGCGGCGCTGAAGACGATGGTCGCCTCCGAGCAGATCGCCAACGAGCACTACGCCGAGCACACCGAGAAGCCCTTCTTCGGCGAGCTGGTCGAGTTCATCACCGGCGGCACGCTGGTCGCGATGGTGCTCGAGGGGACCGAAGCGGTCGCGGCAGCCCGGCAGCTGATCGGGGCTACCAACCCGGTTGAGGCCGCGCCCGGTTCGATCCGCGGCGACTTCGCGCTCGAGGTGACTTTCAACATGGTCCACGGGTCCGACTCGGACGAGTCGGCGGAGCGTGAGATCGGCATCTGGTTTCCCGAGCTGTCCTGAACGTCACCCTCGCATCCGGGTCGCCTCAGAGGCGGGAGATCCTCGCCAAGCTGGGGATCGAGTTCGAGGTCGTGGTGCCTGGGGTCGATGAGCTTACGGGTGGGGATCCTGAGGTTGAGGTAGTTGAGAACGCTCGGATCAAGGCTCGGGCTGTTCAGCGCGACGGCTATGTGCTTGCTTGCGATACCGACGTTGTGCTCGATGGCAAGGCGCTCGGGAAGCCTGCAGATGCGGCTGAGGCGCGGGAGTACCTGGAGCGGATGTCTGGACGCGCTCACACCGTTATGAGCGGGCTTGTTGTGCTTGCCGATGGGGAAGAGCGGAGTGGGCTTGAACGGACTTCTGTGGTCTTCAAGGAGCTAGGCGATGCTGAGATTGAGCGCTATGTGAGGTTCGGGGAGTGGTGGGGTCGGTCGGGGGGCTACGCGATTCAGACGCTTGGCTCGACCCTGGTCGAGCGGATTGAGGGGAGCGTGTCGAACGTGGTCGGGTTGCCGGTGGGATTATTGCTGGAGCTGGCGCCTGAGTTGGCCGATTTGGACCATCTGGAATGATTGCCCTGCTTTTCCCCAAATTGCACACATGGGCATATTCAGCTACCTGACCGGACTGGGCGGCCGCGACATGGCGGTCGACCTCGGCACGGCCAACACCCTCGTCTACGTGCGCGGTCGCGGCATCGTGCTCTCCGAGCCATCGGTCGTCGCGATCGACTCGCGCAGCGGCCAGGTCCATGCAGTCGGCGTCGAGGCAAAGCGGATGCTGGGGCGCACCCCCGGGACGATCACCGCGATCCGGCCGCTCAAGGACGGCGTCATTGCCGACTTCGACGTCACCGAACAGATGCTGCGCCATTTCATCAAGCAGGTTCACTCCAACCGCTTCGCCCATCCGCGCGTCGTCGTCTGCGTGCCCTCCGGCGTCACCGGCGTCGAGAAGCGCGCGGTCGAGGAGGCCTGCCTCTCGGCCGGCGCCCGCAAGGCCTACCTGATCGAGGAGCCGATGGCGGCGGCGATCGGCGCCGGCCTGCCGGTCGCCGAGCCGACCGGCTCGCTGATCGTCGACGTCGGCGGCGGCACCACCGAGGTCGCGGTGATCTCGCTCGGCGGGATCGTCGTCTCGCAATCGATCCGGGTCGGCGGCGACGAGCTCGACGACGCGATCGTCCACCACTGCAAACAGCACTACAAACTGGCGATCGGCACCCAGACGGCGGAGGAGGTCAAGCTCGAGGCGGGCTCGGCCTCGCCGCTGCCAGAGGAGGTCGAGGTCGAGATCCGCGGCCGCGACCTGGTGTCGGGACTTCCGAAGACGATCACGCTCGGCTCGGCCGAGGTGCGCGAGGCCCTTGACGAAACGATCAGCCACATCGTCGACGCGGTCAAGGACACGCTCGACCGCACCCCGCCGGAGCTGGCGGGGGACATCATGGACCGGGGCATTACCCTTGCCGGTGGAGGCGCGCTCCTGCAAGGACTCGAACAGCGCCTTCGCGACGAGTGCCAGATGCCGTGTCAACTGGCAGAGTCGCCGTTGACGTGCGTGGCCGTCGGCTCCGGCATCTCGCTGGAGGAGTTCGAGACGATCCACCGCGCCAGCAAGATGAACTCGGGAACGGCACGCGTTGCTTAGCTGCCGTTCATTCAAAGCGCCAAACTTAGGTATCCGCCGTGTATCGCAAGCAAGTACGCCGCCGTAGAGCGGTACTAACCCTCCTCGTCATCGGCTCCTTCCTGTTGCTGACGATCACCTACGGGCACAGCTCGGGTGGGGTGCAGCGGGGCGTCAGCACGATCTTCAGCCCGCTGCAGACCGTCGCCGACAGGGCCCTGAAGCCTGCCCGGGACCTGGTCGACTGGTTCGACAAGACCTTCGACGCGCGCGGCGAAAACAGCCGCCTCAAGGCCGAGCTCGTGACCGTGCGCCGCCAGGCGGTCGCCGGCCAGGAGGCGCTGTCCGAAAACGCCCAGCTGCGCAAGCTGGTCGAGCTCGACCGCGGTCCGGCGCTGGCCGAATCGGCGTACGAACCGGTCGCTGGACGGGTGATCGCGCGCTCGCCGACGGTCTGGAACTCGACCGTGACGATCGACGTCGGCTCCGGTGACGGGGTCAAGGTCGACGATCCCGTGATCAGCGGCGATGGGCTGGTCGGCCTCGTCGCCTCGACCGAGGGGGGATCCGCCCAGGTGACGCTGATCACCGACCACGCCAGCGCCGTCTCGGCGAAGGTGGTGCCCCCCGGCGTGCAGGGCGTGATCAGGCCCGACGTCGGCGACCCCGAAGACCTGATCCTCGACTTCCTCAATTCGAGCAAGGAAGTCCATGGGGGTCAGGCGGTGGTCACCTCGGGCTGGCGCGCGCAGGGCATCGCCTCGCTCTTTCCGCCCGGCCTGCCGGTCGGCGAAGTGACCAGCGCCTCGATCGTCGAGCAGGAGGCCAGCCAGCAGGTCCACCTGCGCCCCTACGCCGACATGGCCAACCTCGACCTGGTCCAGGTGCTGACCGGGGGCAACCGCGGATGATCGTCACGCCGAAGATCTTCGCCCGCCTCGTCGCGATCGTGATCCTCGCGGTCCTGCTGCAGCTCTCGTTCTTCTCGCGGGTCGAGCTCCTCCACACCAGCGCCGACGTGCTGCCCGCCGTCGTCGTCTCGCTCGGTCTGCTCGGCGGCAGCTTGACCGGCGCGGTGGCCGGCTTCTCGGTCGGCTTCCTCGTCGATTGCCTGCTGGTCGCGCCGCTCGGCGGCTCCTCGCTGGTGCTGCTCGGCGCCGGCTATCTGGCCGGACTCTTCCGCGAGCGCTTCGACATCCACAGCGCCCTGGTGCCGCCGCTCGTCTGCATGGGACTGACCTTGTTCACCGAGCTCGGCTTCGCAGCCGTGCAGGTGATGCTCGGCGTCGACGCGCCGGTCAGCGTGCTGATCGTCCGCGACATGCTGCTGAAGAGCATCTACGCCTTCTTCCTCGCCTGGCCGATCTACTTCGGCCTGCGCCGAGCGTTGCGCCCGGCGCTGGTCGACGACCCGAAGGTGACCCGCCGTCGCCAGCCGAGCGTGCTGGGAGCCTAGGAGGTCTCGATGTTCAGGCGATCCGATGAGCTTGGCCCGCAGATGAACAACCGCCTGGCGCTGCGAATCGCCGTCTTCGGCGGCCTCGCCCTGGCGCTCTTCGCCGTGCTCTTCTTCCGGCTCTGGTTCCTGCAGGTGATCAACGGCGAAAAGTACCTCGCCGAAGCGAAGAACAACCGCACCCGCGAGTACAGGGTCAGCGCCCCGCGCGGCAAAATCCTCGATCGCAACGGCAACGTCATCGTCTCCAACCGGACCAGCCTGGCGCTGCAGGTCAATCCCGCGAAGCTGCCCGAAGCGCCCCGCCGGCGCCACGCCGAGCTTGCCCAGCTCGCCGAGCTGACCCACAGCTCGCTGCCGCGCCTGCGCAAGACGATGCACGAACAGCTGAGCCTGGCAGCCGCGGCGCCGGTGACCCTGCGCCGCGACGTCGGCGACTACCTCGTCTACTACCTGGAAGAGAACCAGGACCGCTTCCCCGGCGTCTCGGTGCAGCATGTCTTCGTGCGCCGCTACCCGCACGGCACCCTCGCCGCCCACATCCTCGGCAATGTCGGCGAGGTCTCCGAAGAACAGCTGAAGGAACCGCGCTACAAGGGGCTCCAGCCGGGCGACGAGATCGGTCAGGACGGGGTCGAGGACACCTACGACCACTACCTGCGCGGCAGGCCGGGGTTGACCCGGATCCAGGTGGACGCGCTCGGCCAGCCGACCCGCAACGGGCAGCTGGCGTCCCAGCCCCCGGTGCCCGGCGACAACCTGAAGCTCTCGATCGACACCAAGGTGCAGGAAGCGGGCGAAGCGGCGATGGCGGCGCGCGGTCTGCGCGGGGGCTTCGTCACGATGGATGTGCACAGCGGTGAAATCATCGCGCTCGGCTCCTACCCGACCTACGAACCGTCCGTCTTCACGCGGCCGATGACCCAGGCGCAGGTCAACGAACTCTACCGCGACGAAATCCTCGCGCCGCTGAGCGATCGGGCGATCTCGGGGCTCTATCCCACCGGGTCCACGTTCAAGCCGATAACGGCGATCGCGGCGCTCGAAAGCGGCAACCTGACGACGAGCGAAGTGATCGAAGACACCGGCCAGCTGGAAATCGGCGGTGAGATCTTCAAAAACGCGGGAGAAGCGGCGAACGGGTCGGTCAGCCTCGTCAGCGCGCTGGAAGTGTCCTCGGACGTCTTCTTCTACACGCTGGGCGACCGGATGTGGAACACCGGCGACCTGCAGCGCTGGGCGCACGCGCTGGGCATCGGCAGGCCGACGGGCATCGACCTGCCCGGCGCGGCCGAAGGGCTGCTGCCCTCGCAGGCCTGGCGCAACCGGCTCTACAAGGAAGGCGAAACCGACCGGCCATGGTCCGCCGGCGACAACGTGCAGCTCGCCACCGGACAGGGCGACCTGCAGACCAATCCGCTGCAGATGGCCATTGCCTACGCCGCGATCGCCAACGGCGGCGCGATCGTCACGCCCCACGTCGGGCTGCAGGTCGACGATGCGGCGGGCCGGGTCCTCAGGGAATTCGACCCGGGCCCCCGGCGCCACGTCCGCATGGATCCCGCTTACCGGGAAGCGATCCTCGAAGGCCTGCACGACGCCGCGCAGAACGGGGGCGGGACCTCGTTCAGCGTCTTCGGCAGCTTCCCGATCCCGGTCGCGGGCAAGACCGGGACGGCCCAGCGCCCCCCTTACCCGGACCAATCCTGGTACGGAGTGCTCGCCCCGTATCCCAATCCGCGTATTGTCACCTTCGTGACGATGGAGGAAGGCGGCTTCGGCGCCGAAGCCGCGGCGCCCGCCGCAAAGACGATCTTGGAAGCCTATTTCGCCGGCCGGCTCTCCCACGAAGCGGAATCCCCCGAAGGGGGTAGGGGCTGATGTACGCGACCCGAACCCGTCGCGCACGGCCCGAGCCCTTTGCCCTGCGACCGGGGATCGCCGAGCGCCTCGGCCTTCCCTACATGGACGCCGCCCTCGGCTTCGCCGCCGCCGGGTTGGTCGCCTTCGGCGTCTTCACGCTCGGCCAGGCGACCACGCACGACATCCCCGGCAACCCCGGCTATTACGTCGATCGCCAGGCGATCTACGCCGTGCTCGGCCTGGTCGGGATGTACCTGCTCGCCCGCATCGACTACTCGCGCTTCCGCGAGCTGCGGGTCGGGATCTACACCTTCCTCGTCGCCAGCGTCGCGCTGGTATTCGTCTTCGGCTTCGCCGCGCGCGGCTCGCGGCGCGCCTTCGAACTTCCCCTCTTCAGCTTCCAGCCATCGGAGCTGGGCAAGCTCCTGCTCGTTCTGGCGCTTGCCGGCTTTGTCATCGATGGCGCCCGGCGGGGCTCAGCGAGGCAGCGCACGGTGCGCTACCTCTGCCTCGGCCTCGCCCCGGCTGCGCTTGTCTTCCTGCAGCCGGACCTCGGCACCTCCTTGGTGTACGGGGCAATCACCCTCGCCGTGATGTACGTGGGGGGCGTCCGCTGGACGCACTTCGCGGTGATCGGCGCGGCTCTCGTCGCACTAGTTGCACTCGTGCTCGTGGTCGCTCCCGCAATCGGGACGCCCGTGTTGAAGGAATACCAGCAGCAAAGGCTGACTTCCTTCACGCATCCGAGCGCGGACCCCAGCGACGCGGGCTACCAGCAGAACCAGGCCAAGATCGCCATCGGCTCCGGGGGAAAGACCGGACGGGGCGATCGGGCCACTCAGACGCGGCTCGATTTCGTCCCCGAGCGGCACACCGACTTCATCTTCGCGGTGATCGGTGAGCGCTACGGATTCGCCGGCGCCGCGTTCGTCCTATCCCTATACGCCCTGCTGATCTGGCGGGCGCTGCGGATCGTGACGCTCTCGAAGAACTCATACGGGACCCTCGTGGCAGGCGGCATCGCCGCCATGCTGCTCTTTCAGGTCTTCGTCAACGTGGGGATGAACCTGGGGATCATGCCGATCACCGGGATTCCCCTGCCGCTGCTCAGCTACGGGGGTTCCTCCGTGCTGGCGACGTTGCTCGCGGTGGGCGTTCTTCAGAGCATTCACATGCAAGCGCGCCTCAGCCAGAAAGGCAGGTTCGCCTGGTGACCCCTTGAAAGGGACTGGGCCATGCGTACCTATCTGAACTGAGCTGAAACAACTATGAAAAAAACCATCCTGGTGTCCGCCGATCGCGGCGAGACCCGTGTCGCCGTCCTCGAGTCGAAGACCAAAGGCGGCAAACGCAGCGTGGCGGAGCTCTACATAGAGCGCCGCGGCCGGCGATCGATCGTCGGCAACATCTACAAGGGCAAGGTCGACAACGTCCTGCCCGGCATGGAGGCCGCCTTCGTCGACATCGGCCTCGAGCGCAACGGCTTCC
>JAPVSJ010000037.1:0-45984 GCA_047519745.1 Actinomycetota bacterium | reverse complement strand
AGGTCCACCACGCCTACCTCTTCGTCGGCTCGCGCGGCACCGGCAAGACCTCGATGGCGAAGATCCTCGCCCGCTCGCTCAACTGCGAGCGCGGCGGCCCGACGGTGGTCCCCTGCGGCGAGTGCGAGTCCTGCCTGACGATCGCCGCCGGCACCTCCCTCGACGTGATCGAGATGGACGCCGCCTCCAACCGCTCGGTCGACGACATCCGCGACCTGCGTGAGCGGGTCGCCTACGCGCCGACCGGCGGTCGCTGGAAGGTCTACATCCTCGACGAGGCGCACATGCTGACCAAGGAGGCCTGGAACGCCTTCCTGAAGACGCTCGAGGAGCCGCCGCCGAACACGGTCTTCGTCCTCGCGACGACCGAGTCGCACAAGGTGATGGCGACGATCGCCGACCGCTGCCAGCGCTTCGACTTCCAACGCCCCTCGCTGGAGCAGATCTCCGAGGTGGTGAACCGGGTCGCCGCCGCCGAGTCGATCGAGGTCGATGAGGGCGCCGTGGCGACGATCGCCCGCTCCGCCTCGGGAAGCTTCCGTGACGCGCTCGGCACGCTCGACCAGCTCGTTGCCTACGGAGGCAACCAGATCGGGCTCGAAGACGTCCTCCAGCTGCTCGGCGCGGCCGATGCCGAGTTGCTCTTCGGCGCCGTCGACGCGGTGATCGCCGAGGACCCCAAGGCGGTCCTGCTCGGCGTCGAGGAGATGGCCCGCTCCGGCCGCGACCCCTCTCAGTTCGCCCGCGACCTGCTCGCCCACCTGCGCCACCTGCTCGTCACCCAGACGGTCGGCGAGGTGCCCAACACGTTTGTAGTCACCGCCACCGACGAAGGACGATTGTCAGCTCAAGCTGAAGCGATAGGAGCGGCGACCCTGGTTCGCACCATCGACGAGCTGTCGGCAGCTCTAACCGCGGTCCGCGAGGGGGATGACGCGCGCATGGCCGTGGAGATCGCCCTCCTGAAAGCGGCGAGGCCCGACCTCGATCCCAGCACCGAGGGACTGCTTAGGCGCATCGAGAAGCTCGAGCAAGGGACTGGAAGCGGTCAGCCGCGGGTCCTGTCGGAGGAGAAGGGGGGGTTAGCGGACTCACCCGTCCGAACCCCCCCTTCCCCTCCGCCACCCGCGGGAGATGCCCCTTCGGTTGAGGCCCCTGACTCCCAAGCTTCAAAAGACACCGATGGGCCGGAACCCTTGCCGTCTGAAGCTGAGGACCCTCCCGCGGGTGGCGACGGGTCGGGGGTGTCCGGACAGGCGCGGCGTCCTGTTTCTCGCCCTGCCGACTCAGCGAGTGAGGTACAGCCGTCCGGCGAGAAACCCAGCGGCAGTCCGGACACCCCCGACCCGGGGTCAGGACCCGCGGGCCACGAGCTCGACATGGAGCAGGTAGCTAGCGTCTGGCCAGCGGTTCTGGATCAGCTGATGCAGACGGCGCCGGCGCTGGCGGCGACCTTCGAGGGTGCGCGGCCGGTTGCATTTGATGCTGCCGAGGGAAGTGTGACGGTGGGCTTCCCGGCGGATCACATCTTCAACAAGCGCAAGGCCGAAGCTCCCGACAAGCGCGAACAGCTGGCTGGGGCGTTGGAGACGGTTCTGGGTCAGAAGGTTCGTCCCGCCTTTGACGTGTTCGACGGCGATACGGCTTCAGCTGAGGCCGAGTCGGCCGAGGACGGCGGCGTCGACCATGATGCGCTGGGGGAGAAGATCAGGACTGAATTCAACGCTGAGGAGGTTGGTTGATGGCACGGGGCGCCCCGGGGGGCTTTGACGTGAACGCGCTGATGAAACAGGCGCAGCAGATGCAGCAGCAGATGCTGGAGGCGCAGGAGTCGCTCAAAGACGAGGTGGTCGAGGCAAGTGCCGGTGGCGGCATGGTCAAGGTGAAGATGGGCGGCGACCTGACCCTGCGCGAGATCGCGATAGACCCGGAGGCGATCGACCCGGAGGAGGCCGAGATCCTCGCCGACATGATTCAGGCCGCGGTCAACGAGGGGCTGCGCGCCGCCCAGGAGCTGCAGAACTCGAAGATGGGCGGGATCACCGGAGGTATGGGAGGCATGCCGGGCCTTCCCGGGATGTGAGCGCCGAGGGACCGGCGCCGCTCTCGCGCCTCGTTGCCGAGCTTTCGCGGCTGCCTGGGATCGGGCAGCGCACCGCGCAGCGCCTTGCCTTCCACATCCTCCGCGCCCCCGACGAAGAGGCTGCCGCCCTGGCCGCGGCGATCCGCGAGGTGAAGGAGAAGGTCGGCCTCTGCGAGCGCTGCTTCAACCTCTCCGAGGGGCCGCTCTGCCGAATCTGCACGGATCCCAACCGTGACCAGGCGTCGATCTGCGTGGTCGAGGAACCCGCCGACGTGATCCCGATCGAGCGCACCCATGAGTACCGCGGCCTCTACCACGTGCTCGGCGGCGCGCTCTCGCCGATCGACGGGGTCGACGCTGACGACCTCAAGATCGCCGAGCTGCTGCGCCGCGTCGCCGAGGGCGAGGTGCGCGAGGTGGTGCTCGCGACCAACCCGACCACCACCGGTGAGGCAACCGCTCTCCACATCGCCGAGCAGCTGCGCGGCCAGGTCACCGTCACCCGCCTGGCCAGCGGTCTGCCGATCGGCGCCGACCTCGAGCACGCCGACGAGGTCACCCTCGGCAACGCCTTCACCGGGCGCCGAACGCTCGAGTAGCCATTTTTCCCTAGACGGGTGTCGGGCCGCAATTTGCGAGTTTTTGACGGCCTGGCGTCCGCCCGAATCGCCAAGGTCTCGGCGTGGCGACGGATGCCCCCACACAGTCAGGCGTGCGTGGCGGCTCCGGTGCGGGCAAGCTGGCCCGCGAAGTGTCGTCTCTCCAGGCTTCGTTGCTCGGCAAGCTGCACGAGGAGATGGCCGCCAAGGACAGCGAGCTGTTCGCGGCCGCGGCGCAGAAGCTGGCCGAGGAGTTCGGCTCGGTCACCGCAACTGCGGTCGGCACGCTCTGGGAGCGCGACGAGGGCACGGCGACCGCGGAGGTCGAGCATCCGAGCCTGTACCGGGCCGGCCAGATGCGCCGCCGGCTCGACCAGCTGCTCGAATGCAACCGGCGCTACGAGCAGCCCTTCGCCCTGGTCGTCTTCGACGTCGAGGGCCCCGGCGCGCGCGAGGGCGATGCGGGTGGCGGTCGCCAGACGGCGCTTGCCGTGGTCGGCGCGGCGCTGGGCGGGAGCGTTCGGCTCGTCGACGAGACCTTCCGCCTGGAGGAGGACGCGCTCTGCGTGCTGGCGCCCGGCCAGGACACCGTCGGCGGCGTGCAGATGGCCGAGCGGTTGCTGAGCCAGCTCGACGACCTCGAGCGCGCGGGCGGCCTGCGGATCGGGATCTCAGCCGGAGTCGTCGCCTGTCCGGAGCACGGGATTGACGCCAACCAGCTTCTGCACAGGGCCGACGAGGCGATGTGGCGGGCCCGCGCCGTCAGCCAGCCGGTGGGCGTGGGCAGCTTGCAAGATCGCTGACAGATTCCTGAAATCTGTCCATAACTGGTGTAAACCCGGGATTCCGGTGCCAGAATGCTGCGCATGCCGGGAATCCGAACCAATGCCGCCGCCGAAGTGCTGGGCGTCAGTCCCAACACGCTGCGCAGCTGGGAGCGCCGCTACGGCTATCCCGTCCCCAAGCGCACCGTCGGCAACCACCGCAACTACGAGCTGGTCGAGCTGCAGACGCTGCGCGACGCGCTCGCGACGACCGGCAACATCTCTTCGGCGATCGAGCTGGCTCGCCAGCGCCAGGAGGCGCCGGCCGACGGCGACAGTCTGCGGATGGCGCTCGAAAGCTTCGACGAGGACGCCGCCGACCGCGCGATCGAGGAGAGCCTCGCCGTGCGCCCGCTGGAGCGGACCGTGGAGGAGATGCTGCTGCCCGCGATCGACGCGCTTGCCGCCGATCCCGAGCGCGAGGCCGAGCTCGAGTTCGCCGCCCGCTGGGCGACCGGCTGGCTGCACGGCGCCCGCCGCCTCGCCTCCGCCGCTTCGCGGCCGGCTGGCATCCTGCTGCTCGACTCGAGCCGCGGCTCCGAGCTGGAGGCGGTTCACGCCCAGGCGCTCGACCTCGCCCTGCGCCGCGCCGGCTTCCGCGTGCTGATGCTCTCCGATGAGCTCGGCGAGGAGCGGATGGAGCGCGCCCTCGGCGCGCTCGAGCCGACCGCGATCGTCCTCTGCGGGCCCGGCGCCGACACCCCTTCAGCGGTGCAGCTCGTCCGCAAGATCCGCGCGGCGGGCTTCGACGCGCCGCTCTACGGCTTCCGCGCCAGCGGCCTGATCGGGGACGCGATCCCCGCCGCCGGCGAGAGCCCCAGTCAAGTGACCGGGATGCTCAATGCCGACCTGCGCCGCCGCGCCAGCCAGGCGTTTGCCTGACCGGCGCGGAGCTCGGCCCAGCTCCTAGAGGGAGCCGATCGCTTTTTTGGCTGCCGTGGAGACGACGCTCGGCAGCGGCGCGAAGTCGAGGGCCGCACCGTATTTCTGGCCCAAGGTGACCGCGTAGTTGAGGAACTGCTGCAGGAAGCCCTTCTGCGGGGCGCTGTGTGGGACGATCGCGTAGGTGAAGGTCGAGAGCGGGTACGCAATCGAGGCCTTCGCCGGCGGGTTGGTGATGTTCACCGTGTTGGCGTTGGAGAGGTGCGTCACGTAGGACGCCGCCGATTCGATGTTCTTCAGGTTCGGCAGCTCGAACTTGCCCGCCTTGTTCTGAAGCGCGACCGCGCCGATGCCGGCGGCGATCAGGTAGGAGGCCGAGATGTAGCCGATCGAACCGTTGGTCGAGGTGACGGTGGAGGTGACACCGGAGTTGCCTTTGGCGCCGACACCGCCGGGGGGGAACTGAACGCTGGTCGCGGAACCCACTTCTTTCTTCCACGCAGCGCTGACTTTGGAGAGGTAGCTGGTGAAGGCGTAGGTGTCACCGGAGCCGTCGCTGCGGAAGACCGGGGTGATCGTCAGGCCGGGCAGTTTGACGCCCGGGTTGATCGCCTTGATCTTCGGGTCGTTCCACTTCGTGATCTTGCCGAAGTAGATGCCGGCGAGAAGCGAGCCGGTGAGGTTGAGTTTCTTGACCCCCGGGATTTTGAAGCCGATCCCGGTTGCCGTCAGCGCCCACGGGATCTGAACGCAGCTGTTGCAGGCGCCGGCCTGTTCGGGCGTCAGCGGCGCGTCGGAGGCGCCGAAGTCGACCGTGCGGGCGGTGATCTGGGCGATGCCCGCCCCGGAGCCCACGGAGGCGTATTTGACCGGGATGCCTTCTTTGATTTCGAAGCCGCTGATCCAGTTGGCCATGAGCGGCGCAACCAGCGACGAACCGGCTCCGGTGAGGCCGGCGGCAGAAGCATTGGCCACTCCCGTCGCCATTACCAGCACGGCCCCGATGGCCACACCAAGCAACCTGATGCGATTCAAGAGAATTCCTTTCGACTCGTTTCGATGTCTCTCGCGGGCGTAGGAGCAGCCCGAGCAGGGCACAGCATGGGGTCGGGGAAACCCACACATGTTTCAATCTTGTGAAAGAGATGCATCGCACGATCGAGTGGCGTCGGGGAGTCACGTTTTGTGACTTGTTACCGACATGTAAGTGACTTGTAACTAAGTTGTGAAAATAACGCGCAAGCCCGTTCGGGTCGTCGAATCTCCTCTACGCTGCGCGCCGATGAGTGGCACCACGGTGAACCCGGCCTACATGTCGGCGGGAAATGACGGGCGGGACGCGCGCGCCGCGAGCAGGCTTCGCCGGGTCGATCGCCTCGGCGACGCCCTCCTCTTCGGCCTCTGCGCGCTCGCCTCGCTGCTCGGTGCCGTGGTCCTGCTCATGGTCGCTTACCAGATGGTCCACGGCGCCAGCCCCTCGATCTCCAAGTTCGGGCTGGGCTTCCTCGTCCACACCACCTGGCAGCCCAACTTCAACGTCTACGGCGCCGGCTCGTTGATCTTCGGCACCGTCGTCAGCTCCTTCGTCGCGCTGGCGATCGGCGCGCCGATCGCGATCTCGATCGGCCTCTTCCTCAGCCTGCTGGCGCCGAGCGGGGTGCGCGGCGTGATCTCGCCCTTGGTCGAGATGCTGGCGGCGATCCCAAGCGTCATCCTTGGTTTCTGGGGGATCCTGGTCCTCGCCCCCTTCGTCCAGTCCGACATCGAGCCCTGGCTGCACGACACGCTCGGCTTCATCCCCCTCTTCGGTCCGCCGCAGACCACCGGCGCCAGCGTCTTCACCGCGAGCCTGATCCTGACGATCATGATCATCCCGATCATCGCCTCGATCTCGCGCGACCTCTTCCTCGCCGTTCCGAGCGAGATGCAGGACGGCGCCAGCGCCCTCGGCGCGACCCGCTGGGAGGTCGTGCGCGGGATCGTCCTGCCGACCACCGCCTCCGGCGTCACCGCCGCTTCGCTGCTCGGCCTCGGTCGCGCGCTCGGCGAGGCGATCGCGGTGACCCAGGTGATCGGGGCGGGCTCGAAGATCAACGCCAACCTGTTCGAAACCGGCGACACGCTCGCCGCGCGGATCGCCAACCAGTTTCCGGGGGCGATCACCGAGATGCACATCGCCTCGCTCTACTACCTCGGCGTGATCCTGCTCGTGATCGGGCTGGCCTCCAACTTCCTCGCCCAGTGGATCGGCCGCCGCTTCGACTACTCGCGGAGCGTGGCCAGATGAACGCGCCTGGCTTCGACCCCACCGCCCCGCTGACCGCAACGGGCAACCTGCGCAGGCGCCGCGTCGTCAGCCGCGTCGCCGAGAGCGGCGCGACCGTCGCCGCCATGGCCGCGGTCGCCGTGCTCGGCATCGTCACCTACACGGTCGTCGCCCGCGGGGCCAAGGCGATCAGCCTCGACTTCCTCTTCACCGGCGAACCGACGGGGATCGGGCCGGCGATCCTCGGCACGGGCCTGATCGTCCTGCTCGCGACCGCGATCGCGATGCCGATCGGCGTCCTCACCGCGATCTACCTGACCGAGTTCTCCGGCTCGCGGGTCTCGAGATTCGTGCGCTCGACGCTCGACCTGATGAACGGGCTGCCCTCGATCGTCGTCGGCCTCTTCATGTTCGTGCTGCTGGTCAAACCGACGCAGAACCTGTCGGGCTTTGCCGGGGCGCTCGCGCTCGCGATCATCGAGCTGCCATTGATCGCCCGCGGCAGCCAGGAGGTGCTGCTGCTGGTGCCGAACAGCCTGCGCGAAGCCTCCGACGCGCTCGGCGTCAGCCGCTGGCGCTCGGTGCTGACCGTGATCCTGCCGACCGCGCTCGGCGGCATCGTCACCTCGACCGTGCTCGCCGTCGCCCGCGCCGCCGGCGAGACGGCGCCGCTGATCCTGCTCACTCCGGCCAGCGTCGGGACCGAATTCAACTTCAACATCTTCGAAGCGGTTCCAAGCATCCCGGTGACGATCTTCAGCCTCTCGGAGGAAGCGAACCCGGAAGGCTTCACCCGCGCCTGGGGCTCCTCGCTGATCCTGCTCTCGGCGATCCTCTTCGCCAGCCTCGGCGCGCGGGCATTGCTCGCCCGCAGCCGTGCGAGGATGACCCGATGAGCCGCGGCTTCGACAGCTTCGAGGGCGGCGGCGCGCCGGTGCCGGGCCGCATCCGGATCCAGAGCGGGCCGATCGCCGGCCCGGCGGGCGCCAACGGCGCCGCGAGCCGGGAGGCAGGCCTCGAATCCGTCTTCGAAGCCCGTGAGGTCTCGGTCTATTACGGCCGCAAGCGGGCGCTGGCGGCGGTCAACCTGCGCATCCCGCGCAACCGGATCACCGCCCTGATCGGCCCTTCGGGCTGCGGCAAGACGACCTTCCTGCGCAGTCTCAACCGGATGAACGACTCGGTGCCCAGCTTCAGGATCGAGGGCGAGATCCTCTACCACGGCCACGACATGTACGCGAGCAACGTCGACCGGGTCGAGGTGCGGCGCCGGATCGGCATGGTCTTCCAGAAACCGAACCCGTTCGCGAAGTCGATCTACGACAACATCGCCTGGGCGCCGCGCAACCTCGGCATGCGGCACGGCCTCGACCAGCGGGTCGAGGAGGCGCTGCGCGGGGCCGCGCTCTGGGACGAGGTCAAGGACCGGCTCAAGGACAGCGCCCTCGGCCTCTCCGGCGGCCAGCAGCAGCGCCTCTGCATCGCCCGCGCGATCGCGATCGAGCCCGACGTCCTCCTCCTCGACGAGCCGGCCTCGGCGCTCGACCCGATCGCGACCGCCTCGATCGAGGACCTGATGCACAGCCTCAAAGGCCGCTTCACGATCGTGATCGTGACCCACAACATGCAGCAGGCGGCGCGCGTCGCCGACCGCACGGCCTTCTTCAGCCTCGACTCGAGCCACGGCGAACCCTCCGGGACCCTGATCGAGTTCGCCGACACCGAGAAGATCTTCAGCCACCCGGATGACCCACGGACCCGCGACTACGTCAGTGGCCGCTTTGGCTGAGCGACGGGCTCAGCGACGCAGGATCGAGTCGCTCGATACCTGCGGCAGCAGCGGCTGGCCGCACTGCCAGCAGTAGGTCGCGCCGCTCGAGTGCGGCGCGCTGCAGTTGGAGCAGGTCCCGGCGGTGCCGGTCTCCTCGGTGCGGACGATCCGTTCGACCTCGCTCAGCTCGGCATCGGCGTCCTGCAGGGCGACCGCCCGCTTGACCAGGACCTCGACCTTGACCTGGTTGCGGATCGCCATCTCGTAGACGAGCCCGCCGAGGTCCCACTGCAGCTCGGCGACACGGGCGACGAGCTGGTCGCGCCTGCGTTCGAGGTCGACGAGCAGCTCCTGGCCGAGGGCCGGGCCCGCTGGTCCCCGTGGTGGCGCCGGCTTCTGCGTCGGAGCCGGGCCGTGACCGTTGGTCGCGGCGACGGGCGGGCCGCCGTTGGTCGCGGCCTTGGCTGTGCGCCGCGGGTTGCGCAGGGCTTTGGGCAGCACGCTCATTCGCCGAAGAAGTTGCCGGTGAATTTGCCGTTTTCGCAGCCGGCGGCGCCCGATTCGCACTTGTCGCCGGGCTTGACCGTCGGCGGCGCCAGCTTCACCCCGTTCGCCGGTTTGATGACTTCTTCGGCCGCGGGGTGTGCTTCGGCGGCTTTTTCGGCGGCTTCTTTCTGTTTCTTGGTCTTCGCGTTCACCGCGCCGCCGCCGGTGGTGGTCTTGCCTTTCGAAGCCGTTGCTTGCGCTTCGCCGCTTCCGCCGACCTTGATCACCTGCGGGGCGGCAGCGGTCTGGGCGACTTCCTGATGGCCCGAGCGTCCGATCAGGACGCCGATGCCGAGCGCGAGCAGGAGCGTGCCGACCCCGGCGATGAGAGCGGCGTTGGGAGAGACCCCGGACCGCCTCTTCTTCTTCGGCGCCGGCATGGGGACCGACGCCGGCTGTGCGACCGCGTTCATGAGCACGACCGCATCCATGAAGGGCAGCCGCGGCTCGGCGCAACGCTGGCCGCACTGGAGGCAATACCGCTGGTCGGGGGCCAGCGCCGCCCCGCAGGATGCGCAGCTGTCTCCGCTCTGCATCGAGAAGTTAGTCAAGTCGCACGGATTGTCGCGGCAGCTTCACGCAGGATGTTTCCGAGTTGTTAATCGGCCGGAATCGGTGGTTAACGGCTGTACTCAAGATGTTCACAATTTGGGCGTCTCGGGCGGTGAGACTTGCGGGTCGAGTGACTGTTTCGGGCGACGACGCGGGTTCTGCCAAGCCAGCAGCCGAGCGCTGCGACGATTGCGGCGCCAGTGTCGGCGCCGACCAGCGCTACTGCCTGGAGTGCGGAAGTCGGAATGGTGCCCTGCCCGCTGTGGTGGCGAGTCGGGTGGCCGCCTTGAAGGAGCGTGGCCGCGGCGCGGGCGAGAACGTGGCCGCGCCGGCGGCGCCAGCCGATCCGGCCAGGGGCGAGGACGGCGAGGAGAAGGACGATCGTTGGAGCTTCATGCCCTCGCCGCAGGTGGCGGCGGTCGCGGTGATGGCGCTGCTGGCGGCCGGCGTCGTGCTTGGCTCCGTCACCAACCCGCTCGCCCAGGGGGCGGGGGCGTCGGCGATCATCCTCGAAGAAATGGGTGGAGCGGCGCCTGCGGAAGCCGAAGAACCGGTGGCGGAAGCGCCCGAACCGGTCGCTGAGGCGCCGGCCGTCGCCGCCGCCCCCGAAGCGCCGCTGGAAGCGCCGATCGAAGAAGAAGCCCCTGAAGCCGAACCGCCGCCCGCGGCCAACCCAGTGCCGTTCGACCCCGAAGAAGAACAGGAACCGCTGCCGGAAATCAAGCACGTCTTCCTGGTCGTGCTCGAAGGCCACGGCTATGAAGAAGCGTTCGGCAAGGAATCCGCGGCGCCCTACCTCGCGGAAACGCTGGCCGGGGAAGGCAAGCTGCTGCCCAACTACTACGCCGTCGCCCAGGGCGGGCTCGCCAACGAGATCGCCCTGCTCAGCGGCCAGGGCCCGACGCCGCAGACGGCGCAGAACTGCCCCGAAAGCACGCCGGTCGCGCCCGGCACGGTGAGCGTCGAAGGGCAGGTGGAAGGCGAAGGCTGCGTCTATCCGGCCGAGACGAAAACGCTCCCCGGGCAGCTCACCGAAGCCAAATTGACCTGGAAGGCCTACGTCGAACCCGAACCGGTCGCCGCCTGGCGCAAGCCGTTCGCCTACTTCGCCGCGCTCGGCGAAGACCCCGAAGCCGCGCGCCACGAAGGCGGCCTCGACCAGCTCGCCGCGGACCTGAAAGATCCAAAAAGCACGCCTTCCTTCTCATACATCGTGCCCAACGCCTGTCACGACGGCAGCGAGACGCCCTGCGCCCCCGAACAGCCCGCGGGCCTCGCCGCCGCCCAGGGCTTTCTCGAAACGGTGGTGCCCGAGATCACCGCCTCGCCCGCCTACCAGAGCGAAGGCGGGCTGATCGCGATCACCTTTGACCAGGCGCCGCAGACCGTTGCGGAACCGGACACGAGCTCCTGCTGCGCGACGCCCGACTATCCCAATCTGCCGCCCGCTCCTGCTCCGGCGAGCGCCGAACCGCCCGCGACCGGCCCGGTCAAACCGAGCGGTGGCGGCGGCCAGGTGGGGATGCTCCTGATCTCCCCGTACCTCGCGCCGGGCACGGTCGAAGAAAGCGCCTACTACAACCACTTCTCCTTCCTGCGCAGCGTCGAGGAACTATTCGGCCTTGAACCGCTCGGCTACGCCGCCGAACCGGCGTTGACGGGCTTCGAACCGTCGCTGTTCGATGCCTCGCCGGAAGAATCGACGGTCAGTCCACAATGATGAGGATCGCCGTCAGCGCTCCGAGCGCGATCCCTCCCAGGCCGAGCGCCGAGCGCATCCAGCCCTCCGAGTCCGGGAACCTGCCGCTGTTGAGGACCCGCTCCACCCTCGCGCCCCGCCTGCTCCCGTAGGCGATCGCGAGGATCCCCCAGACGGCGAAGCCGGCCCCGGCGACCACGTAGGGCCAGCGCACCACGGTGTCGTTCAGCTCCGGCACCACACGTCCGACGCCGAGCGCGACGGCCAGCGCGGTCAGGCCGGTGCGCCACCAGGCGAGCTCGGTGCGCTCGTTGGCGAGGCGGGTGCGACGAGTCGCGTCGGCCAGCTCAGGATCGGTCATCGAGTGGTCACAGTCTCGCTGATCCCGTAACGGTCATGCAGCCGCCGCAGCGGCGCGGGCGCCCACCAGTTCCATTTGCCGAGCAGCTCCATCAACGAGGGGACCAGCAGGGCGCGGACGATGCTGGCGTCGATCAGCACTGCGAGCGCGGTGCCGACGCCGTTCTGCTTGATGAAGATGATCTTCGACGTGGCGAAGGCGCCGATCGCGACGGCGAAGAGCAGCGCCGCCGCGGTGACGATCCGGCCGGTTCGCTCGAGCCCGATCGCGACGCACTCCGAGTCCGAGGCGCCTTTGTCCCGGGCCTCCTTGATCCGCGAGAGCAGGAACACCGCGTAGTCGGTCGAGAGGCCGAAGGCTACGGCGAAGAGCAGGATCGGCATCGATTGCTCGATTGCGCCGGTGCCGGTGTAGCTGAGCAGGCCTTCGAGCCGTCCGTCTTGGAAGATCAGCACCATCAGGCCGAACACGGCGCTGAGGTTGAGCACGTTCATGATCAGCGACTTGACCGGCAGCACGACCGAGCCGGTCATCAGGAAGAGGATGACCAGGGTGGCGATGACGATGATCGCGAAGGCGATCGGCAGGTGGCGGGCGAGGCTGCCCTGGAAGTCGATGAAATCGGCGGTCGCGCCGCCGACCAGAACGCTCGCCCCCGGCGGCGCGGCGATGTCGCGGATCCGTTCGACCGTCGTCTTGCTCGGATCGGAGTTGAACGGGTTCCGCGAGGTCGCCCGGATCGCGGTGACGCCGCCGCGCAGCGGCTGCGGTGGGGCGACCGCGGCCACGCCGGGAGTGCCGCGGACACGCGCCGCGAGCGCGGCGGTCGCCTTCGGCGTCGCCCCCTTGACCGAGACCCAGATCGGCGTTTCCCGGTAGGGCGGGAACTCTGAGCTGATGCTGTCGTAGGCCTGTCGGGCGCTGGCCGACTTCGGCAACACGGTCGGGTCGACGGTGTTGAACTTGATGTGGAAGAAGGGCAGGCCGAGGACGATCAGCAGCAGCGCGCTGAGCGTCGCGACGGGAACCGGCCGGCGCATGACGAAGCGCGAGAGCCGGTACCAGAAGCCTTGCTCGTCGGGTCGCGTGTCGGCCTCGGCGCGCCGCTGCAGGAAGCGCGGCGCGAGCGAGTTGATGCGGGTGCCGAGCAGGGTCAGCACGGCGGGCAGCACGGTCAGCGAGATCAGCGCGGTGAGCAGCACGACCAGCGAGCCGCCGAGGCCCATCGAGTAGAGGAAGCGCTGCGGGAAGACGAGCAACGAGGCGAGCGCCGCGGCGACGGTCAGCGAGGAGAAGAAGACCGTGCGCCCGGCGGTGGCGAGGACGCGGCGCATCGCCGCCAGCCCGGGTCCGTCCTTGGCGATCTCCTCGCGGTAGCGGGAGACGATGAAGAGGCTGTAGTCGATTGCCAGGCCGAGCCCGAGCCCGGTGGTGAGGTTGAGGGCGAAGATCGAGATCGAGCCGAGCTCGCTGGCGATCCGCAGGACGAGGAAGGTGCCGACGATCGCCAACAGTCCGATCATCACCGGCAGCAAGGAGGCGACGAGGCTGCGGAAGAAGACGAAGGAGAGCAGGAAGAGCAGAGGGAAGGCGAGCATCTCGGCCTTGCGCAGGTCTTCCTCGACCTGCTTGTTGACCTGCTCCTGGGCGACGGCGCCTCCGCCGACGGTGATGCCCGGCCTGCCGGCGAGCTGGTCGGCGATCTCGCCGCCGGCTTCCTGTGACTTCTTGTCGTCGACCGGCTTGAGAGATACGGCGAGATAGGTCGAGCTGCCGTCGCGGGAGACGAAGTCGGTGGAGTGGGTCGTGTAATAGTCGCTGACCGATGCGACGTCGGCGCGGCGGCGCAGCTCACGTTCGAGCGCCGCGACGCGGCTGTGGGTGGAGGCGCTGGCAACCGGGGCGTTGTGGAGCAGGACGATCACCCCTGGCCCGCGCAGGCCCGCGTCCTCGAGCTGCTGCCTCGCCTTCACCGCCTCGGTCGCGGGGTCGTCGGCGCCGTAGGGGTCGAGTCGCTTGGCGACTGAGCCGCCGAGCGCGCCGGCGAGGAGGAAGAAGGCGATCGCGATCAGCCCGATCCGGTGGGCACGGCGGTCGGCGAGGCGGGCGAGTGAGTCAAACATCAGCCGCTTCCTTTCTGTCGTCCCCGGTCGAGCAGCTCGGACTCCATCCGCTCGCACCAATCGGCAAACCACTGGTTGAACTCGATCCCCGCCCGCAGGACCATCAGCGGGTAGGGGTCCTCGGCTTGCTTTTCCGCGAGCTTCTCCGGCTCGAGGTCGCGCAGGCGCTCGGCCAGCTCGAGCCTCGCGCGCCGCATCGCGCGCAGCGTCTCGACCGCCTCGGCGGGCTTCAGCACGCCGGAGAAGAAGAGTTTCAGCAGCCCTTCTTCGCGCATCTCCGAGGCCTCGGGCGGCTTTCGCAGCCAGTCCTTCAGCTCGGCCTCGCCGTCGGCGGTGATCGCGTAGACGGTCCGCTTGCGGTCACCGCGCGGCGCCTCGACTCCCTCCACCAGCCCCGCCTCGGCGAGCCGTTTCAGCTCTGGGTAGATCTGCCCGTAGCTGGCCGCCCAGAAGAAGCGAGTCGAGCCGTCCACCGCCGCCTTGATCTCATAGCCCGAGCGCGGCTCGCGGCTGACCATGCCGAGGATCACATAGGCGGTCGAGCTCAGATTCATCGCATCAAGATATATCGCATCGATATATCTTGGCGCGTGATCTGGGTCACGCTTATCCCTTCTTTGTAGAAGCAGAGGGGCCCGGCGGGCTCATTCAATCGTCGGCATGGACAGCTTGCATCACGATTTGTCCAGACGCGTAGGTGAAGTAGATCATCAGCACGGGCGAAAAGTTTTCGGGCGTCTGCATATAGAACGTCGCGCCGCCGACATGGTAGGCGTCGGCCTCAACATCGCAAATCACCATGAACGCGTCGAGCCGCTCGAAGAAACCCTCTCTCGCGATCCGAGGATGCAGCGCCTCAACCTCGGCGCGGCATCTGTCGTAAAGCTCGCTGTGTTTGACCTTGTTTGCTTTAGCCGGCGCTCCGTTCCCAGATCCATTTTCCATCGCTGGACTGCCATCCGCGACCACGCGCCACCTCCTTTGCGCGTGATGCCTCATAGGCAGTCGGTCGCGCCTGGGGCAGGATCGCGGTCTCATAGGGAATGGGGTCCCCGTTCTTCTTGGCGAGAAGCCATCCCGGGTGATGGTGGGACATCTCAGAAATCTGAGTTGCCGTTGCGGCTCCCACTCGGTCAATCCAGTCGTTGACGACCAAGATCTGCCATCCCTCGAAGAGATTTCGCAAATCGGGGGCGCTTTTGGTCGGAATGATCCGCTTCTCGTCGTAATCGTCCTCCACGTCGTGCGCCAATACGGCAAGCCCCCTTTCCTCAAGGGCATTCTCGGTCTCCTCCAAGGCCTTGGGGAAGGGGCCGAATGGCATGCGGATGTAGGTAGCGCCAGTCAGCGGCTTACCTTGATCCTGATACACCGAGAAATCGGAATAAAAGAGGACCTTCGCCATCTTGGTACGACCAAATCGCTCATCCTCTCTGCGGCGATGAGCGATATAGAGGACTAACGCCTCGAAGCGTTTGCGATCGAATCCGGTCATTGCGGTGCCTTTGGGTCGAGAGGATTCCCGCATATTGCAGGGACCCCTTGACAAATTGTAGAGGTCTGCTACGGACACGAACCCGATCAACTTTGCGGTGGAGACCCGGCCAACGACGATCTCCTGTGGTGCGAAGGCGATCTGGCTCGCGCCGCCGCGCTGCTTGGCGCGACCTGGCCTATCCCATCTGTTCGGGCTTGAACCGGTAGCCGATCCCGAAATGGGTGTGGACGTATTGCCAATCGGGTGCGGCCCGCTCGAGCTTGGCGCGCACCTTGCGTACGAGCACGTCGACCGAGCGGTTGCGCCGCGGCATCTCGCCGCCCCACATCAATTCGTAGATGTCGGGCCGCTGCACGACGCTGTCGATCCGGTTGTAGAGCAGGAAGAAGAGCTGGAACTCGCGCACGGTGAAGCCAACCCTGCGTTCGTCGGCGATCACCTGCAGCTCAGCAGGGCGAACTTCGAGGTTCGCGATTCGCAGGGGCGTATCGGGGGACTGGGGAGCCGGCGGTTCTACCAGCATGGACTGGCACCCTGCCCGAACGGTGCCCACTAGCGGTGAATTCTCTGTGTCGAAGTTGAAAAGATTTGGTTAACGGGCGCGCCAGGGCATTGGCGTGACTATCCTCGGCTGTCTCGATGAACGGCTCTGCCTCCGACATAGTGGTGATGAAGTTCGGCGGCACCTCCGTCGCCGGCGCCGAGGAGATCAAGCGCGCGGCGCGGCGGATCGTCGCCGCCCGTGAGACCGGTAGTCGCGTGGTGGCCGTGCTCTCGGCGCGGGGCAAGACGACCGATGAGCTCGTCGCGCAGGCCCTGGAGATCTCCGCCCGTCCGGTGGCGCGTGAGATGGACATGCTGCTCTCCACCGGCGAGCGGATCTCCTGTGCGCTCTGCGCGATGGCGATCCACGACATGGGTCACGAGGCGATCTCGCTGACTGGCTCCCAGGCGGGCATCGTCACCGATTCCTCCCACACCCGGGCGAAGATCATCGACGTTCGTGCCGATCGCATCCGCGAGACCCTGGAGGGGGACCGGATCGTCCTCGTCGCGGGATTCCAGGGCGTCTCCACCGACAGCCAGGACGTGACGACGCTCGGCCGGGGAGGCTCGGACACGACCGCCGTCGCCCTCGCCGCCGCGCTCGACGCGAGCGTCTGCGAGATCTACACCGACGTCGCCGGCGTCTTCAGCGCCGATCCGCGCATCGTCCCCGACGCGCGCAAGCTGCCCTTCGCCTCCTACGAGGAGATGCTCGAGATGTCGGCTTCGGGGGCAAAGGTGCTGCAGCTGCGCTCGGTCGAGTACGCGCGCAACAACGGCGTGCGCATCCACTGCCGCAGCAGCTTCGAGGATGGCCCCGGTACCCTCGTGGTCAGCGAAGAGGAGAGCGAGAAGGAAACCGTGGAGCAACCATTCGTAACCGCAGTTACCCACTCAGACGGCGAGGCGCGGGTGACGCTGACCGGTGTCAGCGACGAACCCGGTGTGGCCGGGCGGATCTTCACCGCGCTGGCCGAGGCGGGCATCAACGTCGACGTGATCATCCAGAACGAGCCGGTCGGCGACGACGCCCTGGCCGACCTCTCCTTCACCGTCGACCGTGCTGATCTGACCGCGGCGACCGACACCGTCGGCGCTCTCAACGTCAGCCAGGGGGTGCGCAGCGAAGAGCGGATCGGCAAGGTCTCGATCGTCGGCGCCGGCATGCGCTCCCACCCCGGCGTCGCCGCCAAGGTCTTCGAGGTGCTCGGCGGCGAGGGGATCAACATCGAGATGATCTCCACCTCGCCGATCAAGATCTCCTGCGTCATCTCGGCCGACCGGGTTCCCGATGCGGTGCGGGCCCTGCATGAGGCCTTCGAGCTTGGGACCGACGCGGTCAAAGCCGAGGATCCGATGGGCGAGCGGCGCCGCCCGACCGTTTCACAGTAGGTCGCGATGGCCGAAGGCGGATACAGGGTCGGAGTGCTTGGAGCCACGGGGCTGGTCGGGACGACCATTCTCGAGCTGCTTGCTCAGCGCGAATTCCCCGCGTCGGAGGTGATTGCGTTTGCTTCCGAGCGTTCGGCCGGCAAGGCGATCGAGTGGGGGGAAGAGGAGCTTGAGGTCCACGCGCTGAGCGAGGACTCGATCCAGGGGCTCGACATCGTTCTCTCCTCGGCCGGCGGCGCGGTCAGCGCCGAGTGGACGCCGAAGCTGGTCGAGGCTGGGGCCGTCGTCGTCGACAACACCAGCTACTGGCGCATGCACGACGACGTGCCGCTGGTCGTCGCCGAGGTCAACCCCGACGACCTCGCCGCCCACAAGGGGATCGTCGCCAACCCGAACTGCTCGACCATGCAGATGGTCGTCGCGCTGAAGTCGCTCTACGACGCGGCAGGTATCGAGCGCCTCGTGATCTCGACCTACCAGGCGGTCTCCGGCACCGGCAAGGCGGCGATCGACGAGCTGCGCGAGCAGTCCCGCGCCGTGCTCGACGGCGGCGATCCGGTCGCCTCCGTCTACCCGCACCCGATCGCCTTCAACGTGTTGCCGCAGGCCGGCAACTTCGCCGCGGGCGACGACCACACCGACGAGGAGCGCAAGCTGATCGGCGAGACGCGCAAGATCCTCGGCGACGCCGCGATCCGCGTCAGCGCGACCTGCGTGCGCGTGCCGGTAGTCACCGGCCATTCCGAGGCGGTCAACGTAGAGACGCGTGAGCCGCTCGACCCCGCCCGCGCACGCGAGCTGCTCGCCGCGGCGCCCGGCGTGACCGTGCTCGACGAGCCCGCCGCGGGGCGCTACCCGATGGCGATCGAGGCGGCCGGCCGCGACGACGTCTTCGTCGGCCGCATCCGCCGCGACCCGGGCAACGAGCGCGCTCTCGACCTCTGGATCGTCTCCGACAACCTGCGCAAGGGCGCCGCCACCAACACGGTCCAGATCGCCGAGCTGCTGATCGAGCGCAAGCTCATAGGCTGAGGCCGTGGACATCGGCTTCGGCGAAGCGGTTCTGCTCTTCGGTGGGCTGCTCGCGCTCGTCGGGGCTCTCTCGGGGGTGATCCGGGGAACGGCGCTGTCGGCTTCGGTGCTCTCGGTGGCGCTCGGGGTCGGCCTTGCCGCCGCCGGCGTGGTCAGCGTCGACGCCACCGATCGGTCGATCGTCGAGCTGGTCGAGCTGGCGCTGATCCTCACCCTCTTCTCCGACGGGATGTTCGTCGAGCGCGAGCTGCTGCGGCGCCACTGGAGCCCGGTTGCCCGCGCCCTGGCGATCGCGATGCCGATCACGATGGCGCTGCTGGCGCTGGCCGCGAAGGCGCTCTTCCCGGATCTGAGCTGGGCCGAGGCCTTTCTGCTGGCGGCGGTGCTCTCGCCGACCGACCCCGTGGTCACCTCGGCCGTGGTCACCTCACGCCTCGTGCCGAGCGCCGTGCGCCACACGCTCAATCTCGAGTCCGGCCTCAACGACGGTCTGGCGCTGCCCTTCGTCCTCTTCTTCCTCGTCCTCGCCGGGCCCGGCGGCGACCCGGGCGGGGAAGCGGCGAAGCTGGTCGGCGAGGCGCTCGTCGGCGGGGCGATCGGCTTCGGGCTCGGCGCCCTCGGCGGTCGCCTCCACCCGCACCTCCCCGGCGGCGGCCTGACGGCGCGCTACGAGGGCATCTACTCGGTCGGCTTCGCCCTCGTCGCCTTCGGCCTCTCCGAAGCGACGATCGGCAACGGGCTGATCGCCGCCTTCGTCTGCGGCATCGCGATGGCCGCGACCGAGCGTGACGTCCCGCCGGGGTTCGTCGAGTTCGCCGAGAACGCCAGCGCGATCTTCCAGGTGTTGACCTTCTTCGTCTTCGGCGCCCTGATCGTCGCTACCGGCTTCGACCACAGCATCCCGCCGCTGGTCGTCTTCGTCGTCTTCGCCCTGCTCGTCGCCCGCCCGGTGGCGGTCCAGATCTCCCTCATGCGCACGGGCCTGCCGCGGGCCGAGAAGGCCTTCATGGCCTGGTTCGGTCCGAAGGGCGTCGCCTCGATGCTCTTCGCCCTCTTCGTGCTCAAGTCGAAGGTGGGCGAGGGGGAGCTGATCTTCGACGTGGCCGCGATAACGATCGTCTGCTCGATCGTCGCCCACGGCCTCACCGACACCGTCGGCGCCAAGTGGATGGCCCGCCGCGTGGGCCTCGACGGCGAGCGGTGACGGACGCGTAACGTAGAGTATTGTCAATTAGATACTGAAAGTATCTACATATGTATACTTCTCCAATGTCAATCAGCCTTGGTGCCAACCCCTTCATCTACTCCAGGCCGGTTGTCCCCGAACAGATAATCGACCGGGAGCCGGAGCTGGCACGCATGCTCGAGCTCGCCGAGGTGGGTCAGGCGGTGCGCCTCGAGGCGCCGCGGCGCTACGGCAAGACGACTCTGCTGGGGCGGCTTGGCTTGGAGGCGGAGAAGCGAGGAATGGCCGCGGCCTACGTCGACTTCTCGACCGTCTACTCGATTGGCGATGCCGCGGCTCGGGTTGCGGCGGCGTACCGCGGCCTGCAGGGGCCCGCGCGGCGAGTCGCCGGGGAGGCCCTGCGGGCTCTGCGTATCGGCGTCAGCGCCGGGCCGCTCGCGGCTTCGACCGGCTCGCGGAAAGGCTCACCGGAGACCGAGCTGATCGAGCTGCTCGATCTGCCTATCCGCATCTTCCGCCGCACGGGCGCTCCGACGCTGGTGATTTTCGACGAGTTCCAGGATCTGCTTGCGCTGCGCGAGGGGCTCGACGGGCTGGTGCGCAGCCGCATCCAACACCACGGGGAGGCGGCCAGCTATCTCTTCGCCGGCTCGCAGTCCTCGCTCCTTCGCGAGCTGTTCACCGATCGCGAGCGGCCGTTGTACGGGCAGGCGCAGCCGGTCGAGCTGCGGCCGCTGCCGCAGGATGCTCTGGCGGCGTACGTCAGCGCGCGGTTCGAGCGTGCCGGTGTCGACGTCGAGCCGATCCTCGACACCTACCTGGGGCTGGTCGCCGGCCATCCCCAGCGGGCCATGCTCGTCGCCCATCATCTCTGGCGCGCCTTCTCGCTCACGGACGAGCCGTTGTCCGCCCTCGACCGGGCGATCGAGGAGACGTTCGCCGAGCTCGAGGAGCCGTTCGAGGCCGCCCTGCGAGCCCTGCGCCCCCCCGAACGGGCCGTTCTGGCTTCCGTCGCCGGAGGCCGGCCGAGCGTCTATGCACAGGCCACCCTCGACGGCCTCGGGCTGAGCAAGTCTCAGGCGCAGCGAGCGGTTCACTCGCTCGAAGTGAGTGGGCATCTGACGACGGTCGGGCGAGGGCGCTGGGCGTTCGTCGACCCGCTTCTGGCCGAGTGGCTGGGCGGAGTCTTCTCGCCCAGCGGTTGACCGCTCAGGCGGGAACTGAGGCGAGGCGCTCTTCGACCCAGCCGGTCGAGGCGATGTGCTTGCTCATGCCGAGCTGCTTGGGCTCGCCGCCGAGCGCGAGGCCGACGAGCTGGGGGAGGTGCAGGACGGCGAGGCCGAGGTCGCGGTTGACGACCCTGGCCGCCTCGGGCTGCTGCATGTCGAGGTTGAGGTGGCAGAGTGGGCAGGGCGTGACCAGGCAGTCGGCGCCGGCGTCGATCGCGTCGCCTACGTGGGTCCCGGCCTGGCGCAGCGAGGTCTCTTTGTTCATCGTGATCACCGGGAAGCCGCAGCATTTGCGCGCCCCGTCGTACTCGACGACCTCGCCGCCGAGCGCCGTGATCACCTTCTCCAGGTAGATGTCGCGGTCGGGGAACTCGTCGTAGCCGAGCCGCTCCTTGGGGCGGACGACGTAGCAGCCGTAGAAGGGGCCGACGCGCAGGCCGGACAGCGGCCGCACGACCTTCTCGGCGAGGCGGTCGAGGCCGTAGTCCTCGACCAGCAGCCAGAGGAAGTTTTTGTTGGTGAAGCCGTCCTTGCCCTTCTCGTAGGCGAGACCCTGGCCGCTCAGCACCTCGTTGATGTGGGCGCGGTACGAAGAATCGGCATCCAACCTTTGTTGACACTCTGATTGAGCGCCCTGGCAGGTCGAGCAGATGTTCATCATCGCCAGCCCGGTCTGCTGGGCGAGGGCGAAGGTGCGCGCGTTGAGCGTGTCGGCGAGCTCCTGGTTGTGCTCGGCGATCACGCCGGCGCCACAGCAGTTGGCGCGGTCGAGTTCGACCAGCTCGATCCCCAGCTTCTCCGCCGTGAACGCCATCGAGCCGTGCAGCTCGGAAGTGAAGCCGCGCGAGACGCAGCCGGGCCAGTAAGCGAGCTTCATGCCTTCTCCTCCGTTGCGGCTTGCGCCTCGTCCGTCAAAGCTGCGTCGGTCGGCTCGTCGGGCTCGGGTTCGACGTCGTCCTCGCCGTGGATGTAGATGTTGAATTCCTCGCGGTGCTCCTCGGCGTGCTTGTAGATCGCCTTGACCTCGTCCTGGGCGCCGCCAGGCAGCTTGGGGTGGACGCCGGGGATCAGCTTCGACAGCGAGCGGGCCTTGCCGGTTTTGATCGCGCGCAGGACGGTGGGCAGTGACTTGCCCAGGCCTTCGATCGCCCCCCTGCTGGGTTTCAGCTTGCCTTTGACGCCGGGCGCGTAGGACTCCTGCTGGAGGAGAGCCTCGTCGAGGGTGCCCTTCTTCTCGATGATCTTGGTGAAGGCGATCTCGTGGTTGTGCCCGTTGTGGGGGTCGTCGATTCCCTCCTCGCCCGCTTTGCGGCGCAGGCGCATGATCTGGTCCATCGGCGCGACCCCCTTGGGGCAGGCGTCGACGCAGCTGAAGCAGTGGGTGCAGTCGTAGATCCCGTGCGGGTCCTCGGCCAAGTCATGGAGGCGCTCCTTGGTCTCGGCGTCGCGGGGGTCGCCGACGAAGCGGTAGGCCTTGGCGAGGGCCGCGGGGCCGATGAAGTCGGGGTCGGCTTCCATCGAGAGGCAGGAGGAGACGCAGGCGCCGCACTGGATGCAGGCCATCGACTGGGTGATGTCGATCATCGACTCGGGCTCGACCACGTACTCGCGCTCGGGCGCCTCGCCGTGGGGGAGGAGCCACGGGGTGACGCGGCGGATCTTCTCCCAGTGGGTCGACTCCATGTCGGTGATCAGGTCCTTGATCACGGGCATGTTCCCCATCGGCTCGACCACGATCGCGTTGTCTTTGGTCCCGCCCCCGTTGCCGATGCTCGCTTTCTTGTCGGCGAGCTCCTGCGCCTCGCCGATCTGGGTCTTGCAGCCGAGGCCGGACTGGCCGTTGATCTTCATCCCGCAGGAGCCGCAGATCGCCGCTTTGCACGAGCAGCGGACCGAGAGCGAGCCGTCGTCGCGGTCCTTGGCCTGGAGGATCCCGTCGAGGACCGAGAGCGTCGGGTCGACGTCGACCTTGAACTCCTCCCAGAATGGCCCCTGGCCGCTCTCCGGCTGGTAGCGGCGGACTTTCAAGGTGTACTCGGCCATGGTCCTAGTACTTCCTCTCTTCGGGTTCCCACTGGGTGATCGTCACCTCTGAGTATGAGATATCCGGCCCGTCGTCCCCCAGTTGCAGGTCGATGTGTTTGAGCCACTCCTCGTCGTTGCGCTCGGGGAAGTCGGTCCTGTACTGGGCGCCGCGGCTCTCCTTGCGCTCGAGCGCGGCGATGCAGGTGCATTCGGCGTTGTCGAGCATGTAGCCGAGCTCGATCGCCCCCAGCAGGTCCTGGTTGAAGACGCTGCCCTTGTCGTCGATGTAGGCGGACTCGGCCTCCTCCTTGAGCTGCCGGACCTTCTCCAGCGCCCCCTGGATGCCGGCCTCGTCGCGGAAGACGGCGACTTGCTTGTCCATCACCGTGCCGAGGTCGAGCTTGATCTCCGAGACGCGCCGACCGGAGCCCTTCTCGCGGGCGGAGATCGCGTCGATCGTCGCCTGCTCGGCCTCGAGCGTGCCTCCCGAGGGCCGCGAGCCCTCGATCCGCTTGGCGCGGGCGGCGGCGTCGGCGCCGGAGCGGCGGCCGAAGATCAGCGTGTCGAGCAGCGAGTTGGCGCCGAGGCGGTTGCCGCCGTGGACCGAGACGCAGGCGGTCTCGCCGGCGGCGTAGAGGCCGGGGACCTCGGTGCGGCCGTCGACGTCGGTCTTGACGCCGCCCATCGTGTAGTGGTTGCCGGGCTTGATCCGGATCGGTTCCTTGGTGATGTCGACGCCGGCGAAGTCGCGGCCGACGAGGACGATCTCGCGCAGCGCCTCGTGGATGCGCTTCTTCGGCACCACGGTGATGTCGAGCGCGACGGTGCCGTCGGGGAAGCCGCGCCCCTCGTTGATCTCGGTCTGCTCGGCGCGGGAGACGACGTCGCGCGAGGCGAGTTCCATCTTGTTCGGCGCGTAGCGCTCCATGAAGCGTTCGCCCTTGGCGTTGAGCAGGTGGGCGCCCTCGCCGCGGGCGCCCTCGGTGATCAGGAAGCCCTTGCCGGCCAGCGTCGTCGGGTGGTACTGGATCATCTCCATGTCCATCAGCTTCGCCCCGACCCGGTAGGCCATCGCGATCCCGTCGCCGGTGCAGATCAGCGCGTTGGTGGTCGGCTTCCAGGCCTGGCCGTTGCCGCCGCAGGCAAGGATCACCGCCTTCGCCGTGAAGAGCTGCATCGAGCCGTCGGCGACGTTGCGGGTGACGACGCCGCAGCACTCGCCCTGCTCATCCATAGCGAGGGCCGTGCAGAACCACTCCTCGTACCGGGTGACGTCGTCGGAGTACTTCATCAGCTGCTCGTAGAGCACGTGCATGATCGCCTGGCCGGTGATGTCGGCGACGTAGTAGGTGCGGGCGGCCGAGGCGCCGCCGAAGGCGCGGGTGCCGAGCTTGCCTTCCTCGTTGCGGTGGAAGGTGACGCCGAGGTGCTCGAGGTGGAGGATCTCTTCCGGCGCCTCTTCGCACATGATCGAGATCGCGTCCTGGTCGCCCAGGTAGTCGGAGCCCTTGACCGTGTCGAAGGCGTGCGACTCCCAGGAGTCGCCGGGGTTGAGCGCGGCGTTGATCCCGCCCTGGGCGGCGTTGGAGTGCGAGCGGACCGGGTGGACCTTGCTGAGGATCCCGACCGAGACTCCTTGCTCGGCGGCGGCCAGGGCGGCCCTCTGTCCGGCAAGTCCGGCGCCGATCACCAATACGTCATGCGTAGGCACGAGCGCGGACTCTATAGAGCCGAAATCCGAGGCCGCAGTCGGGATTGAATGACGATGCCGAAGGGCCAGGGGGAGGCCTGCCGGAGCAACAGCGGGGAGGCTCCGCCAGACCTCCCCCTGGCCCTCCTAAAGCCAGCGTTCTTCGAGACGGCGGATCGCCGCCTCGCTGAGCTTGATGCCTTCGGCGACCGTGTTGAAGTTCACGTTCTCGGCGAGGTCGTGCCACCAGTGGTAGTTGGCGGGCTGCTTGAGGTCGGTGCAGCTGCAGAGGACCGCGGTCTCATAGCCCGCCGCGAGGGGCTCGAGCCCGTCGGTGCCGCTGCGCAGGCGCAGATTGGGGAAGAGATGGATTCCGAGCTCCTCGGCCAGCCCGTCCATCAAGGCGAGCGAGCGCGAGGGGTACTCGCGCATCTTGAGGAAGCCCTCGCCGCGCAGGACCAGCAGGTGCGGCGAGCCGGTCGACTCCAGGCAGAGGAAGAAGGTGCTCTCGCGGGGTAGATCCTGGAAGTGGCGCTCGCCGAAGGCTTTGATGCCCTCGCTGAAGGACTCCTCCGAGCCGACCGAGAGCAGGATCACACGCAGGCTCTCGGGCGGCTCGGCGACCAGCCGCTCGGCCAGGGCGAGCAGCGAGACGACCGCGCTGCCGTTGTCGTTGGCGCCGGGAACGACGTTGCGCATTCCGATCTCGGCCATCGCCGCGGCAGAGCCGAAGCCGAGGAAGACGCCCAGTTTGGCGAGCAGGCGCCTACCGGTGAGCGCTCCGAGCGCGGCCAGCACGGGTCCACCGACCACAGGAGCCATCAGCGCCGGGCTGGTGTCGGTGCGCTCGATCAGCCCCAGGCGGTCGGCGATGTTGGGCAGCTCGGGGTGGAAGACGAGGCCGGAGTGGGCGGCGTCGTGGTGGGCGATGACGACGACGGTGCGCTCGGCGTCGGCCGGGCCCAGCTCGCAGAGCACGTTGTAAGTGGTGCGGCGGGGGAGGAGGCGGCGGATCAGCCGTTTCCCGGGCGGAAAGTCCGACGCCATGCCGACCGCTGCGGCCCCCGCCAGAGCACCGCCGAGCAGTCGTCTCCCACGCAGGCCCAGAATCCCCCCGAGCGCCCCCAGCGCGGCACCGATGCCAAGCGGCCACCAGTAGGTCCCATGGGCAGGCTCAGCCTCGATCCGCGCCTCCGCCCCAAGCTCGCCAAACCGCTGGACCAACCACTCAGCAGCCCGCCGCTCTCCCTCCGATGCAGACGGCCGATCAATCCGCTCCAGTTCCTCCATCCAGCTCCTAAGGCGGCCTTTGTCAACGGACATCGCCGGAACTTATACGGGGCGACCGGGGTGGGGCTGGAACGTCTTGTACTTTTTCGCCGAGGCCTCCGAGCGACAGCCGCAGGGGACCCACCGAAAAAGTTAAGTGGAAGCCCCACCCCGGTCGCCCCGTACCATTGAAACCGATGTTCGGCGGCAAACCGATAACGCTGTTCCACGTGCGAGGAATCCGCATCACCGTCGACTGGTCCTGGTTCATCGTCCTCTTCCTCGTCATCCTCTGGGCTTCCAACTTCTACGGCAACGTGCTGGGCGAAAGCGGCTCCGCCTCGACGCCATTTCTGCTCGCGGTAGCCAGCGCGATCGGCTTCTTCGGCTCGATCGTCCTGCACGAGCTCGGTCACGCCTTCGCCGCGCTGCGCAATGGCATCGGCATCTCCAGCATCCAGCTCTGGATCTTCGGCGGGATGGCGCGGATGAGCCGCGAATCCGACAGCCCTGCGACTGAGTTCAAGGTCGCCGTCGCGGGGCCGCTGGTGACCCTCCTGCTGGTCGTCGTCTTAACCGCGATCGGCATCGGCGCCGCCGGCTGGGAGGGCTTCCGCAAAGCGGCGCTGGTCGAGACCGACGCCGGCACCTCGGGGCTGCTGACGATGGTCGCCTGGCTGGCCACGATCAACTTCCTCGTGCTCGTCTTCAACCTGTTGCCGGCCTTTCCCATGGACGGCGGCCGGATCGTGCGGGCGATCGCCTGGTGGCGGACGGGAGACCGCGCCTCGGCGACCCGCTTCGCCGCCAACCTCGGCCGCGCCTTCGGTTACCTCTTCATAGTCGGCGGCCTGTTGCTGGTTCTCGACGGCTACGCCTTCGGCGGCGTCTGGCTGGCCCTGATCGGCTTCGTCGTCAACGGCTCGGCCAAAGCGGCGACGGCCCAAACGGCGATCACCAGCGGAATCAGCAAGCTGGTCGTCTCCGACATCATGGACCGCGAGCCAGTCACCATCTCCGACCGACTCACGGTCGAGCAAGCGCTGGACGAGTACTTCCTCCGCTACCGCTGGCCCTGGTTCCCGGTCATCGACACCGCCCACCGCTTCTTGGGCCTAGTCGTCCGCGACAAAGCCGATGAGGTCCCGGAGACCGCCCGCACCACGTCTCTCGTCTCCGACGTCCTCGAGCGAGACGACGGCACCTTCCAGGTCCGCGACAACGCCCCCTTGGACACCCTCCTGGCCAACCGCTCCCTACGCCGCTTCGGCGCCGTCTTCGCGGTCGACGCAGAAGGCAAGCTCTCCGGCGTCATCACTGCTGAGCAAGTAGGCCGAGCTTTGAGAGACGCCGCGAGCTAGAGGACCGGGAGTCGCCTCCCCGCGAATTGATGGCGCACGCCCTTCGGGCTTAGCGCCGATGTTGGAGCGCGGCTGCGCCGCGCGATCTTCAGATTGCATATCGCCGCTTCGCGACATTCGCGGGGAGGCGACTCCCGGTCCTCTAGGACACAGGCATGTGACGCTCGATGATTCGACTGAAGTCGGTTCCAGCGGGCAGGGTCCCAAATGCGTAACCCCAGTCGCTGCCGAGGCGGGAAGCGCAGAAGGCGTCGGCGACAGCCGGATCCCCGTAGCGGACCAAGAGAGAAGCCTGCAGCGCAAGTGCCATGCGCTCGACGACCTGGCGGGCACGAGCTTGGAGGGTCTCCACGTCGCCGGGGATGTCTTCCCGGAGGGAGCTGACATAGGCATCTAGCCTGGGTTCTGCGCCAGCGCCCTCGAGAACCTCGCTGAAGAAAGCTTCGAGGGACGCCGGATCCTTGACCATCGCCCGCAGCACGTCGAGGCACTGGACGTTGCCCGATCCCTCCCAGATCGAGGCCAGCGGCGCCTCGCGGTAGAGGCGCGGCATGCCGGACTCCTCGACGTAGCCGTTGCCGCCGAAGCACTCCAGGCACTCGACCGCGTGCCAGGGCGCCCGCTTGCAGAGCCAGTACTTGAGCACGGCGTTGGCGAGGCGGCGGAACTCGACCGCATCGTCGTCGCCAGCGGCGACCTCGTCGTAGGCGCGGGCCAGCCGCATCGCCGCGATCGTCGCCGCCTCCGACTCGACGCAGAGGTCGGCGAGCACGTTGCGCATCAGCGGCTGCTCGATCAGGTCAGCCCCGAAAGCGGAACGCTGAGAAGTGTGGTTGAGCGCCTGCGCGACTCCCGCGCGGAAGCCCGTCGCGGCGCCGATCACGCAGTCGAGCCGGGTGTGGTTGACCATCTCGATGATCGTCGGCACCCCGCGTCCCTCCTCGCCGACCATGCGGGCCCAGGCGCCGCGGAACTCGAGCTCCGAGGAGGCGTTGGAGCGGTTGCCGAGCTTGTCCTTGAGCCGCTGGATCTGGAAGCCGTTGCGCTCGCCGTCCGGCGTCCAGCGCGGCATCAGGAAGCAGGAGATGCCCGAGTCGGTCTGGGCGAGGACGAGGAAGGCGTCGCACATCGGCGCCGAGCAGAACCACTTGTGGCCGACGAGCTCGTACTCGGCCCCGGGGCCGCCGCCGTTCAGCGGGGTAGCCGTCGTCGTGTTGGCGCGCACGTCGGAGCCGCCCTGCTTCTCGGTCATCGCCATCCCGCAGAGCGCGCCGCGCTTGCGATCGGCCGGCAGCGAGCGCTCGTCGTAGTCGAGCGAGAGGAAGCGCGGCTCCCATTCCTCGGCCAGCTCCGGTTGCCTGCGCAGCGCCGGGATCGCCGAGTAGGTCATCGAGAGCGGGCAGCCGACGCCGCTCTCGGCCTGCATCAGGAGGGTGAACATCGCCGCGCGGGCGACGTGGGCGCCCGGCCCGGGCTCGCGCCAGGGCGCGGCGTGCAGCCCGTGGTCGATCCCGATCCGCATCAGTTCGTGCCAGGAGCTGTCGAACTCGACCTCGTCGATGCGGTGGCCGTAGCGGTCGTGGGTGCGCAGCTCGGGCTTGCGCTCGTTTGCCTCGAAGCCCCAGCGGATCGTCTGCGCGGAGCCGCAGATCGCCCCCAGCTCGCGCGCCTTCTCCTCGGCCCAGCCGGCTCCCTCGCGCTGCAGCGCCTCGTTCAGGACTCGATCGGCGTCGAAGGAGTTGTAGTCCTCCAGCGGGGTCGCCTGGTTGAAGACCTCGTGCGTCTGGGCGGTCTTGCGCTCGGCGGTGGCCATCGGCCGGATTGTCGCATCGATAGCATCGCCGCGCGAATGGCGGCGAAGATCAAAGTCGAGAACCCGGTCGTCGAGCTCGACGGCGACGAGATGACCCGGATCATCTGGTCGTTCATCAAAGAGCAGCTGATCCTGCCCTACCTCGACCTCGACCTCGTCTACTTCGACCTCGGGATCGAGAGCCGCGACGCGAGCGAAGACCGGATCACGGTCGAAGCCGCGAAGGCGATCAAGGAGCATGGGGTCGGCGTCAAGTGCGCGACGATCACGCCCGACGAGGCGCGGGTCGAGGAGTTCGGCCTGAAGCAGATGTACCGCTCGCCGAACGGCACGATCCGCAACATCCTCGGCGGCGTCATCTTCCGCGAGCCGATCGTGATCTCCAACGTCCCGCGCCTCGTTCCCGGCTGGACCAAGCCGATCGTGATCGGCCGCCACGCCTTCGGCGACCAGTACCGCGCCACCGACATGGTCGTCCCCGGCGAGGGCACGCTGACCCTCACCTACACGCCGAAGGACGGCTCCGAGCCGGTCGAGCTCGACGTCTACGACTTCCCCGGCGGGGGCATCGCGATGGCGATGTACAACCTCGACGCCTCGATCCGCGACTTCGCCCGCGCCTCGATGCGCTACGGGCTCGATCGCGGCTACCCGGTCTACCTCTCGACCAAGAACACGATCCTGAAGAAATACGACGGGCGCTTCAAGGACCTCTTCGCCGAGGTGTACGAGAGCGAGTTCAAGGCCGAGTTCGAGGCGAAGGGGATCTCCTACGAACACCGCCTGATCGATGACATGGTCGCCGCGGCGCTGAAGTGGGAAGGCGGCTACGTCTGGGCCTGCAAGAACTACGACGGCGACGTCCAGTCCGACACCGTCGCGCAGGGGTTCGGTTCGCTGGGGCTGATGACCAGCGTCTTGATGAGCCCAGACGGGAGGACGGTCGAGGCCGAGGCGGCGCACGGCACCGTCACCCGCCACTACCGTCGGCACCAAGAGGGCAAACCGACGTCCACCAATCCGATCGCCTCGATCTTCGCCTGGACGCGTGGCCTTGCCGCCCGCGGTCGCCTCGACGGGACTCCGGAGGTCTCGCGGTTCGCCGCGACCTTGGAGCAAGTATGCGTCGAGACGGTCGAGAGCGGCAAGATGACCAAAGACCTGGCGCTCCTCGTCGGTCCCGACCAGCCTTTCCTCACCACCCAGGAGTTCCTCGCCGCGATCGACGAACGCCTTCAGGGCGCCATGTCGTCCTAGAGGCTTCACCACCCAAACCACGACTTCAGGAGACGAATACGTGAGCACCCCCGTCAAAGTCACCGTTACCGGCGCCGCCGGCCAGATCGGCTACGCCCTGCTCTTCCGCATCGCCAGCGGTCAGATGCTCGGACCCGACACCCCTGTCGAGTTGAGCTTGCTCGAGATTCCCGACGCCGTCACCGCCGCCGAGGGCACCGCGATGGAGCTCGACGACTGCGCTTTCCCACTGTTGCGCAGGATCGACATCTTCGACGACGCCAAGGCCGCCTTCGAGGGCTGCAACGTCGGCCTCCTGGTCGGCGCTCGTCCGCGTGGCCCCGGCATGGAGCGCGCCGACCTGCTCGAGGCCAACGGCGGCATCTTCAAGCCGCAGGGCGAAGCGATCGCCGCGGGCGCGGCCAGCGACGTGCGGGTCCTCGTCGTCGGCAACCCGGCCAACACCAACTGCCTGATCGCTATGTCGAACGCCGACGGCGTGCCGCGCGAGCGCTTCACCGCGATGATGCGCCTCGACCACAACCGCGCGATCGCGCAGCTCGCCAACAAGCTCGGCAAGCCGATCGACAGCGTCAGCAACATGACCGTCTGGGGCAACCACTCGACCACGCAGTACCCGGACCTGGTCAACGCCAAGGTCGACGGCACGAGCGCCTGGGACGCGGTCGACGACGAGGCCTGGATCGCCGAGGAGTTCATCCCCCGCGTCGCCAAGCGCGGCGCCGAGGTGATCGACGCCCGCGGCGCCTCGAGCGCCGCCTCGGCGGCGAACGCCGCGATCGACCACATCCACGACTGGGTGCTCGGCACGCCCGAGGGCGACTGGGTATCGATGGGCGTCCCCGCCAACGGCTCCTACGGAATCGAGGAGGGCGTAGTAGCCGGCCACCCCTGCAGCTGCTCGAACGGCGAGTGGAAGGTGGTCGAGGGACTGGAGGTGCCGGAGTTCTCGAGGCCCCGGATAGAAGCAACCATCTCTGAGCTGCAGGAAGAGAGGGCGGCTGTTTCCAAGTTGGGCCTCGTCTAGGCCGGATCCGGTAGGGCTGAAACGTCTTGTACTTTTTCGCCACTTGCCCTTGGGCGTCAGCCCAAAGGCGCTCCACCGAAAAAGTTAAGTGAAAGCCCTACCGGATCCGGCCCTGAGCACAGCCCCTATTTCGAGGGGAAGTACTGGCGCCCTTTCTTCTTGACGCGACCCTCTTTCTCGAGGTCACCAAGAACCCGGTACAGGTAGTTGGGCTTGATTTTCATCTGTTTGGCGATGTCCGAAGCGCTGATGCCGGGGCTGCCCTCGACCAGGCCAACCGCCTGGTCGGCGCGGGTGCCACTGCGCCGGCGCCGTTTTTTCGGACGGCCGGCGGGACGGCCGGCAGCTTTTCTCCCAGAGCCGGGCGGACGGCCCGGGCGGCGACCGACGCGGCCAGTTACCTTCCCGCCCAGCTCGGCGAGGGCGCGCTCGAGGCGCTTGCGCTCGTCATCCAGCTCGGCAAGGCGCTTCATGACCAGATCGCGGGCCTCGTCGAGTACGTGAGTGGTGCTTGGCATCTCGTTTCCTTTCGTCCGGCCGCACGTTTGCGCACCGAATACTGGTAAGCAAGTTATTGCGAACCGCAGTGTTGCACAGTCCAATCGGGCAGTCTCGCAGAGACACTCTCACTGCGAAGTGAAATCTGGCCGAATTGGCCTGTTACACACTGACTAATTAGACAGAACCAGAAGCCCGGCAGTGTCAGGCTGCACGTTCGACTTGTCGCTCAGGTGAGATTCGCACAACGTTTCGAGCAAGGCCGACCCTCTCCATCGCGGTGATGATCAGCGCGGACGGGTCCATCTCCCAGCGCTTCAGCCCGTGTACCGCGGAGCGTGGGAAGGCGTGGTGGTTGTGGTGCCAGGACTCACCCAGAGAAGGCAGTGCCAGCCAGAAGACGTTGGTGGAGCGGTCGTCGGTGTCGAAGCGCCTGCTACCGAGGAAATGACACACGGAGTTGACGCTCCAGGTGACGTGATGGACGAAGAAGATCCGCACCAGACCGCCCCAGAGCAGACCCATCGAGGCGCCTGCCACCGTTCCGCTGGCCAGGTAACCGGCGAGCGCCGGCAGCGCCAGCCCCGCGAGTAGAAGTGGCACGAAGCGACGGCTGATCGTCCTCATCCCCGGGTCCTCGTACAGATCCGGTGCGTATCGCTTCCAGTCGGCCCGCCCCTGCGTGGACATCAGCCAGCCGCTGTGCGCGTGCCATAGCCCTGCCAGCACACCGCCCACACCACCGTCGTGTCCGACATGCGGACTGTGTGGGTCGCCGTCCCTGTCGGTGTGCGCGTGGTGCTTGCGATGGTCCGCGACCCAGGAGATGACCGGGCCCTGTACCGCCATCGACCCCAGCACGGCAAACAGGTATTCCACGGGTTTCGCGGTCTGAAATGAACGGTGGGTGAGTAGGCGGTGATAACCCACCGTTATCCCGACAGCGGTCAGCAGGTACATCGTCGCGGCGATGAGGAGATCGGCCGGGCTGACGAGGCGATCCCAGAACAGCACGACCGCCGCGACCGTCGCCAGGAATGGGAACACCACGGCGCCCAGGTTGGCGACCTTCTCGGCTCTGCCCATCTCTGAGTGCACCGTTGACAATCTATGTGCTTTTGATGAGATCTTTTGCGTTTCAAGCAACCTATTTCTGTCAATATCTATTAGATAGATGACAAAATCATTGGAAGCCGAGGCTTGGCGGGCTCTTCCCTTCCGGGTCGCCGATGTGATCGAGCCCGAGCTTGACGCCACGACGGCCGAGATCCTCGCCGCGATCGCCCGCGACGTGCCGGGCTACGCCAAACCACTCGAGGGGGCCTTCGGGAGCGGGGTGCGCAGGGGGGTCAGCGAGGCGCTGCGCCAGTTCGTCGCTTTGATTCGCGATCCGGACGCCGGTCGCGGTGGCCGCGAGGTCTATGTCGAGCTGGGCCGGGGCGAGCTGCGCCAGGGTCGCACCCTCGATTCGCTGCAGGCTGCATACCGGGTCGGCGCCCGGGTGGCCTGGCGGCGGCTCTCACTGGCTGGCCGCGAGGCGAAGCTCGACGCCGAGACGCTCAGCCTGCTCGCCGAGGCGATCTTCGCCTACATCGACGAGCTCTCGGCCGACTCGGTCGAGGGCTACGCCGAGGCACAGGCGGAGCTGGAGGACCAGCGCCGGCGGCGCAGCGCCGAGCTGGCGGCGCTGCTCGTGCGCGAGCCACCCGCCGAGCAGGCGGTCATCCGCTCCGCGGCGCAGATCGCCGGCTGGGACCTACCGCGCCGCGCCGCCACCTTGGCGCTTCCCGAGGCGTCTCTGGGATCGCTCGCAAGGCGGTTGCCCGCGGATTCGCTGGCAACGGTCCTTGACGGCACTGGCTGCATCCTCTTCCCCGATCCGGAGGGTCCGGGGCGCATGGCGCTGCTCGGACAGGCGGCGGCTGGATTCCCCCTCGCGATGGGTCCCGCGGGAACGCCGGGCGAGCTGCCTGGCTCCTGGGCCCTGGCAAGGGCGACGTTGCGTGCGGCGCAGGCGGGTGCCCTGCCTGCCACCGGCCTCGTGTGCGCCGAGGACAACCTCGCCGATCTACTGCTGTTCGAGGGAAGTGCGCTTGCTGCCAGGATCGCGGCTCGTCGTCTCGCGCCGTTCGATGCGCTCACCGAGAAGGCCCGGGAGCGGATGCGGGAGACCGCCCTCGCCTACGTACGCCACGAGGGCAACGCCGTGGCGATGGCCGACGCTCTGCACGTCCACCCTCAGACCGCCCGTTACCGCATCGCCCGCCTGCGTGAGCTGCTCGGCGACCAGCTGGAGGATCCCGATGCCCGTTTTGAGCTGGAGATCGCTTTGAGGCATGGTGGGGAGGCGAGGGCGGTCTCCTCTCCCGGGAATTGATGTCGCCGCCTTCGGCGGCGACGATGTTGGAGCGCGGCTGACGCCGCGCGGAGGCAGATTGCATTTCGCCGCTTCGCGACATTCCCGCGAGAGCAGACCGCCGCCGCGCCCTCTGAGGACAGCGCTTTAACGGCGCTTCTTGGGCAACGTGCGGAAGACGACGTCCCAGAGCGGCGAGGAGACGCCGTAGCCGTAGCGGTGGTCCTGGAAGTGGTGGCGCATGTGCTGCTCGCGCAGGCGCTTGCCTAGGTCGGACTTGGGGACGAAGTGGTGCACGTAGTAGTGCGTGTAGTCGTAGAAGAGGTAGCCGGCGAGGAAGCCGGCGAAGAGCGGGTAGGCGGCCGGCGTGCCGAAGATCAGCGTGAAGGCGAAGAAGAAGAGCGCGGCGAGGGGGATCGAGACCGCCGGCGGCATCACCAGGCGCATCTTGTCGTTCGGGTGGTCGTGGTGGATGCCGTGGATGATGAAGTGCATGCGCCGTCCGAAGGCGTTGTCGGGCTCCCAGTGGAAGACCAGCCGGTGCAGCCAGTACTCGGTCAGGGTCCAGATGCCGACGCCGGCGAGGCTGAGCAGCGCGAGCTGCCAGGCGGCCTTGCCCTGGTCCGCCGCGATCCACTCCATGACCACGATCACGGGCACGAAGACGATCGCCGGGATCGCCGGGTGGACGCGCGAGAAGAAGTTGAGGAATTCGCTCTCGAACAGCTGCGGCGAGGCCGCGAGCTTGTTGGTGCGGTCGTGTGCCTCCATTCGATCCCAATGGTAGCGGCGCCGACTCCCCTAGCCGCAAGAAGCGGGGAAGATGTGACGACTCTGTGTCAAGAACGTTGCGCTTTGCGGAATCGGGCGTCACGGAAGTGTCACGGTCTTGCCAAGATGGCCGCCGTGCCGCGCAAGCCCAAAGCCCCGACCTGCGAGCAGTGCTACTTCCGCAAGAACCATCTCTGCGCCCTCCAGCTCGACGAGCCCTGCACGACCTTTCGGCCGAACCGCCCGGAGGGCCTCGTTCCGCCTCGACAGCCGGTCCTGCTCATGCGGCCGCCCCGCTGGGCGAACCAGCCTCAGCCTGCCTAGGTCCAGCTCACCATGGCGGCTATGTTTTGCGCCATGCCCGAACGTGATGTGTTTGCGAACTTCGCCCGGATGAGGCGCGAGATGGATCAGATGTTGGGTGGAGCGTGGGGGCGGACGACCTATGTGAGCAGGCGTAGCAGCGGTTTTTCGCCCAATGTCGACGTCTACTACTGCGGCGATCCGCAGAGAGCTGTGGTGAAGGTCGATCTCGCTGGAGTCGAGCTCGAGCAGGTGGGGATCGAGGTCAGTGGGCGGCAACTGGCGATCGTTGGGGAACGGCCGGTGCAGGAGACCGAGGGGCGGGTGTATCAGCAGGTGGAGATTCCCTCGGGGCCCTTCCGCCGCGTGGTCGAGCTACAGGTGGATGTCGATGCGGACCAGGCCAAGGCCACCTACGAGGACGGCATCTTGCGGATCGACCTGCCGCTGCGCGATCCCTCCCAGACCACCCGCCGCGTGCCGATCGGGCGAGAATGATGGAGGGGACCCCCGTCCTCGAAGTGGTCGAGTCCCAGCTCGACGCCGAGGACGCCATCCGCGCCAGCCAACCGCTTCCCGACGCGCTGCCGGTGCTGCCGCTGCGCGAGACGGTCACCTTCCCCGAGACCCTCACCCCGCTCGCCGTCGGCCAGGAGCGCTCGATCAAGCTGGTCGACGACGTGCTCGGCGCCAATCGCATGCTGGCGATGGTCGCGGCGCGCGATCCCGAGGACGAGGAGCCCGGCCCCGACGGGCTCTACGAGGTCGGCGTAGTCGGCATCGTCGCCCGCATGCTCAAAGTTCCCGACGGGACGCTGCGCATCCTCGTCCAGGGCACCCAGCGCGTGCGCCTCGGTCCCTACGTCGCCGAGGAGCCCTACCTGGTGGCGCGGATCGCCGAGCTGCCCGACGTGATCGACGAGGGCCCCGAGCTGGAGGCGCTGACCCGCAACGTGCAGCGCACCTTCTCGGAGATCGTCGAGCACATCCCCTATCTGCCCGAGGAGCTGCAGATGGCGGTGGCCAACATCGAGGACCCGGCTGCGCTCGGCCACCTGATCGCCGGCGCGCTGCGGATCAGCACCGAGGAAAAGCAGCAGCTGCTCGAGGAGGTCGATGTCGCCGCGCGCCTGCGCCGGCTCTCGCAGATCCTTGCCCGCGAGCTCGAGGTGGTTCAGCTCGGCAGCCAGATCCAGTCCCAGGTCCAGTCCGAAGTCGACAAGGGCCAGCGCGAGTTCTTCCTCCGCCAGCAGCTGAAAGCGATCCAGGACGAGCTGGGGGAGGGGGACGAGCAGCAGGCCGAGGTCAACGAGCTGCGCCAGCGAGTCGAGGAGGCCGAGCTCCCGGAGCACGCTTTGAAGGCGGCCGAGCGCGAGCTCTCTCGCTTGGAGAAACTGCCACCCGCGGCGGCCGAGCACGGCGTCATCCGCAGCTACCTCGAGTGGCTGGTCGAGCTGCCGTGGGCGAAGGAGACCGAGGACAACCTCGACATCGCCCACGCCCGCGAGGTGCTCGACGCCGACCACTACGACCTGGAGAAGGTCAAGGACCGCATCCTCGAGTACCTGGCGGTGCGCAAGCTGAAGCCCGACTCGCCCGGGCCGATCCTCTGCTTCGTCGGCCCGCCGGGGGTCGGCAAGACCAGCCTCGGACGTTCGATCGCCAAGGCCCTCGGACGTGAGTTCGAGCGCATCTCGGTCGGTGGCGTCCGCGATGAGGCCGAGATCCGCGGCCACCGTCGCACCTACATCGGCGCCCTGCCGGGAACGATCATCCGCGCCCTGCGCGACGCCGGCTCGCGCAACCCCGTCTTCATGATCGACGAGATCGACAAGATGGGCTCCGACTTCCGCGGCGACCCCTCCTCGGCGATGCTCGAGGTGCTCGACCCCGCTCAGAACGACAGCTTCCGCGACCACTACCTCGACCTCGAGTTCGACCTCTCCGAGGTCCTCTTCATCGCCACCGCGAACGTCCTCGACACGGTTCCCGGGCCGCTCCAGGACCGCATGGAGACGATCGAGCTCGCCGGCTACACGCTGGAGGAGAAGCGCCACATCGCCCGCCGCTACCTGGTGCCGCGCCAGATCGAGGCCAACGGGCTGAAGCCCTCGCAGATCGAGTTCGCCGACTCGGCCTTGACCGCGATCATCGAGGAGTACACGCGTGAGGCCGGCGTCCGCAACCTCGAGCGCCAGATCGGCACGATCTGCCGCAAAGTCGCCCGCGACGTCGCCGAGGGCAAGGGCAAGGGCAAGCTGAAGGTCTCGGCGAAGCGGGCGCGCGAGCTGCTCGGCCGCCGCCGCGTCTTCGCCGAGCAGCGGCGGCGCACGAAGGACCCCGGCGTCGCCACCGGGCTCGCCTGGACGCCGGCAGGCGGCGACGTGCTCTTCATCGAGGCGACCGCGATGCCGGGTGGGGGCAAGCTGACGATCACCGGGCAGCTCGGTGACGTGATGAAGGAGTCGGCACAGGCGGCGCTCTCCTACGTGCGCGGGCACTGGCGCGAGGTCGCGCCCAAGCTCGAGGAGAGCTGGTTCGCCGAGCACGACATCCACGTCCATGTCCCGGCCGGCGCGGTGCCCAAGGATGGGCCCTCGGCGGGCGTCGCGATGACGGTGGCGCTCTCCTCGCTGGTCTCCGGCCGACCGGTGCGCAACGATGTCGCGATGACCGGCGAGGTGACCCTGACCGGCCAGGTGCTGCCGATCGGCGGGCTCAAGGAGAAGTCGCTCGCGGCCCAGCGGGCCGGGATCAAGCGGGTGATCGTGCCGAAGCGCAACGAAGGCGACGTCGCCGAGATCCCCGAGCACGAGCGCAGCGCGCTGGAGTTCGTCTACGTCGACGAGGTCTCGAAGGCGATCGACGCCGCCCTCAAGTAAGACCATGGAGGCAGCCGAAGCCCTGGGCAGGGGCAATCTGTCGACGTTGTACGAGGCGCTTCGCGAGGCGGTGCGGGCGCGCTCGCGGGCCTTCTGGATCGTCGCTGGGCTGACCGTCCTCGCCGCGGCACTGCGCTTCGCCACGCTGGGGGCGCAGGCCTACCACCACGACGAGATCGTCACCGCCAGTCGTGTTCTGCGCGACGGCTTCTGGCACGCGATGGAAGCGGTCGGCTTCAGCGAGTCGGCGCCGCCGCTCTACTACGCGCTGGCCTGGTTTTGGACACAGCTGACCGGGACGGGAGAGGTCGGCCTGCGCTCGGTCTCGGCCCTGGCCGGGGTGGCGACGGTGCCGGTCGCCTACCTGCTCGGCGCCGAGCTGCGCGGCCGCCGGGCCGGGATCGTCGCCGCGGCGCTTGTCGCCGTCAACCCGATGCTGCTCTGGTACTCGCAGGAGGCCCGCGGCTACGCCCTGCTCGCGTTGCTGACCGCGCTCGCCGCCCTCTACTTCGTCCGCGCCCTGTCTTCGGGGCGGAGGAATTTGACGCTTTGGGGCGTGTTCTCGGCGCTCGCGCTGGCCACGCACTACTTCGCGATCTTCCCGATCGCGCTCGAGGCCGGCTGGCTGGTGTGGCGGCGGAGGCGCGAGGCGATGGCGGGACTGTGGATCGTCCTCCTCTGCGGTTTGGCGCTCGCCCCCTTGGCGATCCATCAGGCATCGCTGGGCCACGCCGAGTGGATCGGTGGCCGCAGTCTCGGGCACCGCCTCTGGGAGGCCGGTGCCAGCTTCGTCGTCGGCGAGACCGGTGACATCATCGCCCGGCCCGAGACGGTGCTGCCGGCGGTTGTGCCGCTGCTCGCGGTTCTCGCCGGGCTGGCTCTGCTGATGGCGCGCGGCGATCGCGGTGAGCGGCGGGCGGGAGGGAGGATGCTTGCTCTCGTCGCCGTCACCTTCACCGTGCCGCTGGCCCTGGCGATGGTGGCACCCGGCAAGGACTACGTGATTGCCCGCAACCTACTGCCGGCGCTGGTGCCGCTTCTCGCAGCGGTGGCGATCGGCACGACCCTGCGCAGAGCCCGACGCGTCGGCGCGCTGGTGGCAGCGGTCCTCGTCGCCTACTCGTTCGGTTTCTGCGTCTGGGTCAGCGCCTCGCCGTCCTGGCAGCGGCCCGACTGGGACACGGTCGCAGCGCGGCTGGGAGAGCCGACCGCGCCGCGGGCGATCGTCCTCTGGACGCTCGGCGCCGCATCGCTGCGCTATTACCTCTCGACCGGGTCCTTCCAGGTGCAGCCGTCCGACGGCTTCGCCTGGAGCGTGCACGAAATCGACTTCGTCTCCGATGGCCCGGCGCCGCCCGTTCCGCGCGGTGTCCTGGGTCCGCGCTTCCGCCAGGTCGGCTATGAACAGGCTGGCCGCCTCTACGTGAGGCGCTACGCGCTGCCCGGCCCCGACCTCGCCCACCTGCGGCTCGCCAGGGTGCGCAAGGCCGACCTCAACTTTCGCAGCAACGGGGTGCTCCTGGACGGGATTGGACCTCAGTGAGAACGGGAATGCGAATGGAGTTATCCTGAGCGTCCCCCCAGCGGAATCCAGCGAGGAGATGGCATGACCAAGACGAAGGCGAACCAGGCTGCGGACCTCTATTCGACCGCTCGTGAGAACCCCTACGTGCAGCGTCTGATCGAGGACGAAGAGCTGCGCGACAGCCTCCGCGACGCCTTTGAGGCCGCGCGCGGCGCTTACGGTCGAGCGACTGATAACAGCAAGGGCGCGGTCAAGGCCGTGAGCAGCGACAAGAAGGTGCAGAAGGACCTGCGCTCCGCGGCCGAAAGCCTGCGCGAGGCCTCGGAACGCCTGAAGGCGCCGAAGAAGCGCAAGAAGAGCCGCCTCGGGCGCCTCATCCTCTTCGGCATCGTCGCCGGGATCATCGCTCTGGTGGTCAGCGAGGACGCGCGCAAGACCGTGCTGGACGCCCTCTTCGGCGCCGAGGAGGAGTTCGAGTACACCAGCACCACGTCAATCAACGGCAGCTGACGGCTCCCGCCGTGGGGGTGGGCGCCCGCCCCGCGCCGTAGACTGGATCCATGGAGGCTGCGACCAAAGAGCGCGAGCTGAGCGGGGAAAAGGCGCAACGCATCATCGACGCGATGCGCGAGAGCGTCGCCAAGCGCGGCGCCGCCGGCTCGACCTTCGAGCACGTGGCTCGCGAGGCCGGGGTCAGCCGTGGGCTCCTCCACTACTACTTCGGCACCAAGGAGCGGCTGCTGGTCGAGGTCGTCCGCCGCGATTCCGAGATCCGCGTCGCCCGCCTCGACGAACCGCTGGCGAATGCCGAGACGGTCGACGACGTGATCGACATCCTGCTCGCCAGCCTCAAAGACCTGATCGAGAACGAACCGGCCTTCTTCCTGCTCCTCTACGAGCTCTTCAGCGCCGGCCGCCGCAACCCCGAGATCCAGCGTGAGGTCGGCCAGCTGTTCGATCGCACCCGCTCCCACGTCGCCGAGATCCTCGAGGCGAAGGAGCGCGAGGGCGTGCTCAGCCTGCGCTATGAGGCCGACGCGATCGTCGCCTACCTGTTCGCCGTCGCCGACGGCTTCGCCCTGCAAGCGCTCTCCGACACCGAACGCGACATCGCCCCCGCTCTCGCAGCCGGAGCAGCCTCTGCCCGCTTCCTGCTCGCGGGCGAGTGAGTCTCCTCACAGACTTCTGAGTCCGGCTGCGTAAGGCTGGCTGACCAGCCAATGCGTGAGTCGATGACCAAGCTCGCTGGGTTCCTGGGACGGAGGAGGCGCTATGTCTTGGCCGCCTGGGTCGTCACGCTGGTCGTCGCACTGCCGATCGCCTCGCACCAGACCGACCACCTCACCGGCGGCGGCTTCGACGTCCCCGGTAGCCAGTCGAAGGCGGTCAGCGACTCGCTCGAAAAGAACTTCGCCGCGAACGCGGACGGGATCGGGGTGCTGCTCAAGGCCGAGGCCGGTGCCACGCCGGCTCAGCGCCAGGCGGCGGTACTGCGCGTGCGCCGCGCCGTCGCCGGGCTCGACGGGGTGACGCTCTCGTCGGCGGCTGCGCGCGGCGCCGAGGCGCAGTTGCAGCGGACCGGGGTCGCGATGCTGCCGCTGCACAGCGACCGCTCCTCCGACCAGCTGATCGACTCCGCAACGACGCTGCGCGGAGAACTCGATCCTGGCACCGCCGAGGGCGGTGTGACGACCTACCTCGCGGGCCAGCCGACGATCTGGGCCGGCATGCAGGAGCTCTCCAAGAAGGACCTGGCCAAGGCCGAGGCGGGCGGTTTCCCGATCGTCGCGCTGATCCTGCTCGTCGTCTTCGGCTCGCTCGCCGCCGCGGCGTTGCCATTGGCGCTCGGCTTCATCAGCGTGATCGTCACCGGCGCCCTCATCTACTTCATCTCGCTGAACATGGAGACCTCGGTCTTCGTCACCAACATGGCCTCGATGATCGGGATCGGGGTCGCGATCGACTACTCGCTGTTCATCCTCGCCCGCTACCGCGAGGAGCGCCGCGCCGGGCGCAGCGAGGAGGAGGCGCGCGCGGAGGCGCTCGCGACCTCGGGCCTCGCGGTCACCTTCTCGGGTCTCGCCGTGATCGTCTCCCTCGCCGGTCTGTGGATGGTCGACAACCAGGCGCTGCGCTCGATGGCATTGGGGGCGATGACCGTCGTCGCCGTCTCGATCCTCACCGCCGTCACCCTGCTGCCGGCGCTGATCGCGATGCTCGGCGATCGCGTGCTGCCCGGTGGGATCGTCGCCCGAGCCCTCTCCTTCTTCAGGCATCGTGTCTTCCGCCGGCCGGATCGTCCCGCAACTGCCGAATCGACCTTTTGGCAGCGCTGGACCGCCGCCGTCATGGCCCGGCCCTGGACCGCCGTGATCGCGGTCAGCTCGGTGCTGCTCTTCCTCGCGATCCCGGTGCTCTCGCTGACCACGGGCACCCAGGCGCTCAGCCAGTTCCCCAAGAGCAGCGATGTGCGGGTCGGCAACGAACTCGCCTCCAAGCAGGTCGGCGGCGGCACCGACCCGGTGCAGATCGTCGCCGCCTTCAGCGGTCCCGTCGATCGCGCCGCTGCCCCCGGCTTCATCCGCACGGTCGAAGCGACGCCCGGCGTCAGCTCGGTGGCCCCACCCGCCTTCGCCGGCGGCAGCGTGCTGATCCAGGCGACGCCGAGCGCGCCGAGCGAGTCCGACGCGGCGGCGGCGCTTGTCGATCGCCTGCGCGCGGTCGTGCCCGCGACCCGGTTGGCGCGTCTCGCCACCGTCGACGTCGGCGGCGAGACGGCGCGCAGCCACGACGTGCGCCGCCTGATCAGCGGCTCGATGTGGAAGATCATCCTCTTCGTCCTCGCGCTCAGCTTCCTCGTCCTGATGGCGATGCTGCGCTCGCTATTGCTGCCGCTGAAGGCGGTGCTGATGAACCTGCTCTCGATCGGGGCGGCCTTCGGCGTCCTCGTCGCGATCTTCCAGTGGGGCTGGTTCGACAGCCTGCTCGGCCTCGAAAGCCAGGGGGCGCTCGACACGATCAACGTGCCGCTGATCTTCGCCGTCGTCTTCGGCCTCTCGATGGACTACGAGGTCTTCCTCATGTCGCGGATCCGCGAGCGCTACATGGAGCACGGCGACAACGAGCGCGCCGTCGCCGAGGGCCTCTCCTCGAGCGCCCGCACGATCTCCTCGGCGGCGCTGATCATGACCTGCGTCTTCGCCGTCTTCTTCCTCACCGGCGTCCCCTCGATCAAAGAGCTCGGCCTCGGCTGCGCCGTCGCGATCGCCCTCGACGCGACCCTGGTGCGGCTGATCCTCGTGCCGGCGGCGATGAAGCTGCTCGGCAACTGGAACTGGTGGATGCCGTCCTGGCTCGACCGCCTGCTGCCCGACTTCTCCTTCGAGAGCGGCAGCGTCGAGCCCGAGCCGTCCAACGCCTAATACCCTTCCCGCCATGGGTGAGGAGGAGATCGCATTCGCCGGAGCGGCGAAGCAGGCCGAGATGGTGCGGGCCAGGGAGGTCTCGCCGCGTGAGCTCGTGCAGCTCTATCTCGACCGGATCGAGCGGCTCGATCCGAAGCTCAACTGCTTTCGCTCGGTATTCGCAGAACGTGCGCTGCTCGAAGCCGAGCAGGCCGAGGCGCGACTGAGGGGCAGCGACGAGCGGCCGCTGCTTGGGGTGCCGATCGCGATCAAGGACTGCGTGGACGTCGCCGGCGACGTCACGACCTACGGCACCGATGGCTTCGACGAGCCCGCCAAGGCCGACAGCGAGATCGTGCGACGCCTTCGTGAGGCGGGGGCGATCCTGATCGGCAAGACGACGCTGCCGGAGCTGGCGATCTGCGGCTTCACCGAGACCGCGACCTGGGGCGTGACCCGCAACCCCTGGGACCCACAGCGCACGCCGGGGGGGTCGAGCGGCGGAAGCGCCGCCGCCGTCGCTGCCGGGCTCGTGCCGATCGCGCTCGCCACCGACGGCGCCGGCTCGATCCGCATCCCCGCCGCCTCCTGTGGCCTGTTCGGCCTCAAACCGCAACGTGGCCGTGTCTCCCTGGCGCCTGACCTGGAGCACTGGAACGGCCTCTCCGCCTACAACTGCGTCAGCCGCAATGTCCGCGACACGGCCCTATGGCTCGACGTCGTCAGCGGCGGCTCGCGGGAGCCTGGGGCGCCCCCGCCGCCGGAGCGTCCCTTCGTCGAGGCCGCGGCGACACCACCCGGCAAGCTGCGCGTGGCCTGGTCGACCGCGCCCCCGCGTGCCGCAGCGCCACCAACGGTCGGCGACGTCGCCAAGGGCGCCGTCACCGACACTGCCGAGCTCCTGCGCTCGCTCGGGCATGAGGTGGAGCAGCGCGACCCAGACTGGGGCGGGATCGGCAACAACATCACCCCCCGTTACTTGCGGGGGTCCGCCGAAGACTTCGCCCGCGTGCCCCATCCCGAGCGGCTCGAAAGGCGCACGCGCGGCTTCGCCCGCCTCGGCAGGCTGATCCCCGATGCCCTCTTCGAGCGGGCGCGCCAGGCCGAGTCCGCCGACGCGGCACGCGTCAACGCGATCTTCGACAGCCACGACGTGCTGATGACTCCGGTGATGGGCGGCACGGCGCTGCCCGTGCGGCGCTGGGAGGGGCAGGGCGCGCTGCGCACCGTCCTCGGCATGAGCCGCTTCTATCCCTTCTGCGTCCCCTGGAACCACCTCGGCAACCCGGCGATGTCGGTCCCCGCCGGCTTCGCCGCCGACGGCATGCCGCTAGCCGTCCAAATAATCGCCCGCCCCAACGACGAGGCAACCTTGCTCTCCCTCGCCGCTCAGCTCGAGGCAGAGCGGCCTTGGGCTGATCGCCGCCCGCCGATCTCCTAGCCGAAGACCTTTCTCATCCGCGCGATCTCGCGGATCGAGCCGCGCGGTCGGATGCGGCGCTGGAGGATCATCTTCAGCGGGTTTGCTTCCGGCTTGCCCATCGCGACGAAGTCGCCCCAGCTCGCCTCGAGCACGACGGTCGGGTTGGGCGCCTCGCCCGGCTCGACCCGCGTGGAGCCGTTGTCCAGCGTCAGGTGCCAGGGGTCGGCGTCGCTGAAGCGGTACTGGTAGACCAGCGGCGAGCCGTTGGCGCCCGCCGGGTCGGCGACCCGCTTGACCACGTCGAAGTAGAGGCGCTGCGTCTCCGGCGAGGCGTCGGGGACGGGCCCGTCCGGCGGGCCGAGCACGCCGGCCTCCATCAGCTGGACCTGGCGCGCCGCGACTTCCTCGGCCGAGGCCTCGGGGTCGAAGGGGAAGACGCCGGGGGGCATCTCCTCGGTCGGGTAGCCGATCGTGCGCCAGCGCTGGCGGATCAGTTTGAGGCCGAAGGAGAAGATGTCCTCGAGCGAGAAGCCATAGCACTCGGTGTAGGAGCGGTCCATGTTGGGCGGGTAGAAGACGGCCGGCCCGTAGGGCAGCGTTTCGCGCAGCAGCTCGACGACCGCGGCGCGATTCTCCTCCCAGCCAGGGCTGCCTTCGGCCAGCAGCTCGGAGAGCACCTTGACGCCGAAGCCGATGTGGCGCTGCTCGTCCTTGGAGACGTTTGCCATCCCCGAGCTGAAGCCGGGCATCGAGTCCTCGGAGGCGAAGAAGTCCTCGATGAAGTGCTGGCCGGGCTGGGCGAGGCTGCCCTCGACAATCAGGTGGTAAAGGGTGATCGCCTGCGCGTACTTTGGCAGCGAGCGGTCCTTGCGCAGTTCCTCGGCCATCAGGTCGAGCCGGTCGAAGATGCCGCGGTAGCCCCAGTTGAGCTGCGGCATGGTCGAGGAGAGGGTCTGCTCGATCGAGTCGCCGCCGACCCGGATCACCTCCTTGAAGAAGCGGTGGAAGAAGATCGAGTGGCGGACCTCGTCGACCTGCTGGGTGGCGAGGAAGTAGGACTGCTCCTCGGTTGGTGCGGCGTTGATGTAGGGGGCGAGGGTGTCGGCGACCCGGTCCTCGCCGTAGTAGAACATCGAGTAGATCCACATCGCCGAGCGGCGCTGGATGTCGCTCAGCGCCTGCCAGCCGTTGCGGTCCTCGGAGAAGTCGATGTCGTAAGCGCTCCAGTTGCCCTGCTCCCAGCGCTTGTAGAGGTCCTCGTAGGTGACGTTGTCCATCAGGCTCTGGGATGCGACGCTCATCGTTCTCCTTGGGTCGGGCGGCGTGGGGCGGCTGAGGGAGGGAGGTTACCGCGATCCTGGCCAGCCAGCCAGTTTAGGCCGGGTGACCTGGTCACACAGCCGCGGGAGTCTCGATCTCGCGCTTGAGGATCTTGCCGGTGGGGCCTTTGGGGAGCTCGTCGACGAACCAGACGACGCGCGGGTACTTGTAGGCGGCGATGCGGTCCTTGACGTAGGCGCTGACCTCCTCGGCGGCAAGCTCCTCGCCCTCGTGGAGGACGACCGCGGCGCCGATCTCCTCGCCCCACTCGTCGTGGGGGACGCCGACGACGGCCGCTTCGCGGATCTTCGGGTGCTCGTAGAGGACCTCCTCGACCTCGCGCGGGTAGACGTTGTAGCCGCCGCGGATGATCAGGTCCTTCTTGCGGTCGACGATGTAGAAGAAGCCGTCCTCGTCGACGCGGGCCATGTCGCCGCTGTGGAACCAGCCGCCGCGCATCGCCTCCTCGGT
>JAPVSJ010000036.1:0-1520 GCA_047519745.1 Actinomycetota bacterium | reverse complement strand
TGACCATCAGCAGGTCGAAGTGCTTGTAGCGGGCGACGGCCTCGGGGAAGTTCTCGTAGATCTTGAGGTCGATCGGCATCCAGTCGGTGGTGCCGTGCTTGTGGTTGACGACGGCGACCAGCGCCTCGATTTTCTCCAGATACTCGGCGTACTCGGGCACGTCCTGGCGCGACGGCTGCAGATGGGCGATGAAGGTGACCTTCTCGCGGAACTCCGGGTGCTGGCTGAGGAAGGTGTCGAAGGCGGTGAAGCCGCGCAGCACGTTCTTGGAGAGGTCGGCGCGGTCGACCCGGATGATCAGGTGCTCGCGACGGCGCTCCAGCACCTCGCGCTCGGCCGCCGCCACCTCGGGCGACTCGGCCGCCCGCCGCAGCCGCTCGGCGTCGATCGATAGCGGATAGGCACGGGCCACGGTCTCCCCGCCGGCGTGCCGCACGAGGGCGCGGTCGTAGTCGACGTCGACCTCGAGCAGTTCGTCGCAGCAGCGGATGAAGTTGATGCAGTAGGCGTGGGTGTGGAAGCCGATGATGTCGTTGGCGAGCATGCCGCGGAAGATCGCCTCGCGGATCCGGCCCGGCAGGATCCGCCAACTGTCGGGCTGCGACCAGGGGATGTGGACGAAGTGGTGCAGGAAGGCGTCCGGCCGCTCGGCGCGGATCATCCCCGGCACGGTGTAGAGGTGGTAGTCGTGAAGCATCACCAGCGGCCGTTCACGCCCCTCGATCTGGCTGAGCACGGCGCGGGCGATGTCGGCGTTGACGGCCTGGTAGCCGTCGTCCCAGGCATCGAGCTCCTGCTGGCGGATGTCGGGAGCGTTGGAGAGGTCCCAGAGGTAGTGCTGGATGAACCAGAGGATCGGGTTGGCGATCACGTTGTAGAAGCCGTCGTAGGCGACGGGGTCGCTGCCGACCAGCAGCACCTTGTAGTCGATTCCGTCGATCGAGAGCTCGACCGGCCCGCCGCGCTCCTCGGAGACGGCGACGTCCTCGTCGGTCATCGCCGAGGCGATCCAGAGCGCCTCGCGATGCGAGACGAGCCCCGAGAGCGCCGTGACCAGGCCGCCGCCACCGCGCCGCACCGTGCGCTCACCCTCCTCGTCGAGCTCGAACTGGGCCGGCCCGCGGTTGGAGACGATGATCAGCGGATCGGATTCGGGCATCGGCCTCTCAGCCTACCCCCCGCCGCTGCCTATCAGTCGAGCTCGGTCAGCAGTTGCAGCCAGTCGCGCAGCAGGCGCGGTGAGAGGAACTCGCGGCGGGCGTGTTCCTTGCCCGCCTTGCCCAGCCGCTTGCCCAGCTCCGGGTCGGCGAGGATCTCGAGGCAGCGCCGCGCGCACTCCGACGGCGAGTCGACCAGGTAGCCGCTGACGCCGTCCTCGATCTGCAGCGGGATGCCGCCGACGTTGCCGGCCACCGTCGGCCGGCCCTTCCAGAGCGCCTCGGTGACGGTCAGGCCGAAGCCCTCGCGGATCGACTTCTGCAGGCAGACGTCGGACTGCGACTGGAAGGCGTTGACCTCGA
>JAPVSJ010000035.1:0-7573 GCA_047519745.1 Actinomycetota bacterium | reverse complement strand
TGTAGTCGAGGCCGATCGTCGCGTCGGGCAGGATCACCCGCTCGGCGCCGGAGTGGGAGATGTCGCGCTCGTGCCAGAGGGCGACGTTCTCGAGGCCGGTCTGGGCGTAGCCGCGCAGCACCCGTGCGAGGCCGGTGATCCGCTCGGTGCGGATCGGGTTGCGCTTGTGCGGCATCGCCGAGGAGCCCTTCTGGCCGGCGGCGAAAGGCTCCTCGACCTCGCGCACCTCGGTGCGCTGCAGGTTGCGGACCTCGGTGGCGAAGCGCTCGAGCCCGGCTCCGGTGATCGCGATCCGTGAGGTCAGGACCGCGTGGCGGTCGCGCGGGATCACCTGGGTGGCGACGTCCTCGCGCCGCAGCCCGAGCCGCTCCATCACCCGCGCCTCGACCTCCGGCGGCACCGAGGCGTAGGTGCCGACCGCGCCGGAGAGCTTGCCGAAGCGCAGCTGCTCGAAGGCATCGGTGAGGCGAAAGAGGTTGCGGTCGGCCTCGAAGGCGAAGCCGGCGAGGCGCAGGCCGAAGGTCGTCGGCTCGGCGTGGACCCCGTGGGTGCGGCCGACGCAGAGCGTGTCGCGCTGCTCCAGCGCCCGCTTGATCAGCGCATCACGGTACGCGCGCGCCGAGGCCAGCACAATCTCCCCGGCCTGCTGCAGCTGCAGCGCCAAGGCCGTATCGAGCACGTCAGAGGAGGTCAGCCCGTAGTGAATCCAGCGCCCGTGCTCCCCGACGGACTGCGCCACGACATCGACGAACGCCGCAACGTCATGGTCGGTCACCTTCTCACGCTCGTTGACGGCCTCGACCGTGAAAGCAGCCTTGGCGCGCGCTGCTTCCGCAGCTTCCAAGGGAACGACACCCTCCTCGGCCCACGCTTCCGTTGCCGCCAGCTCAACCTCGAGCCAGGTCTCCAGCTTCCTCTGCTGCGACCAGACCTCGCCTATCTCCTTGCGGGTGTACCGGGATATCAAGCGTTGACTATCCGCACGGCCAGCAGGCCGGCGTTTTTCGCTCCATCGATAGCCACGCAGGCAACCGGAACCCCCGGCGGCATCTGCACCGCCGAGAGCAGCGCGTCGAGGCCGCCAAGGCTCTTGCCGAGAATCGGCACGCCGATCACCGGCAGGTCGGTGTGGGCGGCGGCGACGCCCGGCAGTGCGGCCGACATGCCCGCGCCGGCGATGATCACCCGCAGGCCGCGCATGCGGGCGCTGTGGCAGTACTCGCGGACCAGCTCGGGGTCGCGATGGGCGCTCATCACCCGCACCTCGTAGCTGACGCCGGCCTCGTGCAGGGCCGCCCCCGCCGGCTGCATCTTGGGCTTGTCGTTCTTCGAGCCCATGATGATCCCGACGTGGGGCTCGTCGACCTCGATCTCCTCGAACGCTTTCTCGACCGCCGGCATCGCGGTCGTCCCGGCGCTCGGCTGCGGCTCCTCTGAGATCTCGCTCATCTCTTCCTCTCTCGGTTCCAATGACATGTCAGCTGGGTACCCGCTCGACCGCGCGGGCGGCAATGTCGGAGCGGATCTGCATTCCGTCGAAGGCGATCCGGCCCGCTGCATCGTATGCACGATCGCGTGCCTCGGCCGGCGTCGGGCCGAGTGCGGTCACGTTGAGCACGCGGCCGCCGGCGGTGACGACCTCGCCGTCCCGTTCGGCCGTGCCGGCGTGGGTCACCTCGGCCAGCTCCGCGGCTGCGGCAAGGCCATGGATGACGTCGCCCTTCGAGGAGGACTCCGGGTAGCCGGCCGAAGCGAGGACCAGCGTGACCGCCCAGTCCTCGCCGAACTCGGCCTCTACGCCGGCCAGGCCGCCCGGCTCGCGCGCTGCCAGGCAGAGCTCGAGCAGGTCGGAGCGCAGCCGCGGCAGCACCGCCTGCGTCTCGGGGTCGCCGAAGCGGGTGTTGAACTCGAGCACCTTCGGGCCTTCCGGGCCGACCATCAGGCCGGCGTAGAGGACGCCGTGGAAGGGCACCCCGCGGGCCGCCATCGTCGCGAGTGCCGGCCGGTGCACGGCGTCGACGATCTCCTCGACCTCTGCCGGGCCGAAGCCCGGCACCGGCGAGTAGCTGCCCATGCCGCCGGTGTTCGGTCCCTCGTCGCCGTCGAAGATCCGCTTGTAGTCCTGCGCCGGCGCCAGGGGGACGACGTTCTCGCCGTCGCAGAGGGCCAGCAGCGAGAGCTCTTCGCCCTTGAGGAACTCCTCCATGACGACGGTCGTCTCGCCGAAGCGCCGCTCGCCGAAGAAGATCTCGATCGCCTCGCGGGCCTCCGCCTCCGAGGCGCAGACGATCACGCCCTTGCCGGCCGCCAGGCCGTCGGCCTTGAGGACAGCTGGGTAGGAGGTGCCGGCGAGATGCTCAAGTGCCTCCTCCCGGTCGGTCAGGACGGCGTAGGAGGCCGTCGGCACGCCGGCCTCCGCCATCACCTGCTTGGCGAACGCCTTCGATCCCTCCAATGCCGCGGCCGCCGCGCTCGGCCCGAAGGCGGCGATCCCCGCGGCCTCGAGCGCGTCAATCACTCCGGCGACCAGCGGCACCTCCGGCCCGACCGCGACGAGGTCGACATCACGCTCGCGTGCCGCGGCGACGATCGCCTCGACGTCTCCCGCGGCGACGTCCGGCAGGCACTCGGCGTCGGCGGCGATGCCGGCATTGCCGGGAGCGCAGAGCAGCTCGGGGGAGCGGGACGAGCGAGCGAGGGCCCGCACCATCGCGTGCTCGCGCCCGCCTCCCCCTACGACCAGGACTCTCAAGCGCCGTGTCCTACAGGGAGTCCGACAGCTCGTCGGCCGGCATCGCCGCCAGCGTCTGGCTGGTCATCGTGCCGCGCGAGCCCAGCTCGACCGAGACCTTCGCCATCGTCTTGTCGTCGGGCGCCTCGACGACCGTGACAAAGTCGTACTGGCCGAGGGTCGCGTACTGCGCCTGCACTTTGGCGCCGATCTGTTCGACCTCCTTGTTCACCTCGGCGACCCTTCCGGGGTTGTTCTTGAGGGTGCGGACGCCCTCGGGGGTCAGGTTGGTCAGCATCACGTAGGTGGGCATCGCTTCCTCCTCTTTTCGCTCTCGGCGGGGAGCTTCGAGCCTACGTCAGACGCCGAGCGCCTGCAGCAGCGAGAACATCTCCAGGCCGCCCTGGGTGACCTTGCCCTCGAAGTATTCGGCATGGCTGATCGGCGTGCCGGAGCTGTCGGCGAGGCCGATCTCGATCGAGCCGCCCGGCCTGAAGGTCGCGATCTGCTGGCCGGCGCTGACCGTCTGCCCGACCCGCACGGTGGCGTCGACTCCCTCGTAGACGAAGATCGACTGGCCCTTGAGCGGCCCGTCGAGCAGCTGGTAGAGGACGCCGCCGCCTTCGGGCCAGCCGGGGGCTTCCGTCTCCAGGACGAGGGCTTCGCCGATCGCGACGATCGGACCGCCGCCGGTGAAGTCGACGCCTTGGTCGATGCGCCCGGTGACCAGGCCGGTGCTGAGCGCGAAGGGGTTGACGTAGCTGCCTGCGGCCGCGGGTAGCGCGACCGACCAGTCGACGTAATTGACCTTGCAGGTGCCTTTCAGCCGTTCGGTTTCGCCGAGCACGGCCTGCACGTACCAGGCCGCGTGGTTGTGGGCGAAGAGCCCGGCGCGGAGGCTGCCCCGCGACCAGATCAGGCGTGCCAGGGTGGCCGCCGAGTCGGCCGGGTCGGCGTGGCGTATGCGACCGTCTTCGTCGCCGTCGACCGCGTAGCGCCGCCACTCGCTCGGTTCGAGCCCGAGCGGGCCCACCTGATGCAGTTGCGCCTTGGTCATGCCCTGGCCGAAGTCGGACTCGAGGCGAGCGACCGCCGCCAGCGCCCAGACGCCGCGGCTGCCGAGGTCGTAGCGTGCCGCCGCCCCCTCGAAGGCGTTGAGGTATTCGGCGGGGATCCTGCGGCGCCACGGCCGGGCCGCCTGGCAGCTGAGCACCTGAAGCTGCGGGGCGGCGATCAGAGAACCGGCGCTGCCGCCGAGCTGGGGTGCGTAGCAGCTGGCGTTCGCCAGAACCTCGGCTACGTACCAGTCGGCGTGGTTGTAGGCGTAGATCGCCCCATAGGTGTCGGCCGGCATCCCGGCGGCGCTCAGGTAGCTCGCGGCGGCGTAGATCGCGTCTTCGGGATTGAACGGATCCTTGACGCCGTCGCCATTGGCGTCGACGCCGTAGCCGGCCCAGGTTTCGGGCATGAACTGCATCCAGCCGACCGCGCCGGCCGAGGAGACGTTGAGGTTGGTGCCGAAGGCAGTCTCGACCTCGTTGATCCCGGCGAGCACCGCCGGTCCCTGCGGGCCGAGGCCGTAGGCGGCAGCGGCACGCTGGTAGATCGGGATCAGGACCGGGGGAACGCCGGCGGCCGCGCAGCTGGACGAGGGGATCGAGGGGATCAGCGTGGTCGGGGGGACGAAGGCCGGCGGCGTGCTCGGTGCGGTGGAGGAGCCGGGAGCGGGCTTGGAGCCCGACCCGGTTTCGGCCTTCTGTCCACCGGTGTGCGCCGCCGTGCCGCCGGTCGGCTTCGGCGCCGCCGGTTCCGCCTGGGGAGCGACCAGCGTCGCCCCTTCCTTCACCTGGGGGGTCACAGGGGCCGGAACCGTCGTCGTGCTCGCCGGTGGCGGCGCTTCGGCCGGCGGTGGGGATTCGGTCGAAGTGGGCGCCGCCGGGGATGGCGGCGGCGCTTCGTCGGCAGAGGCGGTGGCGGCCGTCAGCGCGGCGCCGATCGCGGCCGCCGCCAGGGTGTTGCGAAGTCGTCCCATGCTCAGCCCAGCACGTCCTTTACTTTCCAATTGCCGCTCGGGTCGGGTTGCAGGCTGAGCCGCAGCTCGCTGGTCAGACCGACGCGCAGCAGCGAGACGCTGACCGTGTAGGCCTTGCCGTCGCGGGGCCCGGGCACGAGGTTGACGACTCGCGCCTTCGGGACCTTGGCGTCGGCCGGCAACCGCGGCGGCCGTTCGCGCAGCGCTTCGGCCAGCTCCGGCGTCGCGGTTTCGCCGAAGACCTCCTTGGCCCGCGCCGGCCGCTCGCCAACCTCATAGAAGACGAAGGCCTCGGAGAAGCGGCGCGCCACCTTCATCGCCGCCGGGCCGGCCGGCACGGGCTTGACGCTGGAGGTCGTCGCCGCGGCTGCTGCTTCGGATGGCGCCGCTTCGGGAGCGGCTTCCGCTTCGCTCGGCGGCGTCGCCGAGTCGCCTGCGGCGGCTTCCTTGCCAGCCGCCTTCGAGGCGACGGCGCCGCCGCCAACGTGGAAGTCCGGCGTCACCCCCTGTAGTACCGGCCCGCGCGGCTGTTGGGCCTGCGGCTCGGGCTGCGCCGGCACGTCCGCCACCCGGGCGGGCGCCGCCGCAGGGCCGGGGGCCGGGTCGCCGCCTTTCGGCAAGAGGATGGCTGCGAGCAGGATCGCCGCGACCGCGAGCGAGCCGAGTGCCGCCGCTCCGGCGCCGCGGCCGCGCAGGCTCAGACCGGCGAAGCGCTCGCCGAGGGGCCAGAGCACGGTCCGCTCGACCGCCCAGGCGGCACGCTCGAAGGGCCAGCGGGCGAGATCGGCAAGGCCACTGAGAAAGCGCGCGCTGCGCCCCCTCGGATCTCCGTTGATTTGGCCTCGTCTCAACATCTGTTTGAAGCGCACACAGCTTACGTCGGAATCCGCTCCCCATTCCTGAAGTCCGGCTAGCTGGATTGCGTATCCCAGAAACCGCGTAGCACTGCATAGCAGCGGTCTTTGAGGGCTGCTTAAAGGAGACTGGCGCGCCCACGGGGCGCTCAGCGGTCGGTGAGTGTCCAGAGAGCGGAGACCGGAAGCGCCCATAGGCCTGGGCCGAAACTGAGGGTCTCGCGCCCGGTGTGGATGACAGCTCCGGACCTGAAACGGCTGCCCAGCTTCCCTTTCAGATGGCGAAGGGTGCTGAAATCGCGTGAATGCGGGGTTGCCCCCAGTTTGACCTCGATGCCGCATACCGAGCCATCAGGCGCCTCGAGCAGGATGTCGACCTCTCGCCCGCCCGCGGTTCGAAAGTGGTGAAGACGGACGTTAGTTCTCGCCCAAGCCGCCTGCTTCACCAGCTCCATCGCCACGAAGCTCTCGAACAGGGCTCCGGACAGAGCGGTCTCATCTCTTTCGAAGCGGTTCCCGTCGTAGCCGATCAGGTGAGAAATCAGGCCGGCATCGGGAAGCCAAACCTTCGGCGCCTTGATCAGGCGTTGCCCGATGTTCGCGGTCCACGCAGGGGCGCGGACGAGAAGAAACAGCTGTTCGAGGAGGGCGAGATAGCGCTGAACCGTGGAGCGGCTCATGCTGGCGTCTCGAGCGAGGCCGGCAGAGCTGAGCAGTCCCCCGACCCGGGCAGCGGTCAGTTGGAGGAGCGTCGGCAGCTCGGAAAGTTGCTGGGCATTTCGGGTCAGGTCGCGAACGTCGCGCTCCAGGGTCATCGCCACGTAGTCCGAGAACCACTGCCCCCGCCGCCGCTGATCTTGGCGAGCGATTGCCTCGGGGTACCCGCCGGCGAGAAGCGTTTCGGCGATTGGCGAACGACCGACCGGAGCATTCGCGATCTTCGGCACGCGATCGGCAAGGAGATCGTCGATGAAGGTCTCGCGCCTGCCGAGGAGCTCTCCCTGGGAAAGTGGCCAGAGAGGTACACGCTCGGCTCGACCGGCCAGCGACTCTGAGATGCGAAGGGTCGCCCACACGTTGGCCGAGCCCGTGAGGATGAACATGCCGGCGGGTCGTTTCCCACCCGAGCGTGCGCGGTCCACGCGCGCCTTGATCGCCGACAGCAAGTCCGGCGCCTTCTGGAACTCGTCGATGCAGAGGGGCAGGTCGGTGTCCTCGACGAATCCCGTCGGGTCATCATTTGCGGCCCGCCGCGGCCCCTCTTCGTCGAGGGTTACGTAGCGCGCACCGCGCTCGTTGGCGACGAGCGATGCAAGGGTGCTCTTCCCGGCCTGTCGGGGGCCGACGATAATGACAACCGGCGTGTCTTCCAGCGCGGTGTCCACCGCTGTCTTGACGTGTCGAGGGTATATCTCAGTCATCTGATATCTACCCAGATTATACCTGATATATGCGCAGAAAGTATCTGGAGATTGCTCAGATCTAGACTGACAAGCGCTCGAACGCCAGCTCGCCGTCGGAAGCATCGACCCGCACCGTGTCGCCTTCGCCGAACTCGCCCTCGAGCAGCTTCAGCGCCAGCTTGTCGACCAGTTGCTTCTGGATCACCCGCTTCAGCGGTCGCGCGCCGTAGGTCGGGTCGTAGCCGAGGTTGCCGAGCAGCGTGCGCGCGTCCTCGCTCAGCTCGACCTCGATCCCGCGCTCGCGCACACGGCCGACCAGCAGGTCCACCTGCAGCTCGACGATGCGGCCGATGTCGGCCTTGGAGAGGCGGTGGAAGATCACCGTGTCGTCGATCCGGTTGAGGAACTCGGGCTTGAAGGTCGTCGCCAGCACCTCTTCGATCTGCTCGCGGATCGCCTCGTCGACCTGGTCGCCGACGATGCGGTCGCTGCCGACGTTGGAGGTCATGATCAGCACCGTGTTGGTGAAGCTGACGGTGCGCCCCTGGCCGTC
>JAPVSJ010000034.1:0-12847 GCA_047519745.1 Actinomycetota bacterium | reverse complement strand
GTTCAGAACGTCGTGAGACAGTTCGGTCCCTATCTTCTGTGGGCGTTGGAGAGTTGAGAGGAGTCATCCCTAGTACGAGAGGACCGGGATGAACGTGCCGCTGGTGTATCTGTTGTCCTGCCAAGGGCATCGCAGGTTAGCTACGCACGGAACGGATAACCGCTGAAGGCATCTAAGCGGGAAGCCGTCCTCGAGATGAGCTCTCCCATCCCTTCGAGGGAGTAAGACCCCTGGTAGACCACCAGGTTGATAGGCCGGCGGTGCAAGCGCAGTGATGTGCTCAGCCGACCGGTACTAATGGGTCGAGGGCTTGACGGATATTTATTTCTTTACCTACGGTCTTGTGCAGTTTTCAAGCTCCACCGGGGCTGTCTCGCAAAATTCCGGTGGCGCATAGCGAGTGGGAAACACCTCTTCCCATTCCGAACAGAGCAGTTAAGCCACTCTGCGCCGATGGTACTTGGGGGGCAACCCCCTGGGAGAGTAGGTCGCCGCCGGTTCTTTTTTGAGGTCCGCCACGACGAGAGTCACGGACCTGGATACGTCCGAATGAGCTGCGCGACTACGCCACCGTCGCGCGGCTCGCGTGGCGCTGCCACGCCACGCCGCACGCCGGCGACATCTCGCTTGCTCCTCGAACGCCCCAGGCCCATGCCTCTCCTCGCGACGAACCTCGGGATTCGCACTCTCTTTTCGCCGGCTCCTCGAGGCCATACTCGCCAAGGGTGGCGAAGTCGATCGTCAGATCGATGGCGTCTGCGATGCGGCTGAAGGTCTTTTTCGTATCGAACATAGGTTCGACTCTACGGACGCTTTCGGACGGCTTGCGGATTTTGCAGGTGCTTTTGCAATTCGTGCCTGGCGGCGGCCTTTTCCGCGGCTTCGGCGGGCTTGTCGAAGGCGAGGATGAGGGCCGCCGTCTGGGCCGGTTTCTCGACTTCGGGGGAGTGGCCGGCGCCTTGGACCAGCTTGGTCTGGGCGCCGGCCGCCCGGTAGGCGGCCAGGGCTTCCTTGGGATCCTTGGCTATCTGCTCCTCGGCGCCCATCAGCGCGAGGACCGGCTTGCCGGTCGCGGCGGCGCGCTGTGGAAGCGCCTCTTCGCCGGTGTAGTTGTCGTACGCGTCGTGGGAGCCCGTGTAGGCACTGTAGGTCATCCGCTTGACGTCCTCCACGAATTCATCGGGGACGTCGAAGCCGGGCGCGAAGGCGACCTCGAGGCCCTGTCGAATCGAGAAGTCGGGCTTGATCCGCCACAGCGTCTGTCCGATCACCGGCTTGAACGGCAGTTCGCCGATCAGGCCGACGTCGCCGTAGCTGCTGTCGGGGATGCTGTCGATGGTGACGAGCCGGTTGACCAGCTCAGGCGACTGTTCGGCCAGGGCGATCGCGATCGGGCCGCCGAGCGAGTGGCCGACGACCTCGGCGTCGCGCACGCCCAGCCTGCCGAGAACGCCCGCGACCAGGCTGGCCTGGTTTTCGATCGAGTAACCCGAGGAGGGCTTTTCGGAGCCGCCGTGGCCGAGCAGATCGGCGGCGATCACGCGATGGTTGCGGTCGAGGAGCGGAATCACCCCGTCCCACCAGTTGATCGCGCAGGTGAAGCAGTGGATCAGCACGATCGGCGGGGCGTCCCGGGGGCCGTGTTCGACCACCTGTATCTCCCCGCCGGGGAGCTTGACGATCCTGCCCCCGGGTTCGGTCACCGCGGCGGACTTGGTTTCGCCGTCGACGACCAAGACGTTGACGCCGATCAGGACGGCCAGCACGGCCACGACCGCGATCAGGATCTTCCAGCCCCGTCCCATTACGCAGGTACCCTAGCCGGAACATGGAGAAGTTCGTCATCAATGGAGGCGCGCCACTTTCGGGCGAGCTGACGGCCGCGGGAAACAAGAACGCGGCCCTGCCGATCCTCGCCGCCTGCCTGCTCACCGAGGAGGAGCTGCTCCTGCACCGGGTACCGCGGATCCGCGACACCGAAGCCCAGATCGCGCTGCTCGAGCGGCTCGGGGTCGAGGCCTCCTGGGTCGCCGACAACAGCCTGCGATTGTGCGCCGGCTCGGTCTCCGACGTCGCCGTCGACGAGGGGCTCTCCAACCAGATCCGCGCCTCCTTCCTGCTCGCCGGGCCCTTGTTGGCTCGCTTCGGCGAAGCCCACATGCCGCCGCCGGGGGGCGACTTCATCGGCCGCCGCCGGCTCGACGCCCACCTCGACGCCTTCTCGGACCTCGGCGCGGCCGTCGACGGCGATCGCTGGATCGAGCTGAAGGCCCCGGCGGGGGGGCTGCGCCCCTGCGCGATCTTCATGGACGAGCCGTCGGTGATGGGCACGGAGAACGCGTTGATGGCGGCGGCGCTGACGCCGGGCCCGACGACCATCTCCAACGCCGCCTCGGAGCCGCACGTCCAAGATCTCGCCCACCTGCTCAGCGCGATGGGCGCAGAGGTGACCGGAATCGGCTCCAACGTGATGACGGTTCACGGGCGCGACCGCCTCGGCGGCGCCGAGCACACGATCTCCCCCGATCACATCGAGATCGGCAGCTTCATGGCGCTCGCCGCCGCGACCGGGGGCGAACTGCGGATCCGCGAAGTCGCACCCGCCGACCTGGTCATGGTGCGGCGCCAGTTCCGCCGGCTCGGCTTGGAATCGACGATCGAGGGCGAGGACGTGATCGTCCCGCCCGAGCAGCGGCTGCGGATCAAGGCCGACATCGGCGACGCGATCCCGAAGATCGAGGACGGCCCCTGGCCGGCGTTCCCCGCCGACCTGACCTCGATCGCGCTGGCCCTCGCCACGCAGGCCGATGGCGAGATCCTGATCTTCGAGAAGATGTTCGAGAACCGCCTCTTCTTCGTCGACAAGCTGGTTGCGATGGGCGCTCGGATCACGCTTTGCGATCCTCACAGGGCGATCGTGAGCGGTCCGAGCCGGCTTCACGGCGAGCGGGTCGAGAGCCCCGACATCAGGGCCGGGATGGCGATGCTCATCGCCGCCCTGGCGGCGGAGGGCACCTCGGAGATCGGCAACATCCGCCAGATCGACCGCGGCTACGAGTCGATCGACGAGCGCCTGCGCGGCCTCGGCGCCCAGATCGAACGCGTCTCTGCGGAGATCCCCGCGTAGGGCGCTTTCGGCGCCCACTCTCGTAAGGTCAGGCGCATGATCCACCCGATCCCACCTGGGACGCGCGACATCCTCCCCGACGAGATGCGGGAGCTGCGGCGCCTGCACCTCGCGATGATCGAGGTGTTCGAGAGCCGCGGCTACGGCGAGGTGGCGACGCCCGCGATCGAGTACGACGAGGTGCTGGCCCGCGGCGACGGCCGCACCGCAGCTTCCGCCTACCGCTTCTTCGACGAGCGCGGCGACCTCTTGGCGCTGCGCTCCGACATGACCGTGCCGATCGCACGCCTGGTCGCTTCGCGCTACGCCGATGCCGAGTGGCCGCTGCGCCTCTGCTACCTGGCAAACGCCTTCCGCGCGGTGCGCCCTCAGCGCGGCCAGATGCGCGAGTTCGCCCAGGCGGGGGTCGAGCTGATCGGGGCGCCGGCCCCGGGCGGCACCGTGGAGATCATCGAGGTGCTGGAGGCGACCCTCGACGCAGCGGGCCTCGACCGGGCGGTGATCGGCCTCGGCGACGCCGATCTCTACCGCCAGTTGCTGACAGAGCTCGAGGTCGAAGGCGAGGCACGCGACGCGATCTTGGAGCGCCTGGCGATGCACGATTTGGTCGGCCTCGAGGTGGAGCTCTCGCAGGCCGGGTTGGCCGCCAAGCAGGTGGACACCTGCGTCGCTCTCTCACAGCTGCGCGGCGGCCGCGAGGTTCTGGACCAGGCCCGCGCGATCGGCGGGCCGGCGGTCGAGCGGGCGACCGCGCGGCTGGGGGAGACCTTCGCGGCATTGGAAGAGCGCGGCGTAGCCGAGCGCGTCCGCGTCGATCTCGGCCTGCTGCGCGACCTCGGCTACTACAGCGGCGCCATCCTCGAGGTCTACGACCCGGCCGTCGGCCACGTGCTGGGAGGTGGAGGGCGCTACGACGAGCTGCTCAAGCGCTTCGGGATCGACCTGCCCGCGGCGGGGTTCGCCCTCTACCTGGAGCGGGTCCACGTCGCCCAGATGGAGGAGTCGCGGCGAGAGGAGCCCTCATGAGCGTCGAAGTCGCCGGCATGGCCGGCGCGAAGGCCGAGGGGCCGCTGAAGCTCGCGGTGCCCCGCGGCGCGCTGCTCGCCGGAACCCTCGACGCCCTCGACGCGGCCGGGGTCGACACCGCCGCGGTGCGCGGCGAGTCGCGCTCGCTGATCTTCCCCGGCGAGGGAATAACCCTGGTGACGATGCGCCCCTCCGACGTGCCCACCTACGTCGAGGCCGGCGCCGCCGATGTCGGCATCACCGGCAAGGACGTGTTGCTGGAGCAGGCGGATCGCATGGTCTACGAGCTGCTCGATCTCGGCTTCGGGCGCTGCCGCATGGTCCTCGCCGGGCGCCGGGGGGACGAAAGCCTCGGCGAGTCCCAACGGCGGCTGGGGATGATGCGGATCGCGACCAAGTACCCGCGCATCGCCGAACGCTACTTCGAGTCGACCGGCCGCCAGGTCGAGACGATCGAGGTCAAGGGCTCGGTCGAGCTGGCGCCGCTGATCGGCCTCGGCGACGGAATCGTCGACCTCGTCGCCACCGGCCGCACGCTGGAAGAGAACGACCTCGAGGTGCGCGAGGAGATCGTCGAGTGCACGGCCCGCTTCGTCGCGAACCGAGTGGCCCACAAGCTGCGGGCGAAGGAGATCGACGACCTGACCGCGCGGTTGAGGGAGGCGACGGCAGGGTGAGGCTGCGGCGCTTCGAGTGGGAGGGCGCCAAGCAGACTTCCGCTGCGACCCGCACCTGGACCGCGGCAGCCGCGGCAGAGGTGGACGTCGCCCCGATCGGGCGCCGGGTTCGCGAGGAAGGCGATTCGGCGCTGCTGGAGCTGACGGCGCGCTTCGACGCGACCGAGCGGGCGCCCCGATCTCTTCGCGTCGATCCGTCTCAGATGGCCACGGCGCTTGCCGAGCTGGACTCCGGCATACGCGAGGCGCTCGAGTTGGCGATCGCCAACGTCCGCACGGTCGCGGCGGCGCAGGTCGAGGAGCAGCCAAGCGAGGTCGAACTGCCGCAGGGGCAGAGCGTGACCCTGCGCGAGCTGCCCGTGGCCGCGGCTGGGATCTACGCACCAGGCGGTCGCGCGGCCTATCCGTCGAGCGTTCTGATGGGAGCGGTGCCGGCCCGGGTGGCCGGCGTCGAGCGGGTGGTGCTGGCGACGCCGCCGGGACCTGACGGCGACGTTCCCCCGCTGGTCCTCGCCGCCGCCGCCTTGTGCGAGGTCGACGAGATCTACGCGGTCGGTGGTGCGCAGGCAATCTTCGCCCTTGCTTACGGCACCGAGTCGATCGACCCCGTCGACGTCGTGGCCGGCCCGGGCAACGATTGGGTGCGAGAGGCCAAGCGTGCGGTCGGAGGCATCGTCGGCATCGACTCCCTTGCCGGTCCCTCGGAGTTGATGCTCGTCGCCGGCCACGACACCGAGCCCGAGTGGGCCGCGCTCGATCTCTGCGCTCAGGCCGAGCATGGGGGGGATGGTCCGCTGATCGCCACCGCCGTCGAGGAGGCGGTCATCGACGCCATCGCGGCGGCCACCGAGCGTGCCGCCGCGGAACGGCCCGGGGTCGGCGACGCCCCCCTTGCGCTGGTTCAGGTGCCAGACCTCAGCGACGCCATCGACCTCGCCAACGCCTTCGCGCCTGAGCACCTCGAGCTGCTCGAGGAGGACGCGGCGCTACTTGCGAACCAGGTCACGACCGCGGGCTGCGTCTTCGCCGGTCGCCACAGCGCCACCGCCTTCGGCGACTACCTCGCGGGCTCCAACCACGTGCTGCCAACCGGTGGCGCCGGGCGCTTCTCGGGCCCGCTCGGCCCGGACGTCTTCCGTCGCAAGATCGCCACCGTGGAGGTCTCCGCCGAGGCCGCGGCGAAACTTGCCCCACACGTGAAGACGATCGCCGAGGCCGAGGGCTTTCCCGTCCACGGCGAGTCGGCGATGATCAGAACCAGGGACACTTAGAGAGCCATGGCACGAACCGCGAAGAGAGTCCGCAGCACCGCCGAGACCACGATCCAGCTCTCGCTGGACCTCGATGGGGGCGAGTCGAGTACCTCGACCGGCGTCGGCTTCCTCGACCACATGCTCGACCTGCTCGCCCGTCACGGCAAGCTGGGCCTGCGGGTCGAGGCCAGCGGCGACCTCGAGACCGGTGCCCACCACACCGTCGAGGACGTCGGCATCGTGCTGGGCCAGGCTCTCGACGAGGCGCTTGGCGACCGCGCCGGGATCCGCCGTTACGGCTCGGCCCTGGTGCCGATGGACGAGTCGCTGGCCGAGTGCGCGATCGACATCTCGGGCCGGCCGCTCTGCGTCTTCGACGCCGAGCTGCCCGCGACCTCGATCGCCGGCTTCGACAGCGAGCTGGCTGAGGAGTTCTTCCGCGCCGTCGCCAACGGCGCGAAGCTGACCCTGCACGTCTCCGTCCGCTACGGCACCAACGTCCACCACATGATCGAGGCCTGCTTCAAGGCCTTCGCCCGCGCCCTGCGCGTCGCCGTCTCGCTAGACCCCGAGGAGACCGGCGTGCCCTCGACCAAGGGGACGCTGAGCGAATGACGGCGCGGATCTGCATCCTCGACTACGGCATGGGCAATCTGCGCTCGGTCGAGAAGGCGCTCGAGCACGTCGGCGCGACGGCGACGATCGCCAACGACCCCGAGGCCGTGCGCGCGGCCGACGGGGTGATCCTGCCCGGCGTCGGCGCCTTTCCCAAGGCGATGCAGCGCGTGCGCGAGCTCGGGCTCGACGAGCTGATCGCCGAGCGGCGCGAGAGTGGCGTGCCGATCCTCGGCATCTGCCTCGGCCTGCAGCTGCTCTTCGACTCGACCACCGAGCTCGGGGGGGCGGGGGGCATCGGCCTGCTTCCAGGCGGCGTGGCAGAGCTCGACGCGGACGAGCTCAAGGTCCCGCACATCGGCTGGTCGCCGGTGCGCTGGGAGAAGGACTCGCGCCTCACCGAGGGTATAGAGAGCGAGACGCCCTTCTACTTCGTCCACTCCTTCGCACCGAGCCCCGACCAAGCCGACCTGCTCGGCAGCGCCGCCTACGGCGCCCGCTTCGCCTGCGCGGCGGAGCGCGACAACGTCTTCGGCGTCCAGTTCCACCCCGAGAAGTCGAGCGCGGCGGGCCTGCGCCTGCTCTCCAACTTCGCCGGGATCTGCGTGCAGGCGCCCGCCCCGGCGTGATCCTCTACCCGGCGATCGACATCCGCGGCGGCCAGGCGGTGCGCCTGCTGCGGGGCGACTACGAGCGCGAGACGACCTACGACGCCGACCCCGTCGACGCCGCGAAGCGCTGGGCGGAGGAAGGCGCCGAGTTCCTCCACGTCGTCGACCTGGACGGAGCGAAGGCGGGCGAACCGCGCAACCTCGAAGCGATCGAGCGCATCGCCGCGACGGTCGACTGCCCGATCCAGGTGGGGGGAGGCTTGCGAGACCCGCAATCGGTACGCGCCATCCTCGACGCCGGGGCCGACCGGGTAGTGATCGGCACCGCAGCCCTGCGAGACCCGGAGTTCCTCGACGCGATGCTCGAAGCGCACGGCCACCGGGTTGTCGTCTCGGTGGACGCCCGCGCCGGCAAGGTCGCCCTGGAGGGCTGGACTCAAGCAGGCGAGGAGACCGTGGTCGACACCGTCGCGGCACTGAGCGAGCGTGGTGTGGCCCGCTTCCTCTGCACGGCGATCGAGGTCGACGGCACCATGGAGGGCCCGGCAATCGACCAGCTGACCCAAATCGCCGCGGCCACCAGCGCCCAAGTCATTGCTTCGGGAGGAGTGGGGGAGCTGTCTCACCTAGAAGCTCTCGCGCAAGCGGCCCTGCCCAACGTGGAGGGCGCCATAGTCGGCCGCGCCCTGTACGAGCGCAAGTTCACCGTTGCCGAAGCCATCCAGGCCCTAGCCTGAGTCGATGGTTCTCAAACGAGTGATCCCCTGCCTGGACGTAGACGCCGGCCGCGTAGTCAAGGGGACGAACTTCGTCGATTTGCGCGATGCCGGCGATCCCGTCGAGCTGGCCGAACGGTACGACGCAGAGGGGGCTGACGAGCTGGTCTTCCTCGACATCACCGCCTCGCACGAGAAGCGCGACACGATCGTCGAACTCGCCCGTCGCACCGCCGACAACGTCTTCATCCCTTTCACCATCGGCGGTGGAATCCGCTCGGTCGAGGACGCCCAGGCTGTGCTCGACGCGGGGGCCGACAAGATCTCCGTCAACTCGTCTGCCCTAGCCCGTCCCGAGCTACTCACGGAGCTAGCAGACCATTTCGGCGCCCAGTGCGTGGTGCTGGCCATCGACGCCAAGCGGGAGGAGGACGGCTGGGGCGTCTACGTCAACGGTGGCCGCAAGAGGGTTGAGGACCGCGACGCGGTGTCATGGGCCAAAGAGGGAGTCGAGCGCGGCGCGGGGGAGATCCTCCTCACCAGTATGGACCGGGACGGCACGAACGACGGCTATGACATCGACCTCACCCGCGCCGTCGCGGACGCGGTCTCCGTGCCGGTCATTGCCTCGGGGGGCGCCGGAACCCTCGATCACCTCAGCGAGGCAATCGTCGAGGGCCGCGCCGATGCGGTCCTCTGCGCCTCGATCTTCCACTACGGCGCCTACACCATTCATCAGGCCAAGGAAAAGATGGCGTCGGCCGGCATCCCTGTTCGGCCTTAGCTTTCGCCAGAGTGCAGGTCGGAGACCAGCCCGGCAAGGCCCCCCGAGCCGAGAATCTCGAAACGAGCCAGTTCGTATGGGCTTTCACGCGTGGCGTAACCGGGGATCTCGGTCGTGGCGCCCGTGTAGCCAGCTGCTTCAACGGCCGCAATCACCGTTGCGTCGAAGCGCCCCGCGGGATAGCAGAAGTTCTTGACCGGGACCCCGTATTCGCGTTGCAGGATGCGGCGGGAGCCCGCCACTTCTTCCTCGAGCTGAGTGGAGTCGAGTTCGGTCAGATCGAGGTGGTGGATGGTGTGGGCGGCTATCTCCCAGCCAGCCGCGATCATCGCTTCGATGTTGCTCGGGTAGAGGTCCGAGCCTTCCGCCTTCAGGTTGAGCACCCCTGCCCAGCCGTGACGGCGCAACTCCGGCAGGGCGTAGGTGAACTGGGGCCGGTAGCCGTCGTCGAAGGAGATCACGACTGGCTTCGGCGGCAGCGTCGCGCCGTGGTACCAGGCCGCCTCGACCTGTTCGAGCGTCACCGCCTCGTACCCGTGTTCGTCCAGCCAGCTCATCTGCTTGTGGAAGTCGGGGCGACTGACGTAGAGGTCGGGATAGGGCTCGCTCGCAGGCGCGGCGCCGAGTACGTGGTACTCGAGGATGGGGACCGGGCCGGTGTACGGGCGCCAGTTCGGCTGAGGAGTCGCATTGCGGACCGTGGTGGAGACCGAATGCCCCGCCTGCGATGCCACGGTAGAGGTTTGGTTCGCTATCCGACTCGAACCTCGACCGCGGTCGTTGCTGCCGCCCGAGGAGGCGAACGCGATGACGATCGCCACCACGACGAGTAACAGCGCTCCGCCGGCAAGCATCCGCCGCCGCCGGATCTGCCGGCGCCTGCGCTCCCGCCTCGCTTTGCGCTCGTCGATCATCCGAGGAGGCGATCATGGTAGGCATTGGGGGTGACCGTGAAGCCGATCGACGATCTGGGTGAGGCACTGCACGGCGCCTATCCCGAGCTGGCGGCCGTGCAGGAAGTGGCCGGGGGGAAACGGGTCTATCTCGTCGGCGGGGCGGTTCGGGATCTGCTCCTCGGTCGCGGGCGGAGCGACATCGACCTCGTCGTCGAGGGCGAGGCCGCGGCGCTTGCGACGCGACTCGGTGGCGAGGTGGTCGAGCACGAGCGCTTCGCCACCGCCAAGGTGCGCCTCGACGACCACGAGATCGACATCGCCACCGCCCGGGCCGAGTCCTATCCACACCCGGGCGCCCTGCCCGAGGTGAAGCCGACCGGGGGGATCGCAGCCGACCTCGCCCGCCGCGACTTCACGATCAACGCGATGGCGATCCCCTTGCGCCGCGATCCCGAGCTGATCGACCCCCACCGGGGTCGCGAGGACCTCGACGCCGGGCTGTTGCGCGTCCTGCATGAGCGCTCCTTCGACGACGATCCGACCCGGGCGCTGCGAGCCGCGCGCTATGCGGCCCGCTTCGGCTTCGACCTGGAGCCCGACACGGCCGGGCTGCTGCGCCAGACGGAACTGAGCACCGTCTCGGTCGAGCGCCGCGACGCCGAGTTGCTGCGCCTGGCCGGCGAAGCCGAAGCAACGCGAGGTTTCGCCCTGCTGGCGGATTGGGGGCTCCTGGACCTGCACCAGAACGGGATCGAGGTCGCCGGCCGGGTTGCGGGCCTGCTCGCCTCGCCCCCCTGGCAGGGCGTCGCACGGCGCGATCGCGCCGTGCTCGCCGCGGCGCTGGGAACCTGGGGGGACGCGGAGCGTCTGGCTGCGGCAAACCCGGAGCGACCGTCGGAGGCGGTGCGACTGGCACGTAATGCGGACCCGGTCGAGCTGGTCCTCGCCCGGGCGATGGGGGCCGACTGGCTCGACCGCTACCTGCAGGACTGGCGGCAGATCGGGCTCGAGATCGACGGCGAGGATCTGATCGCCGCCGGCGTCCCCCAGGGACCACGGATCGGCCAGGGTCTCGCCGAGGCGCTGCGCCGTAAGCTCGACGGCGAGCTCTCCGGGCGCGAGCAAGAGCTCGAGATTGCGCTGGACACGGCCCGACAGGGGAGCGAGTGATGGAGTGGCAGGAGGTCGGGGACGTCGAGTGGGTGGAAGCACGGCTGCCCGGCGCCAGGGTCGTCTTCTCTACCCGCTCGGCCGGCTCGGCAAGGGAGAACCTCTGGCTGCTCGCCGAAGCACTCGACGTCGCCGAGGAGAGGATCGTCAGCGGTCGACAGGTTCATGGCGCCGAGCTCGCCTTCCACGACGCGCCGACGACGGAGACGCCGGCGGTCGACGGGCACGTGATCCGGCGGCAGGGTCCGATCGGGCTCGTCTACACCGCCGACTGCCTGCCGGTAGCGGTCGCCGGGCCAGGAGGCGTCGCGATGCTGCACTGCGGCTGGCGCGGTCTGGCCGCCGGCATCGTCGCGCGAGGCGTCGAAGCGGTCGACGCCACCCACGCCGCAGTCGGACCAGGCATCGGCCCGTGCTGTTACGAGGTCGGCGACGAGGTCCTGACTGCGTTTGCCGGGCTCGGCGACGAGGTCGCCGAGGGCCGCATGCTCAACCTGCCCGAGGTCGCCCGTCGTCTGTTGCGCGAAGCCGGCGTCGAGCGGATCGAGTCCGAAGACATCTGCACGCGCTGTGAGCCGGAACTGTTCTTCTCCCACCGCCGCGATGGCGGTCCCGGCCGCCAGGCGGGGCTGGCCTGGCTCGACGGGGGAGAAGCCTGAGATGCCCGGCCTGATCCACGGGCTCGAGCCGGCCAAGATCGCCGCCAACCTGGAGCAGGTGCGCGAGCGGGCGGGCGAGGGGGTCGAGATCCTTGCCGCGGTCAAGTACGTGCCGCTGGAGGAGATGGGAGCCCTCGCCGAGGCCGGGGTGGAGCTGGTCGGAGAGAACCGCCAGCAGGAGCTGGAGGCCAAGCACGAGCGCTGGGGGGACGCCTTCACCTGGGACTTCATCGGCAACCTGCAGAGCCGCAAGGTGAAGCGCGTCCTGCCGCTCTGCCGCCTGGTCCACTCGGTCGCCTCGGACTCGGTGCTGGAACAGCTCGCCCGCCACGGCACTCCGCAGACCGAGGTCCTGGTCGAGGTCAACGTCGCCGAAGAGGAGGGCAAGGGCGGCGTAGCCCCAGGAGACCTGGCAGCTTTCATCGACCGCTGCCCCGTCCGGGTCTCCGGCCTGATGACGATGCCCCCGTTCAGCACCGACCCGGAGGATTCCCGCCCGTATTTCGCCAAGCTCGCGGAACTAGCCGCTGAGCACGATCTGCCCAGGCTCTCAATGGGCACCTCCCAGGACTGGCCGGTGGCCGTCGAGGAGGGTGCGACGATCATCCGCCTGGGTACCGCGCTCTACATCTAGCGGCCATAATCAGTGGAGGAATCGGCCGATTCGAGCCGAAAGGTCCGGGATATGGCACTAAGAGACAACTGGCATAAAGCGCTGGTCTACTTCGGACTGGCGGAAGAGCACGAGCACGGCCTCGAGTACGAGGAAGACTTCCCCGAGACCTCCGAAGAGGAAATCGAGGCCCGCAGGGAATCCGGATCCGTACGGCGCCTGCCGACCTCGCGCCGCTCGCGCCGCGACGAGATCGACGACATCTTCGCCGACGACGAGCCGATCCAAGCCTCGCGGACCCGCACCCTGCGGCCGGTCGGCGGCGACTCCGACGTCAAAGTCCACCTCGTCATCCCGCGCAACTTCAACGACGCCCAGCAGGTCGCCGACCAGTTCAAGCGATCGGTGCCGGTGATCCTCAACCTGCAGACGACCGACCATGAGCTCTCCAAGCGGATGATCGACTTCTGCTCCGGCCTCACCTACTCGCTCGACGGCGGCATGCAGCGGATCGCCGAGAAGATCTTCCTGCTCACGCCCCGAAACGTCGAGGTTTCGGCTGAGGAGAAGGCTCGGCTGCTCGACAAAGGGTTCTTCAACCAGTCTTAGCTCGATGGTGTTGGGAGGGTCGGGGGTGTCCCTCTCGCTTGCTGGGTTTTTCGCCTGAGTCGTTCTGTGGCTGTCCGCGAGCGCATGCGGG
>JAPVSJ010000033.1:0-7017 GCA_047519745.1 Actinomycetota bacterium | reverse complement strand
GGCAACCGCGAGGGTGTTGCGCAGCCTCCCCATCAGCCGATCGCGTGTTCGACCTGCAGCTTGCCGGTCTTCGGGTTGCGCTGCATTTCAAGGCGCAGCTCGCTGGTGATCCCGACCCGCAGCAGCGAGACGCTCATCGTGTAGGTGTCGCCGCGATGCGGTCCCGGCACGATGTTGACGACCTTCGCCCGCGGCACCTTGACGCCGGCGGGCAGGCGCGGCGGGCGGCTCAGCAGCGCATGGGCCAGCTGCGGCGTCGCCGTGGCGGCGAACGAGCGGTGGACGCCGGCGGTCTCGTGGCCGGTCTCATAGAGGACGAAGGCGTTGGCGAAACGGCTGGCCACCTCGGTCGCCGGCGGGCCGGCGGGAGCGACCGAATCCGACGCCGAGGCTCCCGGTGAGCTGCCGATCACGGTTTCGGTCGTCGCCCGGGCACCGCCCGCCCCGGCGGTGGCTTCGGCGCCAGCGGGTTGGCCTGCTTCGAGCCCCGCGTTGCCAGTCTGCTTGGGCTGCGCGGCGAAGTCGGGCGCGCCTCCGTGCAGGACCTGGGTCGCTGCCGGGGCGGCCGTCGTTGCGACCTGCTTGACCGCTGGAGCGGCGGGGGGGCCGGAAGCCTCCGAGACGCGCTGCGTCCCGCCTCCGGACGCCCAGAGGAGACCGAGCACCCCGGCGGCGACCGCGAGCAGGCCGAGGGCGAAGACCCCGACGGCCCGTGCCGGCACTCCCCAGCCGTCGGCGCGGTCCTCGAGCGGCCAGACCAGGCCGCGCTCGACCGCCCAGACCAGGCGCTCGACCGGCCACCGGACCGCATCGAGCAGCCGCTCCAGCAGGTAGCCACCGTCCCAGGCGAAGGTTTGCAGGCGTTGAATCATGCTCGGCGCTCGTAGCTTACGTCGGTACGCGATGCCGAATCCTGAAGTCCGGCGCCTGGATTTCGCTTCCCATCCGGTCTCTCCCCATCGGTCCGGGAATTCTGATGCATCTCGTTAACCGTCCGCTAAAGACGACGTTGCGGCGCCGTGCCGGCACTCAGGCGGACGCGACGGCCGATGCCTTCTCGAACGTCAGCTCGCCTTCGGCCGCGTCGACCCGCACCGTGTCGCCCTCGCGGAACTCTCCCTCGAGCAGCGCCAGCGCCAGCCTGTCGACCAGCTGCTTTTGAATCACCCGCTTCAGGGGCCGCGCGCCGTAGGTGGGGTCGTAGCCGAGGTTGCCGAGCAGGGTGCGGGCGCCGCCGGTCAGCTCGACCTCGATGCCGCGCTCGCGGACCCGGCCAATCAGCTGATCGACCTGCAGCTCGACGATGCGGCCGATGTCCTCCTTGGAGAGGCGGTGGAAGATCACCGTGTCGTCGATCCGGTTGAGGAACTCCGGCTTGAAGGTCGCCGCCAGCACCTCTTCGATCTGCTCGCGCATCCGCTCGTCGACCGACTCGGAGACGATCCGGTCGCTGCCGACGTTGGAGGTCATGATCAGCACCGTGTTGGTGAAGCTGACGGTGCGCCCCTGGCCGTCGGTGAGGCGGCCGTCGTCCATGATCTGCAGCAGCGTGTTGAAGACGTCGGGGTGGGCCTTCTCGATCTCGTCGAGCAGCACCACCGCGTAGGGCCGCCGCCGCACCGCCTCGGTCAGCTGGCCTCCCTCCTCGTAGCCGACGTAGCCGGGCGGGGCGCCGATCAGCCGCGCGACCGTGTGCTTCTCCATGTACTCGGACATGTCGAGGCGGACGATCGCCTGCTCGGAGTCGAACATCAGCTCGGTCAGGCTCTTTGCCAGCTCGGTCTTGCCGACCCCGGTCGGGCCGAGGAAGAGGAAGGAGCCGATCGGCCGGTTGGGGTCGGAGAGACCGGCGCGGGAGCGGCGCAGCGCGTTGGAGACCGCCTCGATCGCCTCGTCCTGGCCGATCACCCGCTCGTGCAGGCGCGACTCCATCTGGATCAGCTTCTCGACCTCCCCCTCCATCAGGCGGCTGACCGGGATCCCGGTCCATTTGGCCACCACCTCGGCGACGTCCTCCTCGGTCACCTCGTCGGCCAGCATCGAGCCGCTCTCGGCGTGCAGCTCGGCCAGCCGCGCCTCGCCCTCGGCGATCTTCTTCTCCAGCTCGGGGATCTGGCCGTAGCGCAGCTTCGCCGCCGCCTCGAGGTCGGCGTCGCGCTCGGCCCGCTCGGCTTCGCGGCTCGCTTCCTCGAGCTCGGCCTTGGCGGCTTTGATCTCCTCGATCGCCTCCTTCTCGTTCTGCCAGCGCGCTTTCATCTCGGCCGAGCTCTCGCGCAGCTCGGCCAGCTCGGCCTCGAGCGCCTCCAGCCGCGCCTTCGACGCCTCGTCGGTCTCCTTCTTCAGCGCCTCGCGCTCGATCTCGAGCTGCTGCACCCGCCGTTCGACCTCGTCGATCTCGGTCGGCATCGAGTCGATCTCGATCTTCAGCCGTGAGGCCGCCTCGTCGATCAGGTCGATCGCCTTGTCGGGCAAGAAGCGGTCGGCGATGTAGCGCTCGGAGAGGGTCGCGGCGGCGACCACGGCCGAGTCGGTTATCCGCACGCCGTGGTGGACTTCGTAGCGCTCCTTCAGGCCGCGCAGGATCGCGATCGTGTCGTTGATGTCGGGCTCGCCGACGAGCACCGGCTGGAAGCGCCGCTCCAGCGCCGCGTCTTTCTCGATGTGCTTGCGGTACTCGTCGAGGGTGGTGGCGCCGACCGCGCGCAGCTCGCCCCGCGCCAGCATCGGCTTCAAGAGGTTGGCGGCGTCGACGGCGCCTTCCGCCGCGCCGGCGCCGACGATCGTGTGCAGCTCGTCGAGGAAGAGGACGATCTGCCCCTGCGCCTCCTGGACCTCGGAGAGGACCGCTTTCAGCCGCTCCTCGAACTCCCCCCTGTATTTGGAGCCGGCCAGCAGCGAGCCGATGTCGAGCGCGATCACGCGCCGGTCGCGCAGGCTCTCCGGCACGTCGCCGGCGACGATCCGCCGCGCCAGGCCCTCGACGATCGCCGTCTTGCCGACGCCGGGATCGCCGATCAGCACCGGGTTGTTCTTGGTGCGGCGGGAGAGCACCTGGATAACGCGGCGGATCTCCTCGTCGCGGCCGATCACCGGGTCGAGCTTGCCCGCCTCCGCCTCGGCGGTCAGGTCGCGGCCGAATTTCTCCAGCGCCTGCACGCTGTCCTCGGGATTGGGCGAGGTGACCTTGTGCGGCCCGCGCACCTCGGCCACCGCCTTCTCCAGCGAGCTGCGGTCGGGCAGGACATCGGCGACGCCGGAGCCCTTGTCGGCGAGGGCGAGCAGGATGTGCTCGGTCGAGATGTACTCGTCGCCGAGCTTCTTCATCTCGCTCTCGGCCTGCTGCAGGGACTTGACGAAGACCGAGGACGGACGCACCTCGGTGGCCTCGCTCAGCTTCGGCAGCTCCTCGACGGCCTGCACCGCGCGAGCGGTGACGGCGCCGACGTCGGCGCCCAGCTTCTGCAGGATCGGGACGACGAGGCCGTCCTCCTGGCGCACCAGCGCCACGAGGAGGTGGGCCGGGGTGACCTCGGAGTTGCGTCGCTCCGCGGCAAGCGCCTGCGCCGCAGCGACCGCTTCCTGGGACTTGATCGTGAACCTGTCGGGCTGCATCAGATTCCTTCCCTCGATATTCGTCGTTCGAGCTCCGCCGCGTGGCGGCGCATCCGCTCCAGCTTGGCCCTCATCCTCTCGACCTCGGCTTCCATCTCGAGGACGATCTCAACCCCCGCCAGGTTCATGCCGGTCGAGGTCAGCTGCTGGATGTGTCGCAGCCGCTCGACGTCCTGCTGCGAGTAGAGGCGGGTGTTCTTCGCCGAGCGCTGTGGCTCGATCAGCCCGCGCGCCTCGTACATCCGCAAGGTCTGCGGGTGCATGTGGGCGAGCTCGGCGGCGACCGAGATCATGAAGACGCCCCGGTCGTCGCCGACCGAGACCTCGACCCGTTCGCGCCGCACACTCATCACCAGGCCACCGCGTCCGACTTTTGCGGGGCTATAGGCCCATCAAATCCGGCAGCGCTCATCGCGCGGCCCTCCGCAGGAGGTCGGCGCGGGGGTCGGACCCGTTCAGAGACTCGGCCAGCTCGTCGACGATCTTCTGCTGCTCCTCGGTCAGCTCCTGCGGCATCTCGATCTCGAGCCGGTAGCGGATGTCGCCGTGGCCCCTGCCGCGCGGCTTTGGCGGGCCCTCGCCGCGCAGGCGCTGGACCGTGCCGTGCTTGGTCCCCGCGGGCACCTTGATCTTCTTGGTCCCGTCGAGGGTCGGCACCTCGATCGTCGCCCCGCGCAGCGCCTCGACGATCGTGATCGGCACGGTCACCTCGAGGTTGCCGCCGTCGAGTCGTTTGAAGACCGGCGATGCCGTTACCCGGGTCACCACGTAGAGGTCGCCGGCCGGGCCGCCACGGGGGCCGGCCTCGCCCTTGCCGGCGAGCCGGATCCGCGCCCCGTCCCTGACCCCGGCCGGGATGTTGACCTTGTAGCGCTTGGTCTGCCGGGTCAGCCCGGAGCCGCCGCACGTGGGGCAGGGCTCCTCGATGATCTGGCCTGCGCCGCCGCACTGCGGGCAGGGCTGGCTGATCGAGAAGAGCCCCTGGCTCTCGGCGTCGATGCCGCGCCCGCCGCAGCGCGGGCAGGTGACCGGGGCGGTGCCCGGTTTGGCGCCGCTGCCGTGGCAGGTCGTGCAGCGCTCTTCCTTGGGCACGCTGACGCTGACCTGGGCGCCGTTGACCGCCTGGTCGAAGCTGAGGCTGAGCTCGGTTTCGAGGTCGCGCCCGCGCTGCTGTTGAGCTTGCGCGCGGCCGCCCCCGCCGCGCCCGAAGAGGTTGGAGAGGATGTCGCCGAAGTCGGCGCCGCCCCCTCCACCACCGGGAAAGCCGCCGGCGCCAAACGGCCCTCCGCCGGGGCCTCCCGGCCCGCCGAAGCCGGCGAACGCCCCGCCCTGGTCGTACTGCTCGCGCTTCTCGGGGTCCGAGAGCGTGTCGTAAGCGCCCTGGACCTCCTTGAACTTCTCCTCCGCGGCGGCGTCGTCGGGATTGCGGTCCGGGTGGTATTTGCGGGCCAGCTTCCGGTAGGCCTTCTTGATCTCGTCGTCCGACGCCTTCTTCGGAACCCCGAGAACCTTGTAGAGATCGTCAGCCAAGAGCGCCCCTACTCCGCCACCACGACACGCGCCGGCCGGATCAGCTGCTCGCCAAGGCGGTAGCCCTTCTGCATCGTCTCCACAACGACACCCGACTCGACCCCGTCCGCCTTAAGCATCGAGAGCGCCTCATGGGCCTGAGGATCAAACCTCTCCCCAGTGGGATCGACAGCCTCGATCCCGTTCTTCACCAAGGTCTCGCGCAGCCCACGAAAGACCAGCAGCACCCCATGCGCCAGCCCATCCTCCGAATCCCCCTCCGGATCCAGGCCAGCCGCCTGAAGCGCCCGCTCCAAATCATCGAGGACAGGCAAAACCCCCCGAAGCACTTCAGCTTTCCCCCTCCCAGAAGCGGCAAGAACCTCGGCACTCATCCGCTTACGAAAGTTCTCGAAGTCAGCTTTAGTCCTCTTGGCGAGGTCCAGATACTCGTCCCTCTCCCGCTGCGTATCCGCCAGCAGCGCGTCGAGATCCCGCTCGACCTGCTCCTCACCCGTGGGTGGCGGTGGGGAGGGGGGGGTCGAGGACGGCCCATCCGCCCGCAGCGCCCCCCCTTCCCCCGCGACAGGACCCGCGGCTGAAGGCTCCCGTCCTTCGTGCTCTGGAGAGACGCTCACTTCTCGTCTCCCTCGTCGACAACCTCAGCGTCGACGACCTCCTCCTCGTCGGAGGACCCGCCCTCAGCCGACGCCCCGTCCTGTGAAGCCGCAGCCGCCTCTTCCTGCGCGGCCGCATAGATCTGCTCGGACACTTTGGTCATCGCCGCGGTGAGCGCCTCGGTCTTGGCGGTGATCTCCTCGGTGCTCTCGGACTCGAGCGCCTCGCGCACCTCCTTGATCGCGCCCTCGATCTCCTCCTTGTTGGCGGAGTCGATCTTGTCGCCCAGCTCCTCGACCTGTTTCTCGGACTGGTAGGCGAGGCTCTCGGCCAGGTTGCGCGCTTCCGCCAGCTCGCGCTGCTTGCGGTCGTCCTCGGCGTGGGACTCGGCATCGGAGACCATGCTCTGGATCTCCTCGTCGGAGAGGCCGGAGCCGGATTTGATCTCGATTTTCTGCTCTTTCTGGGTGCCGAGGTCCTTCGCCGTGACGTGGATGATTCCGTTGGCGTCGATGTCGAAGGTGACCTCGATCTGCGGCAGGCCGCGCGGCGCCGGCGGGATCCCGGTCAGCTGGAACTTGCCCAGGCTCTTGTTGCCGCTCGCCATCTCGCGCTCGCCCTGCAGCACGTGGATCTCGACCGAGGGCTGGTTGTCGTCCGCGGTCGAGAAGATCTCCGACTTCTTCGTCGGGATCGTCGTGTTGCGCTCGATCAGCTTCGTCATCACGCCGCCTTTGGTCTCGATGCCGAGGGTCAGCGGGGTGACGTCGAGCAGCAGCACGTCCTTGACGTCGCCGGCCAGCACGCCGGCCTGGATCGCGGCGCCGACGGCGACGACCTCGTCCGGGTTGACGCCCTGGTGCGGGTCTTTGCCGGTCAGCTCCTTGACCTTCTCCCGCACCGCGGGCATCCGGGTCATGCCGCCGACCAGGACGACGTGGTCGATCGTCGCGTCGGCGTCGCCGAGCGCCTGTTTGACCGGGCCGACGACGCGGTCGAGCAGATCCGCGGTCAGCTCGTTCAGCTTCGAGCGGCTCAGCTTCATGTCGAGGTGCTTCGGCTGCCCCTCGACGGCGGTGATGAAGGGCAGGTTGATCTGCGTGTCCTGCGCGGAGGAGAGCTCGATCTTCGCCTTCTCCGCAGCCTCGTAGAGGCGCTGCAGCGAGTTCTTGTCGGCTGCCAGGTCGACGCCCTGATCCTTCTTGAACTCGGCGACCAGCCACTCGACGATCGCTTTGTCCCAGTTGTCGCCGCCGAGGTGGTTGTCGCCGGCGGTCG
>JAPVSJ010000032.1:0-41550 GCA_047519745.1 Actinomycetota bacterium | reverse complement strand
TGGACCTAAAAGAGGACTCGGGTTCCTCTTTTAGGTCCATCGGCGGCCACTCGGCGGTGGGGTCGGTGGCCAGCTCGGCCTCGAAGCGCTGCCACCACTGCCCCTCGGCGCTCTCCTCGACCTCCGCCAGCTCACGGGGATAGAGCTCGCGCAGCACCACTCGCGGCTCGACCGATCCGTTCCAGCGGTTGACCTCCAGCCGCACGGTGGCATCAACCGGATCGTCCTCCCCGACCCCCAGCTTCGAGCGACCAAAGGCGACCCCAAGCGCCCGGTGTGCGCCGCTGTGCAGGCTGAAGCGTGCGTGCGTGCCCTCCTTCCCCATCGTCCGCACGTCCCGGACCCGCGCCGAGGGGACCAGCAGGCGCACGCCGGGGTTGCCCATCCCAAACGGGGCGAGCCGCTGCAGCTCCTCGGCCAGCTCGAGCCCCAACCCGGCCCCACCGACCATCGCATCGACGCGCTCGGTGCGCTTCAGATCCTCCGGCCCCAAGACCGACGCCGCATGAGCCGCAAACGCACTCCGAAAGGCCTCCAAATTCTCCACCCGCAGTTGCAGCCCAGCAGCAGCCCGATGCCCCCCAAAGCTCTCCAAATACTCGCCGCAGGCCTCGAGAGCAGCAAGCAAATCGAACCCGGGAATACTGCGCCCCGACCCACGCCCCCCTCCTTCGTCATCGAGCGAAATCACCACAACGGGCCGGTGATGCCGCTCGACCAGCCGCGAAGCGACGATCCCGATCACACCGGGATGCCATCCCTCGCCGGCCAGCACCAGCCCCATCCCTTCCCGCAGCTCCTCCGGCAGCTCCCGCCGAGCCGCCTCAGCAGCAGCATCCACCTCCCGCTCCGTGGAACGCCGCTCACTGTTGGCCCGACTCAGCTCGCCGGCGATCTCGGCAGCTCGCTCTGGATCCTCGGTCAGGAACAGCTCGACCCCAGCATCGGCTCGATACAAGCGTCCCGCAGCATTGATCCTTGGCGCCAGCCTGAACGCCAAATCGCCCTCATCAAGCTGGCTGGGCTCGCATTTCGCCGCTTCCAGCAACGCCCGCATCCCCGGCCTACGCGCCCGCCGCACCTCAGCCAGCCCTCTCCGAACCAACGACCTGTTCTCCCCCACCAACGGCACCACATCAGCCACGGTGGCAAGGGCAACGAGATCCAGATCAGCAGAGGGATCGGGTGTCCCTCTCCCGGAGGCTGCAGGAACCGCGCCTGAACCCGAGTCCGCGACCAGCTGCGCAACGGTCTCCGGGTGAGGGACACCCGATCCCTCCCTCAACGCACAGCTCAACTTCCAAGCCACAGCAGTTCCGCACAGCTGCTCGAACGGGTATCCGTCGACGGCAGGGTGCAGGATCGGACAATCAGGCAGCTCCGGCCCGGGCTGGTGGTGATCGGTGACCACGACCTCCATGCCCAACGAACGGGCAAGCTTCACCTCCTCGACAGCGGTGATCCCGCAGTCGACCGTGATCAGCAGCTCGGTGCCGCGCTGCGCCAGCTTCTCCATGTTCTCGGCGCCGAGCCCATACCCATCGGCGATCCGGTCCGGAATCAGCCAGTCGCAGTCGGCGCCCAACTCACGCAGCGTGCTGACAAGAATCGTCGTCGCGCAGACACCATCGACATCGAAGTCGCCGTGGACCGTGATCCGCCTGCCGGCGTCGATCGCCGCGAGGACCTTGGCGGTGACGGCTGCCATCGAGTTGAACTCACCGGGAGAATGCGACTCGTCCGCGTCGAGAAAAGCCCGAGCCTGCTCAGGAGTCCGGTAACCGCGACGAACCAGCGTTATCGCGACGGGCTCGCTGAGGCCGAGCTGCTCCGACAGGACGCGCGCCTCGGCGTAGTCATACGGCTCCGCCCTGTACGCGTGGATGGTTTCCGACACACAATCAAGCTAGGCCGTGACGCGGCGGCAAAGCAGCGGCGCAATGCCCGCAAGATGCAGCGGATTCAGGCTTGTATCCGCTCCGTGCGAACGCCGATCGCCCAGACGACCGCGAGCCCGATCGCGACGCCGGGAACCGCGGTGAGCGCGGTGGCGACGTCGGTCGTGCCCAGGCCGCGACCGGCGGCGATCTCGACGATCGCGCCGAAGATGACCGCGCCGAGGACCGCGCCGAGGAAGGCGCCGACGATGCCCTGCCAGAAGCGATCGGGCAGGAAGACCGTGAAGTGCCAGAGGGCGATTCCCATCGTGAACCAGACGAGCAGAGCCATGGTCTAGCGATTCCTCCCGTGTTTGCGCCGTTGTTTGCGACGCTCGCGCCGCTGCGCGTTGCGCTCCTGCCGCGCCGCCGTCTCCGGGTCGACCGGTTCGACCGGGGCCGTGCTCTCGCCATTCGAGGAAGGGTCGCCGCCGTCGGTGAGAGGTGGGTCGGCAACGGCCACCGCTGCGAGCTCTTCCTCGATCTCGGCTTCGGACTCGGTGTCGTCGCTCAACGTCGCCAGCGCTACATCGTCGGCAAAGGCCGGGACAGTGCCGTCGATCTCGGCGATCCGCAGTCGCCGCCGCGCGTAGCCCGGCTCACGTTCCTTCCAGGCGGTCAGCACGGGTGACGCAATGAAGATCGAGGAGTAGGTCCCTGAGATGATCCCGACCATCATCGCGAAGGCGAAGTCCTGGAGCGTGGCACCGCCGAAGATCAGCAGGGAACCAACGGCAAGCAGGGTCGTGAAGCTGGTCGCGAGCGAACGGGTCAGCACCTCGCTCATCGAGCGGTTGACGATCTGCGAGAACGCAGCCCGCGGCATCCGCGGCATGTTCTCGCGTATTCGATCGAAGACGATGATCGTGTCGTAGAGCGAGTAGCCCAGAATCGTCAGGAAAGCGGCGACCGTCCCGCTCGTCACCTCCCGGCCGGTCAGCGCGTAGACACCCGCGGTGATCAGGATGTCGTGGAAGAGCGCGATCAGTACGGGCACCGCGAATTTGGGGTCGAAACGGAAGGCGATGTAGGCGCAGATCACCAGCAGCGAGAAGATCAGCGCGTTGCGGGCGCTGTTGGCGACCGTGGCGCCGAAGGTCGGTCCAACGCTGGTGCTGTCGAATCCGTTCGTCACGATCCCGTATTCGCGTTCCAGCTGGCGCTGCAGGGAGTTGATCTGGCTCGGTTTCAGCGTGCTCGACTGGATCAGGAACACGTTGTCGCCGAGACCGGGATTGCTCTCGCGCTGCACCTCCGCCCCGGTGACCCCGGCCTTGCCGAGGGTTTCGCGCACACCTTCCTCGTCGGTCTGCTTGGTCAGCGCCACCTCGACCCGGGTGCCGGACTTGAAGTCGATCCCGAGATTCAGCTGCTTGGTCGCCATCGCGAGCGCGCCGACGATCAGGATGCAGCCCGAGAGGGTGAAGAACCAGCGGCTCGCCCCCATGAAGTTGAAGTGCCAGCGCACGCGCTGGCCACCGGCCGCGCCGAGCACGCTCGGCGAGCGCAGCAGCCGCGAGCGGCTCATGCTGAGCAGCAGCGCCTGGGTGAAGACGACGGCGGTGAGCAGCGAGACGATCGTGCCGACGCCGAGGGTGAAGGCGAAGCCCTTGACCCCGGCCGTCGCCAGGACGAAGAGGATGAAGGCGGTGAGCAGGGTGACGACGTTGGCGTCGACGATCGTCGCAATCCCGCGCCGGTAGCCGGCCGCGATCGCGCTCGCCATCGGGCGCCCGGCGCGCACCTCCTCCTTGATCCGCTCGAAGATGACGATGTTCGAGTCGGCCGCGACCCCGATCGTCAGGATCAGACCCGCGATCCCCGGCAGGGTCAGGGTGATCGGGATCAGTTTGATCAGGGCGAAGAAAATCACCCCGTAGGCGCCCAGGGCAAGCGTCGCGATCAGCCCCAGGAAGCGGTAGAAGAAGAGCAGGAAGAGGACGACGAGGGCGAGGCCGATGATGCCCGCCTTGATTCCCTGATGCAGCGCTTCGCTTCCCAGCGTCGCCGAGACCTGGGACTGGCTGATCAGGTTGAGGTTGATCGGCAGCGCACCGCGCTGCAGGAAGCTGGCCAGACTCTGCGCGTCTTCGATGCCGTTGAAGCCGCCCGAGATCTGCGCCCCGGTGCGGCCGTCGATCCCGTCCGGGTTTTCGGAGAAGTTGATGATCGGACGCGTCTTGACTTCGTTGTCGAGCACCGCCGCGAAGTGGCCAGAGAGTTTGGCTGCCTGTTCCGCCGAGGCGGGGCCGATCGCCCGTGCCTGGCCGCGCTGGGCGATCTGGCGGGTGACGTCCTGGAAGGCTTCGCGACCCTGGCCGCTGAACTGGAAGGTGACTGCGGGACCGAATTCCTGCTGTTCGGCCTTCGGGTTGGTGATTTCCGTCCCCGAGAGAGCGGGATCGTCTTTGAATGCGTACCAGCCCGGCTCGGCATCTTCGATCGTCTGGCCCTTGCTGTCGCTCGGCTTTTCGGAGATCACGATCGTCCCCTGCGGCACCTTGACCACGGTGCCCGCGCTCTGGGGACGCTTTTTGCCGTTGGGGTCGACGTAGAGGTCTTCCCGGGTGAACTCGGGGCCGTCGATCAGCTTGTGCGGCGGCAGCTTGGAGAAGAGGTAGTAGGTGGTCGGCTGGCTGCAGTTTTCGCAGTTCGGCACCGGCTTCTGTTCAGCGGCGAGTTTCGCCGCGTTGTACTCCGAGGCGAAGGCGCCGGCCGCGATCAGCTGCCCGTTTTCTTCTTTGCCGGGATTTCGGCCCGCGCCTTTCCATTCTTCGCTCGCTTCTTCGATCGCCTTTTTCGGCGGTTCCCGCCCCGGAATGCCGCCAATCGCCTTCTCACGTCCGATCAGGTTCGGTTCCCAGTCGAAGAAGTAGAGGCGGGCGGGCTTGGTCGCGCATTCGGTCGCCTTGCCGACGCTGGTCGCGCCCGGAATCCCCACCTGGATCTGGTCGCTGCCGACCCTGGCGACTTCGATCTCCGAGACGCCGAGCTGATCGCAACCCGAGCGGATGATGTCCACCGCCCTTTCCATCGAGCCGTTGTCGATGGTCGGCTGCTGGGGCGTCGGCCGGCCTTGCAGCACGAGCTGAACGCCACCCTTCAGATCGAGGCCGAGCTTGGTCGGCTTGCTTGCGATGACCAGCGCGGAGACGGCAACCAGGCCCAGGACGAGGAGCAGCACGAAGAGATTTCGGCGCCGTCTCATCGCTCAGCTCTCCGGCGTCAGCACGATCAGCAGGCCGCCGTCGTCGTCGTAGGCGGGGAAGACGTCGGCGACGGCTTCGGCGGGAAGATCGCCCTCGGCGTTCACCGAAACCTTCTTGCCGAGCGAGCGCACCCCCCACTCGAGCGAGGTCTCGATCGGGTCGCCGTTGTCCCCGGCTTCCCACTGCAGGCCGAGGACCTCTTTGACGGGACGACCGATCACGTCCTCGTCGGTCAAACCGGTGAGCTCGAAGCTGCCGCGCCCGGCATCGATCACCCGCGCCTGCTGATCGCAGACGAAGAAGGCTGCGTTCGGCGCCGGGTAGTAGTCGTCGAGCAGCTCGAAGACGAAGCCGAAGCCGCATTTCGAGCAGCCCTTCGGACGGGTGCTGAAACCGGCTGTGCGGTCGGCGCTCAGCTCCCTGTTCCCGCAGTTGGGGCAGATGAAGAAAGGCATCCCACCACAGGCTACTGAGAGTCCGCTCAGAACAGACTGCGCGCTCGGTCGGGCACCGGCATCCCGAGGTGCTCGTAGGCCCGTTCGGTCAGCACCCGGCCGCGCGGCGTGCGCTTCAGCAGGCCCTGCTGGAGCAGGTAGGGCTCGAGCACGTCCTCGATCGTGTCCTGCTCCTCGCCGATCGCCACTGCCAGGGTCGAGAGGCCGACCGGGCCGCCGGCGAACTTGGTCGCCACCGTGTCGAGCAGGCTGCGGTCGCTGCGGTCGAGGCCGCCGGCGTCGACCTCGAGCATCGCCAGTCCGGCAGCCGCCACATCGCCGTCGACGCTGCCGCTGCCCTTGACCTCGGCGAAGTCGCGCACCCGCTTCAACAGCCGGTTGGCGACCCGCGGCGTGCCGCGCGAGCGACCGGCGATGATCCGCGCCCCCTCGGCGTCGATCTCGACTTCGAGGATGCCGGCCGAGCGCTCGATGATCTCCGCGAGGTGGATGGGGTCGTAGTGCTCGAGCCGGTGGCTGACGCCGAAGCGGTCGCGCAGCGGCGTCGTCAGCAGGCCCGCGCGCGTGGTCGCGCCGACCAGCGTGAACGGCGGCAGCGGCAGGGTCACGGTGCGGGCGCCGGCGCCCTGGCCGAGCACGACCGGCAGCTCGCCGTCCTCCATCGCCGGGTAGAGCGTCTCCTCGACCGCCCGGCCGAGCCGGTGGATCTCGTCGACGAAGAAGACGCTGCCCGGCTCCAGCGAGGTGAGGAAGGACGCGACGTCGGCCTTGCGCTCCAGCGCCGGGCCGGCGGTCTGGACCAGCGGCACCCCCATCTCGGCGGCGACGATGTGGGCCAGCGAGGTCTTGCCGAGCCCGGGCGGTCCGGCGAGCAGGACGTGGTCGAGCGGCTCGCCACGGCGCTTCGCCGCCTCAATGAAGATCGCGAGCTGCTCGGTGACCTGCACCTGGTTGACGAAGTCGGTGAGGGACGGCGGGCGAAGCGAGCGGTCGAGGTCTTCGTCGGGGATGTCGGCGCGCGCATCGTGGATGCGGACCTCGGGCTCGCCATCCTCGCCGTCGACCCCAGGCGTACGGATCCGCTCTTTGCTCACGCCCTCCTCCCGGAGCCGGCCTTGCGTAGGGCGCTTGCGAGCAGTTCCTCGGCGTCGCCGCCGTCGATCCCGTCGAGCAGCTGCTCGGCTTCCAGCGGCGCGTAGCCGAGGTTGACAAGGCCGTCGCGGGCCAGGGTGCGCGGGTCGTCGTCCCCTCCGGTCAGCGCCACCTCTTCCTCCAGTGCTCCGGCGACCTTCTCGCGCAGCTCGACGATGATCCGCTCCGACGTCCGCTTGCCGATTCCCGGCGCGGCCTGAAATCGTTTCGCGTCGCCGGCGGCGATCGCGCGCAGCAGCTCTCGCGCCGGGCCGCCGGAGAGCACCGAGATCGCGACTTTCGGCCCGACCCCGCTGACCGAGACGAGCTGCCCGAAGAGATCGCGCTCCTCCTCGGAGGCAAAGCCGAACAGCGCCAGCGAGTCCTCGCGCGAGACCAGCTCGGCGTGCAGGAAGGCCTCGCGGCCGGTCGCAGGCACCGCCTTCAGGGTCTCGGCGGAGACCGTGAGCCGGTAGCCGACCCCGCCGGCGTCGATCACGACGTGGTCGGGTCGCCGCACCATCACCTCTCCGCGCACCGCCGCGATCACCGCGCGACCCCTTCCGCGATCTCCACCGCGGCACGGCGACCGCTGCCGCCGCCGTGGCAGATCGCCACCGCGAGCGCGTCGGCGGCATGGTCGGGAGTTGGAAGCTCAGGCAGGCCAAGCAGGGTCCCGACCATTCTCTGCACCTGCTTCTTGCCGGCGGCGCCGCTGCCGCAGACCGCCATCTTGATCGCCTGCGGCGTGTAGGTGAAGCAGGCGATGCCGGCCTGCGCTGCGGCGAGCATCGCCACGCCGCTTGCACGGCCGACGGTCATCGCCGTCTGCACGTTCTTACCGAAGAAGACGTCCTCTACGGCCATCGCCTTCGGCTCGTGCCAGGCGATCAGCTCGGCGATCGAGCTGTGGATCCGCTCCAGGCGGCGCTCCATCGGCAGCTCGGCCGTCGTCTCGACGACACCGCCGTCGAGGGCGACCATGCGATTGCCCTCGACCCGGACGATGCCGAAGCCGAGGTTGGCTGCGCCGGGGTCGATCCCCATCACTACTTGCATAAGCAGTGATTCTGGGAGGAGCCCCGGATGCCTTTAAGCCGCGAGCTGCTGGAGAACGTCGTCGGGGATGTCGAAGTTGGCGTGGACCTCGTTGACGTCGTCGTCCTCTTCGAGGTCTTCGATCAGGCCCAGTAGCGATTTGGCGTCGTTGCCTTTGACCTCAACGGTGCTCTTCGGCTCCATCGTCACGTCCGCCGAGGAGATCTCGACCCCGCCGGCCTCCAGCACCTCGCGGACCGCGCCGAGGCTGGCCGGCTCGCAGAGCACCCGTAACAAGTCCCCCTCCTCGCGCACGTCCTCGGCGCCGGCGTCGATCGCGGCGATCAGATCGTCCTCGCCGTAGCGGGAGCCGTCGACTGCAAGCACGCCGCGTTTCTCGAAGATCCAGGCGACCGAGCCCGGCTCGCCGAGGCTGCCGTTGTGCTTGCTGAAGGCGTGGCGCACTTCAGCGCTGGTGCGGTTGCGGTTGTCGGTCAGCGCCTCGACCAGGATCGCGGCGCCGCCCGGGCCGTAGCCCTCGAAAACGACGCTCTCGATAGCGGTGGCGTCGCTGCCCTCGCCGGTGCCGCGGTCGATCGCCCGCTGGATGTTGTCCTTGGGCATCGAGGCGTCCCGCGCCTTCTGGATCGCCGTCGCCAGCGCCGGGCTGTTGTCGGGGTCGCCGCCACCGTCCCGGGCCGCGACGGTGATCGCGCGCGCCAGCTTGGTGAAGAGCTTGCCGCGTTTCGCGTCGGCCGCGCCCTTCTTGTGTTTGATCGACGACCACTTCGAATGCCCGGACATCGTTTGCCATTCTATGAGTAAGGCATGCGCACGGAGACGATCACCCACTTACGTGCACCGAGCGCCCTTCGAGGCCTGATGGCCAGCGCCGTCTTCGTCGTGATGCTGCTCACCGCCCTGGCGCTGTGGACGGCGATCCCGGTGGGCTGGCTCTGGATCGGCTCGAAGCTCGCCACGACCCAGTTCCCGGCCGAGGGTCCCTACGCGGTGGTGGGGATCGGGATCATCCTCACGGTCGTGCTAGACGCCTGGCTGATCGGTCGCCTCAACGCCCTCTACATGAGGATCACCGGCACCAACCGGCTTGCCCCGATGCGGCCGACCTGGTTGAAGAGCATGCGCGACAGCGGTAACGCCACCGGAACGACCACGGTGGTCGAGGCCGTGATGATGGGCTCGGTCCTACTCGCCGGCGCCGTCTTCGTCAGCTGGTTCTTCCTGCTTGCGGGATCGCCGCTGCCTAATCAGTAGTCAGACGACGAACTTGCCGTCTTCCTGCATCACCGTGCCGTCGACTTCGAGCCTGCCGCCGAGGCGCAGGTCGCAGACCAGGTCGGTGTGGACGGCCGACTCGTTGACGCCGCCCGACTCTGGGTAGCTCTTACCGACCGCCATGTGCACGGTGCCGCCGAGCTTCTCATCGAGCAGCACCTCGCGGGTGCCGCGGTCGATCGCGTAGTTGGTGCCGATCCCGAGCTCGCCGAGACGGCGGGCGCCGTCGTCGGTGTCGAGCAGCTCGATCAGGAACTCCTCGCCGCGCTCGGCGCTCGCCTCGACGACCTTGCCCGCCTCGAAGCGCAGCCGCACACCGGCGACCTCGCGACCGCCGATCGTCGCCGGCAGATGGAAGGTCACCTCACCCTCGACCGAGTCCTCGACCGGCCCGGTGAAAAACTCGCCGTCGGGCATGTTGTGGCGACCGTCGCAGGGGATGAACGTGCGGCCGGCGATCCCCAGCCTGATGTCGGTGCCGGGCGCGGTGACCCGCACCTCCTCGTGCCCCTGTATCCACTCGGCCAGTCGTACCGTCTCCTCCGAGGCACGCTTCCAGGCGGTCAGCGGGTCCTCGTCGTCGGCCAGGCAGGCGCCGTAGTAGAAGTCCTCGTAGTCGGCCAGGCTCATCTCCGCCTCGGAGGCGTAGGCGTTGGTCGGGAAGAGCGTGTAGCACCAGCGGAACTCGCCCTTGGCACTGCGCTCCATCGCCCGCCCCAGTAGCTCGCCAGTGGCGATCTGGCGGCGCGACTGGCGCTGCGGCGGCACCCCGGAGAGCTCACGGGTGTTGGTCGAGGCGCCGACCGCGATCCGCACGTCGACGTTGTCGAGCAGCCATTCCGAGGTCGGTGAGATCCACTCCAGCTGAGCGTCGGTGGCGTGCTTGAAGTAGGCGGCGCTCTGGCCTTCGAGCGAGACGTTCATGACCGGGTTGGCGCCCGCCTTCAGCACCTCCTCGTAGACCGCCAGGAGCAGCGGCGCCGCGGCGCTCTCGCCGTCGATCGAGACGACCTCGCCCTCCTTAACCTCGGTCGAGTAGCCGACCAGGATCTTCGCCAATCGTTCAGCCCTGGGGTCTCTCACGTCTCCGCCCTCTCCCGCGCGTCGCTTCGCGCCTTGGTCGTTATCGCCATGAACATTGCGTGCAGTCTCGAGTCGTCGGTCAGCTCGGGGTGAAAGGCGCAGGCGAGGACGTTCCCCTCGCGCACCGCGACCGGGTGGCCCTCGTAGGAGGCGAGCACCTCGACCCCCGGACCGTAGCGCTCGACCCAGGGCGCGCGAATGAAGACCGCGCGCAACGGCTCCTCGCCGATCCCCTCGACCGGCAAGTCGACCTCGAAGCTCTGCATCTGGCGACCGAAGGCGTTGCGCTTGGCGGTCGCATCAATCAAGCCAAGATGATCCGCGTCGCAGACGATCATCCCGGCGCAGGTGCCAAAGACCGGCTTGCCCTGCGCGTGATGGGCGGCGATTCCATCGCCTAGCCCCGCCGACTCGATCCCCTTGACGATCGTAGTGCTCTCCCCCCCAGGAATCACCAGCCCATCGAGCCCTTCCAAATCAGCCGGAAGCCTCACGTCCCTCACCTCAGCTCCCAGCCCACGAAGCATCTCCCGATGCGCTTCGAACCCACCCTGAATGGCCAGAACGCCGATCCGCAGCCCAGAGACTTCAGGCACCGCGGTCCTGCAAAAGCGCATCGGCAGCAGCCAACTCGGAGATCTCCAAGCCCGGCATCGCCTCGCCAAGCCCGATCGAGGCCGCCGTAACCCGCTCGGGGTCGTCGAAGTGCGTAGTCGCCTCGACGATCGCCCGTGCTCGGCGCTCGGGGTCGGCGCTCTTGAAGATTCCCGAACCGACGAAGTTGCCCTCGGCGCCGAGCTGCATCATCAGCGCCGCGTCGGCGGGCGTCGCGATGCCGCCGGCGCAGAACATCGGCACCGGCAGGCGGCCCTGCGTCGCCACCTCGTGCACGACTTCCAAGGGCGCCTGGTGCTCCTTGGCCGCCGCGGCCAGCTCCTCCGGCCCGAGCTGGGCAAGCTGCTTGATCCCGCCGACGATCTCACGCATGTGGCGCACCGCCTCGACCACGTTGCCGGTGCCGGCCTCGCCCTTGGAGCGGATCATCGCCGCGCCCTCGCCGATCCGCCGCAGCGCCTCGCCGAGGTTGGTCGCACCGCAGACGAAGGGCACCTCGAAGGCGAGCTTGTCGATGTGGTGGCGCTCGTCGGCCGGGGTCAGCACCTCGGACTCGTCGATGTAGTCGACCTCGAGCGCCTGCAGGACCTGGGCCTCGGCGAAGTGGCCGATCCGCGCCTTGGCCATCACCGGAATCGTCACCGCCTGCTGGATCCCTTTGATCATCGCCGGGTCGGACATGCGGGCGACGCCGCCGTCCCGCCTGATGTCCGCTGGAACCCGCTCCAACGCCATCACCGCGCAAGCTCCCGCCTCCTCCGCGATCCGCGCCTGCTCAGGCGTGACCACATCCATGATCACCCCGCCCTTCAACATCTCGGCGAGGCCGGTCTTGACCCGGAAGGTTGCGCGCTCGGTCACGCGCCCAATATTACGGGGGCGGTTGCTACTTCAGTTTGTAGGCACGAATGCGGTCTTTGTGCGCCGCTTCGTCGCGGGCGTAGAGGCCATGCGCCAATCCCTGGACCAATGCCATAAGTGCGGTGTTGGAGCGGGCGAACGAAGGGCTGTTCGAGGAGAAGTAGAGGGTCTGTTCGGCGTGCTCGCCGACCTCTGACATCGAGGCGTCGGAGATCGCCAGCGTGCGCGCACGCCGATGGACGGCCAGCTTCATCGCCCGCAACAGCAGCGGATGGGCGCGACCGCACGACAGCACGATGACGAGGGTTTCCTCGTCGATCCGCCCGAGTCGCTGCAACGACTCGCCACCGGTGCTGGCGACGATTTCAGCGCGGATGTCGAGCAGACTGAGGATGTGTCTCAGGTAGCTGGCGAAGAAGGCCATCTGGTCGACGCCGACGATCACGACGCGCTGCGCTTCGGCAAGCGCGGCGACGGCGCCGTCGACCTGCTCGCGGGTGAGGTTGCGCGCGGTTTCCTCGAGGTTCGCGTAGTCGGCGCTGAGCGACCCCTCCAGCTCGGAGTGGTCGAAGGAGAAGAGCGCCGCGCCGCCGGCGCTGGTGCCGCTGCCGGCCACGGTGGCGCTGCGGTACTCCTCGATCGCCGCCTGCTGAAGCTCCGGATAGCCCTCGAAGCCGAGGGCCTGGGAGAAGCGCACCACCGTCGATGATGAGGTGCTCGCTCTCCTGGCCAGCTCCTCGGCGGTGAGGAAGGCTGCCTCGTCGAGGTGGTCGACGATGTAGCGGGCGACATCTTTCTGCGAGCGCGAGAACTCGTCGAAGCGCTCCTGGATGTACTCGGAAAGGCTCTTGAGCTGGGGGGATTTCGTTGCGGTCTTGGTCACGGCGGTCCATTTCGCCGATTCGGATGCTTTCCCTTCCAATCTGGTTGGATGGGGAGTGAAATGACCGTTGAGCAGGCGCTTCGCCTCACCAATCGCAACATGATCGCCTTCGACCTGGTGCTCGGATCGGCGGCGATCGCGGCGCCGGCGGCAACCTTGCGCGTGCTCGGTCATGACGAGCCATCGCCAGATGCCGCGCATCTCTTTAGGCGCTGTGGGCCGATCTGGCTCACCTTCGCGGCGGCGCACCTGATCGCCGACAGGCGCGGCGAGCAGCGCGACTGGTGGGCGCTGGCCTGGTTGCGCGGAACCGAGATCGCGACCGACGCCCTCTGGTCGGAGTCGCCGGCGGTGAGCCGTCCCGGCGCCAAGCTCGGCCTCCGCCTCGCCGGAGTCGCCAACGTGGCGATGGCCGCCGGCTTCGCCTGGCTCTCGAAGCGATGAGCGAGAGCGCCGGGCTGCCCAGCAAGCGCTGGAGCCTGCGCGGCTACGACGACGAAGGCAATGAGGTCTGGCTGATCCGCAGCTTCGGCCAGAAGCTCTACCGCTGCCCGGGCTGCCACGGCGACATCCCGATCGGCACAGAGCACACCGTGGTGCAGTTCGTGCTGCGGCTGGGCGGCACCGAACATCACCACTGGCACCGCCGCTGCGCCGAAGAGCTGCTCGTGCCGGACCTGCGCGAGCTGAAGCGGGTCCCTGCCACACAGTCCTCGCGCTCGAAGCTCGAGGAGCGCGGTCGCCACCCGTCAGGCCGGCGGCGACGCCGGTAGCTGGGCAACCGGCCGGTTGAGCCTCTTCTCCCTCTACGCCCGGATCTGGCGCACCTACTTCGCCTGGGCGAGGACGCTGCTGCCGCTTGCCTGCTTCGTCTTTATCCCCTTGGGCCTGGTCCACGCGATCCCGGTCCACGTGGGGGCGACCTCGCTCGACCTCGACAGCGGCGCCGAGATCGCCGGCGCCGGCGCCGCCGTGCTGCTGCTCGTGATGACCGGTCTGCTCGGTGAGATCTTCTACACCGGCGCCGTTGCGATCGCGCTGACCCGTCCCCACGACGGCGAGCAGCCCAGCCTGCGCGAAGTGGCCGCCTCGGTCCGCTACGGCACGCTGATCGCAGTCGACCTGATCTTCGGCGTCCTCGTCGCCGTCGGCTCCCTCGCCTTCTTCCTCCCCGGCCTCCTCATCTTCGTCTACCTCAGCCTCGCCGCCCCGATCGTGGAGATCGAACATCGTGGCGTACGTGCCGCGCTGGGGCGCAGCATCCGCCTGGTCCGCGGCCATTTCTGGCTGGTGCTCGCCGTGCTCATGCCGATCGAGATCGCCAGCGACGGCCTGACCGACCTGGCAACCGCCGGTGCGCACGCGCTGCTCGGCAACTCGCTGGTCGCCGAGTGGGCGACCGACACCGCCACCAACATCGTCCTGACGCCCTTCTACGCGGTGGCGGCGGTGCTGCTCACGCTGGACCTGATCGCGGACAGGGAGGGCTCCGGCCCGCGTCTACACTCGTCTCCGCGCAGCAGATGAGCATCGCATCGATCCTCAGCGACTTCTGGAACAACCAGATCCTCGCCGACGAAAAACAGGGCCTCTTCCTGGTCCTGGTCGGCTTCATCCTCTCCTTCGCCTTCATCCGGATGAGCACCCGCCTGATGCGCAGTCCGCGCGTCACTTGGTGGCCCGGCAGCGTGGTCAGCGACGGCGGCGTCCATGTCCACCACCTGGTCTTCGGGATCGTGACGATGATGATCGCCGGCACGCTGGGACTGGCGGCGCTCGGCGACACCCCCTACGCGGAAATCTGCTCCTTCTTCTTCGGGGTCGGAGCGGGACTGACGATCGACGAGTTCGCCCTCTGGGTCTACCTCGACGATGTCTACTGGGCCGAGGAGGGCCGCGCTTCGATCGATGCGACGGTGATCGCCGCGGCCGGGATGATGCTGATCCTGCTCGGCTTCAGCCCGTTCAGCTTCGACACCGGCTCCCTCGAGGAGACGATCGGCAGCATCCTCAGCGCCGCGATCGTCTTCGGCCTGGTAGCTGTCTGCTTCGCCAAGCAGCGCGTCATGCACGGCACCGTCGGCTTCTTCGTCTTCCCGATCGCAATCTACGGCGCCGTGCGGATCGGCAAGCCGGGGTCCCCCTGGGGGCGGCGGCGATACGGCGAGAGCAACCCGGCGAAACAGGCCAAGGCCGAAGCGCGCTTCCCGCCCGACCGCCGCACCGAGCGCTTCAAGAACGCCTTCCGCGACATCGTCGGCGGCAAGCCGAGCGAGGGTGTGACCGCGGCGACCGAAGAGGCTTTCGCGGCGACCCGAGAGGCCGCCGAAGAACTCCGCCAGCAGGCGGAGCGGGTGACGCACCCGGGTGCTCATAAAAAAGATGGCGGCGAATAGGAGCTTTTAGCCGGGGCTGGCACTGCAAGTCCTCAGGCCGATCGCCCGGGCGAGCTCGTAGCGTTCCCGCTGTCCGTTGTCGCGGCGTTCGCGGGCGGCCAGGTATTCGCTCGTGTGTTCGGCGCGAGCAGCGCGCAGGGCCTGCACGTCGTACCTGTGGACCCGCTGCTGGGCCTGTACGTATTCCTCATACGGCCGGCGGACGCTCGACGGCGGGTTGAGGGCCGTGAAGCGCTTCACGGCCGGGGTCGAGATACCGACCAGGGCTTCCGAGTAACCGACGTCGGGCGCTTCCTCCAGCGCGGCTTCGGGAAATTCAGCCCTGACTTCTTCGAAGGAGCCCTGGCTGTCGGCACAGATCGCGTCGGCCTTGGCGATCAGCTCGCTCTTCGACAGTGGCGGCGCCGATTGCCGCGGTGAGCCGTGCTTGGTAGTCGAGCCGGTCACGTGGGCCGTTTGCGGATCGCCAGCACCCCCGCCCCCGCCCCCACTGCCAAGCACGAGCACGATGGCGGCGATCGCGGCAACCGCCGCCACCCCGCCCGCGAGCGCCAACCAGGTGCGGCTGCGTCCGCCCTCACCACCCTGCGGCTCGACCGCAACCGTCTCCGCCGTCCGCGTCGCCGCCGCCCCGGTCGCGACCGTGCGCTCGGGAAGGTCAGGCCGCGAGCCACTCAACGCCGCCACAGCAGCCCGGCCGAGATCGCCGGCCGAGGGGTAGCGGTCCTCGGGCTCCTTCGACATCGCCCGGATCGCGACGTCGTCGAGCGCCATCGGCACCGCGGTCGCGTGCAGCGAGGGCGCCGGCGGCGGGTCGTTGAGATGGGCGTAGAGGCGCGCCGCCTCGCCATCGCGCGGGTAGGGCACCTCGCCGGTCAACAGCTTGAAAAGCAAGCAGCCGAGCGCGTAGACGTCGGCGCGCGCGTCGACCGCGCCGCCGGCAATCTGCTCTGGCGCAACGTAGTCGAGCGTGCCGACGAAACGGCCCGTCTGGGTCAGCCCGGACTCGGTGGAGACGTTGCGGGCGACGCCGAAGTCGGTGATGTAGGCGTGGTCCTCGCCGCCCATGTCGGCGAGCAGGACGTTGGCGGGCTTGACGTCGCGGTGGACCAGGCCGGCCGCGTGAATCGCGTCGAGGCCGTTGCCGACCTGGGCGATCAGCGCCGCCGCCACCGCCGGCTCGAGCCGGCCCTCGCGCGCCAGCCTGCGGCCGAGGTCGGACCCGGAGACGTAGCGCATCGCGATATAGGGGATGCCGTCCTCTTCGCCGGCGGCGTATATCGGCACCACGTTGGGGTGCTCGATCGAGGCGGCGATCTTCGACTCCTCGGCGAAGCGGCGGGCGAAGACCTCGTCGGCGGCCGCCTCGGGCGCGATCAGCTTCAGCGCGACGCGTCGCTCCAGTCCCGGCTCGATCGCGAGGTAGAGGACGCCCATGCCGCCGCGCCCCAGGCTGCGCTCGATCCGGTAGCCCGCAAACTCATCCCCCTCGGACAGCTCGGTCCAGCGCCGGCTCGGCTCCATCGCGGGACTGTAACCCGACTACCAGCGACGCTTGGCGCCGAACAGCTCCTGGGCGTAGCCGGCAACCGAGACCGGCGACATGAACAGCTGGTAGGTGAGCAGGTAGCCGAGGAAGCCGAGCCGGTTCTGCCGCACGTGCAGGCCAATCTCGTCGAACGACTTGCGGCTGAGGTGGAACATGATCATCGAGAGGGCGATGTTGAGCGGCAGGACCGCGAGCGTCATCGGCCCGACGATCGCGAAGTTGCCGGTGAGGGCGAGCAGGATCCCGATCGGGAAGGCGATCGAGTAGACGACGTCGACGTAGGGGAAGACGAAGTTGACCAGCACGGCGTGGGCGTTTGCGCGGCCGCCGGTCAGCAGGGCGCCGCCGTGCTCGCGCAGCCCCTCGATCATCCCCCGCGCCCAGCGCCGCCGCTGGCGAGCGAAGCCGCGGGCGTTGTCGGGCGCACCGGTGAAGGCGATCGCGGTGCGCTCATAGCCGACCCTGCCACCGTCGCGCATCATCGCCCAGGTGAGGACGATGTCCTCGCCGATCCGATCCGGCCAGCCCCCCACCCGCGCGAGCGCGCTGGTGCGGTAGACGCTGAAGGCGCCCTGGGCGACCATCGTGCCCTGGAAGAGCCCCTGCTGGCGCTTGACCGAGGCGATGCCGAGGAAGTAGTCCCACTCCTGAGCGCGGGTGAGGAAGTTGTTGCGCGAATTTCGGACGAACACGGCACCGGCGACCGCAACCGTGTCCGAGGGGGAGATCAGCAGGCGGGCGACGATCCGCTCGAGCGAGGTCGGCATCAGCAGCGTGTCGGCATCGACGGTGGCGACAAGAGGCGTCTCGACCCGCTTCAGCGCCGCGGTCAGCGTCTGCGCCTTGCCGCCATGGTCGGTCTCAAGGACGGCGATGCGAGCGTCGCCCGCGGCACGGTGCCTGGCCAGTGCCACCGTGCGATCGGCCGAGCCGTCGTCGGCGACGAGAATGTGCAGGTCGCCGGGGTACTCCTGCTTGACGACATAGTCGATCGTCTCCTCGATCGCCTCCTCCTCTTCGAAGCAGGCGATGACCACGGTAAGGGCGGGGAACTCCAGATCGAAGCGCAGCGGCGGGGGCCGGTCGATCAACAGAGAGGCGATCAGGTTCGCGTTGAGGTAGCCCGGCACGATCGCGATGCCGAAGATCACAGCGAGCGCAAGCGGCAGGGTGATCGAGCCCGCGAGATCTTCGATCCAGGGCAGCGCGAACCAGAACGAGAGGCCCGCCCAGGTGAGGGCGATCGCGACGACGAAGAAGAGCTTGAGGTGGAGCGCGACGTAGAGCCCCTGGCGTTCCCGAGGGGTTCTCTCCAGTTCCTTCGGCGGCGATATCGCGTCGTCCCTGTACATGTCCACGAATCGCATCGGCGTCCGCTCGGCGGGCCTTGAGAGCGACGAAAAGGCTGCGGACAACCACGGATCGGCAATACGTCCTTAACCCAACCACCGCGGGCGGGGTTGGGGGCTGGAATAGAATGCGTCGCAGAGGCGGGATGAAGCGCATCGCTGTCATAGGGCTGCTATTTGCCACGGCGCTCTTCAGCGCGGCGATAGCCCATGCCGAGCTTGCCGGTGAAAACGGCCTGTTCGTCAGCTTTGGCGGGGGGTTCAACCCTCACTCCCTGCCACGCGACCGCGACGTGCCGGTCAGCGTCAACCTCGATACCTCGATCAAAGCCTCAAACGGGGCACGCCCACCGCAGCTTCGCCGGATCTCGTTCGAGGTGAATCGCTACGGCCGGATCTCCACCATCGGACTGCCCGTCTGCGACGCCGGGTTGCTCGAGTCGACCAACACGCAGGTCGCCCTTGAACGTTGCCGTCCCGCCCTTGTCGGCCGCGGCCAGTTCGCCGCCAACGTCCAGTTCCCGGACCGGGAACCATTCCCTGTGCACGGCCAGATGCTCGCCTTCAACGGCAGCTCGCATGGCCATCCGGCGATCCTGCTGCACATTCACGGCTCAAGCCCCGCAGAGGTGACCGTGGTCCTCGCCTTCACGATCCGCCATCCCGCCAAAGGCAAGTTCGGCACCGTCCTCTCGGCAAAGATCCCCCGCCTCGCATCGGACCTCGGCTATGTCACCCACGTCTCGCTCGTCTTCAACCGCCGCTACGAGTACCGCGGCAAGGGCTACAGCTTTCTCAGCGCCCGCTGCGCCGCGCCCTCGGGCTTCCCGGGGGCGATCTTCTCCTTTACGCGAGGCACGTTTTCGTTTGCAAACGGACAGCAGATCGTCACCACGCTGACCCGAAACTGCACTGTTCGGTAGACGCGCAAGCGTTCGACCAATCGTCCGTAAGACTGGCCTTCTAAGCCGGGCGTGCCGATAGGTCAGCCGTGCGAGCGCTCGGTTGGAGATCGGCCATCGGGCCCACCCTCTTCGCGGTGGTGGCGATCGCGCTGCTCGTCTACGACCATCTCAACCAGCGTGTACCGGCGCTGGTCTTCTGGCTGACCCTGGGGCTGATCGTGGCGATCTTCGCGCGCACGATCGACACCCTGCTCAAACAGTCGACGGTGCTGGAGTGGCATGAGGAGAGCGCCCGCAGCGACCAGATAACCGGCCTCGAGAACAGGGAGAAACTGAAGGCGGACATCGAGTTCGGCATCGAAATCGAAGCGGGCAACCACGTCCTGGTCCTCTTCGAGCTCGAAGGTCTCCAGGCCTACAACGACCGCTTCGGCTTTGCCGCGGGCGACGCGTTGCTACGGAGCTTCGCGGTCAATCTCGTCGCCTCGGTCGCGCCGCTCGGGGGAACCGCTTACCGCAGCGACGGTGGCCGCTTCGCGGTCTTCGCCCCGGCCAGCGGCAACCAGCTGGGCGAGATGGTGCTGGCGGCGACGGCCTCGCTGCGAGGCGACGACAGCGGCATCTCGCTAGGAACGACCTATGGCGAGGTGGCCATACCCGGCGAGGCCCAGGACGCGGAGCTCGCCCTGCGCATCGCCGGACAGCGGCTTGCCGCCCACAAGCAGCGCCAGCATCGCTCGGCGCGGCGGCAGGCGCACGCGGTGCTGATCGCGGCGCTGAGCGCCAGACGACCTGACCTGCGCAATCACCTACGCGTCGTCGCCTATCGCGCGATCGCGCTTGGCCGCCGCCTGGGGATGAATAGCGAGGAAATCGACGACGTCGCCCTCGCCGCCGAGCTCCAGGACGTCGGCCTGCTCGCGGCGCCGGAGTCGGTGATCGAAAAAGAAGCCTTCGACGAAGCCGGGCGCGCGCTCGTGCACGGCCACACGGCAGAGGGCGCGAGGATCGTCGCCGCGGCACCCGGACTTGCCTCGGTGGCCCGCCTGGTCCGCTCCAGCGCCGAGCACTTCGACGGCAGCGGCTACCCGGACGGGCTTGCGGGCGAGTCCATCCCGCTCGGCGCGCGGGTGATCGCCGCCTCGGTCGCCTTCGCCGCGATGACCGAGCGACGGCCCTACCGCGAGCCGGTGGGCCCCGGCGAAGCGCTGGCCGAGCTGCGCCGCAACTCCGGCAGTCAGTTCGACCCGCGCGTCGTCGAGGCCCTGGCCGTGGACCTCGCCGAAGAGGCGACCCCGGCCGTCGCGCACGTCTGAGGGCTTAGTAGCCGCCGCTGTACTTTTCGGCTTCTTCGATCCCTTTCTGCGCTTCTTCCTTGCCTTTTTCGATCCCTTTCTGCGCTTCCCGCTTGGCCCTTTCGATTCCCTGCTGCGCTTCCTGGGAGCCCTGCTGGACGCCGTTCTGCGCCTGCTGCGAGCCCTGTTCGACCCCCTGCTTGGCTTCCTTTTCGGCCTTTTCGAAGCCCTTCTTCACTTCTTCGGAGCCCTTTTCAAGTCCCTGCTTCGCTTCTTCGGCGGCCTTTTCGACCCGTTCCTGGACTTCGCCGGTGCTGGTGTCGCTGCTGCTACCGCCTCCACAGCCCGCCCAGGCGATGCCGGCGACGCCGATCGACAGGGCGACCAGGAGCGCCGGAGCGCGCCGCACCCAGCGTTGCTTCAGACCTTGATCCGACACTTCGAACTCCTCTCGTTGGTGACCCGACACGAAGCAGGTGCGATATTCGCACCTAAGATCGATCTGTGCCGACTCTGCATGTCCTTCGCGTTTTCGTCAACGAGGAGGACGAATGGGGCAACCGGCTTGGCGTCTTTCTCGACGGAGCGCAGGTGGCGGAGCCCGACCGGCAAAGCGTCGCCGCCGAGCTGGCGTTCAGCGAGACCGTCTTCATCGACGACCCTACAGGCGGGCGGCTCAGTATCTATACGCCACAGGTCGAACTCCCCTTTGCCGGCCACCCGGCGGTCGGCGCCGCCTGGCTGCTGGCGGAGGAGGGAGCGACGGTGGAGGCGTTACGGCCGCCGGCCGGAGTCGTCGGCGTGCGTCATGCCGAGGGCATGACCTACGTCGCGGCAAGGCCCGAGTGGGCGCCTCCGTTCGCGTACCGCCGGCTGGACGCACCGACCGAAGTGCGCGGCCTCTCCGCCTCCACGCAGGAGGTCAACACCTATGCCTGGGCCTGGATCGACGAGTCGGCGGGAACGATCCGCGCCCGCTCCTTCGTCCCCGAGGTCGGGATCGCCGAGGACGAGGCGACCGGTTCCGCCGCTATCGCTCTCTGCGCCCGGCTGGAGCGGCCGATCACGATCCATCAGGGCCACGGCTCTGTACTGCTCTGCACGCCGCTCGCCGGCGGGCGGATCGAGGTCGGCGGCAAGGTCCTCCTCGACGAGGTGAGACGGGTCGGCTAAGCAGCCGGATCGATCGGGTGCAGCTCGCCCTTGAGCAAGGCCTCCGTGCGCAGATGCCCGATCGCCTGGTACTCCTCGGAACCGATCATGTTGAGGAAGGCCCGACGGGTGGGATATTCGACGAGGACCACGAGGTCCCAAGAATCCTCACCGAGGAGCGCCAGGGCCGGCGTGCCCATGAAGACGATCCGACCGCCGACCTTCTCCAGCGAAGGCGCCACGGCCGCGCCGTATTCCTCATATCGCTCGCGCCCGCCGTTAGGCTTGAACGCGAGCAGGTTCAGCATCACCACAGGCGCATCCTCTTCGGCGCGCTCGGCAAAGGCGGCAAACCCGTCCTTGTTCAGCGGCTCGACCTGGGATGACTCCACGGGGCGAGTATACGTTCGCCGCAGGCCCCGATCCGCTCAGAGGCCGAGGCCTCCCACGCCTCGCTCATCCCAGCCGAGGTGATGGGCAAGCTCGTGGCGCAAGGTGCGCTCGACCTGCCTCGCGAGCAGATCTCGGTCGTGGCCGAAGTCGCGTTCCAGCGTGTCGCGGTAGATGACGATCCGGTCCTCGTAGCGTTCCCGCGCGACACCATCTCCGAAGTACTGGCCATACGCATGCGCCTCCGCCCCAAGATCGGAAACCACCACAGCGACATTCGCCAGCACCTCCTGGAATTCATCAGGAAGCCGGTCGATCGCATCGACGACCAGCGACTCGAAATCGTCGAGCTCCGGAGCGTCGGTCATGGGCCAAACGGTAGCCGGGAGCCGGCGCGGCCTCGCTAAAGCCTGCCCCGCAACAGCCGGTCCTCGACGAAAAAGCTCAGCCGAGCACGACGCGGCAGCCTCTTCCCGTAATAGCACGGGCAAGGGTTGTCCTCACAGGCAACGCCGTCATTGTCACCGTCGAGACGATCCGGGTCACGACGCGGGCCGCCATGCTTGATGAAGAAGATCTGAGCCGCCCGCTGCGTCGGGAAGTCGGCGCAATCCTTGTCACTCGCCGACGCGCCGGCAGGCAACGACAGAAGCGTCAGGACAACGAGGGCGACCGCAGTACCCACCGTCGCCAACAACCGGACGGCCGGACCGAGCGATCTTCTCGTTGGATGACGTCGCAGAGGGCCTCAAGCGTACCGATTAGCGATCGACCGACGATGAGGCGGAAAGGACTCGAACCTTCGACCGACAGATTATGAGTCGAGCCGGAACGCGGTTGCGGAGCGAGCTGCCAACCCGCGAAGACTGCCCCTCCTCGTCCAGGGCAGAGGTCTGGGCCGGCGGTAGACCGGACGCCCAATCCTTGCGCTACGGCTGCAGTTGAAATTGGAGTCCGAGACTCGCGCTGCTCAAGCTCGGGGGGGAATTGGCCCACGCCTGAAATTCGATGTTCATCGGCTCAGTCGTGCTCATAGAGAGCCCGTTCGACGCGAGACAGGCTGTGAGGTTCAGCGTGTAGCTGAAGGTGTTGGCGGGGCTCGATGGCTGATCATCCTCGAGATCCTCCAAGTGGGACTCCTCGAACCCCGGCGGGAGCGGTTCTCCCGATGGCTGTGCAGTCAAGTTCGGATCGATATCCGAGTAGCTGCTGAGCGGGCAGTGGCTCGGAATCGGAGAGAACGGAAGCCTGGCCGACGCCGTGTAATCCAGATGGCCAACGTCCATCCATTCACTTTTACCCGGCTCGCCTTCAATACGCCGGCGTTGGGGTCGCCAGAAGGTCAGCTTCAGGACGACGTCTCCGCTCGGCCCGGCGCGGACCGGTATCGGTCCCTGCGCATTCGGGTAGCTAAAGGCCCCCGAATCTCCCTGCCCGTCATCGTAGGCGGCGAGCACCGGGTAGGTGGAGAAGACGAATCCCATCGTGGAGACCAATTCCACCGGTGTTCCGCCGCTGGTGGCCCGCTCGATCAGGACGTCTCCGGCACCGATCTGGTCAGCCGGTGCACCGACGTAGAGGAGCATGCCGTGAAAGTCTGAAGCGGCTGCGCCGGGCTGAGTATCGAGCAACGAGCCGAGGCCGTCACCGTCGGGGTCGCAGCAGGCAGGGAACGGCAGAGCGTCGGCGAACGGAGTGAACCCAGTCGCCAGGTACCTTCCGGTGCCACCCGCGGAGCAGTAGACCAGGGTTCCGCAGTCGACCTCAGCGGAGCCGGGGTCGACTCCGCCCCAGAGGAGTCCGACCCACTCCCTTTCCTGCTGCGCCGCCGCGATCTGCTGGTCGCTCGAGCCGCCGTTGACGTTCACGCCCCCGGTGGCAATCGGGGACAGAGTCGTGTTCATGTTGAAAAAGGGAGCGCGCGCGGACTGAAGCGCGACCCCCGAAGCGCGCGCCTTGGTCGAGGGGTCATAGCCATCGAGAATCAGATCGCCGTCGTCATCGATGTCGAGGGTGTCGGGGACCCCATCGAGGTCGCTGTCACCGGGGGCGCCGCCCTTGGTGTGCTTGGAGCGCACAAGCCCGAGCTTGCCGGCGCCGATCGGGATCCCCTGCTTGGCCCGCGCCTCGCGCGTCGCATCGATCCACCTCTCAGCGCGTTTGCGCTTGACCTTTGCGTAACCCTTGCGAACCTTCAGCTCGACTCTGCCGAGCTTCGCCCCCGCTTCGACGCCGAGGATTGCGACCTTTCCCCGCTCCATGCTACCGACGACAATCGGGCCGCCGTAGGTGCCGTCCGCCGTCCGCAGGTGCAGCGTGACGCGCTTGGCGGGCGGGCGGAGCTTAAACCGTTGCTTCTTCACCTGCACCGAGGTCGCCCTGCCATTCGCGCCGAGGGCGATCACCGTGTAGCCGGGCTTGCTGAGCTTGCCGGTGATCGGCTTCAACCCCTTGGCCGGCGCGCTCGCCGGCGCACTGAGGAGAAGGACGAGGATGGCCGCGACGCTCGACGCACAGATGCAGTTTCCTCCATCCATTAGCCGGGACCGTATCGCCGGCCGGAGACAGCAGCATCCGTGATACCTCCACCCTTTCGGTGGAGGACTACGGGGATCGGGCGGGTGATCACGCGTATGTTCCACCCGTCCATAGAGCTGAATCTGGCCTGATCGAGCGAATCACGTCCAAGGAGTTCGGCTGAGTTCGGTGGAGTCGGGGACCAATTTCGGGACCAAGTTTCTCGGATGATGGCGAATCTCATTGTCTGTCCTCTCGTCCGGCCGTCCTGCGAGACTCAACGCCATGCCTAGGATCAGCAGCTTCTACGGGATCGTGATCTGGATGTACTTCGACGAGCCCCAGCACGAAGGCCGGCCGCACTTCCACGCCACCTACGGCGGCGACGAGGCATCGTTCGACATCGACAACCTCGAGTTGATCGCAGGCGGACTGCCTCGTCGCGCCCAAAAGCTGGTGACCGAATGGGCGAAAGAGCATCAAGGGGAGCTACGAGAGAACTGGAATCTGGCTCGCGAGCACCAGCCACCTCGCCCGATTGATCCACTCGGATAAGCCCTCTACCATCAAGACCATGAGAAGCACGCCAATGCTGATCGAAGCGAAGCCCACGGAGGGCTATGCCGTACATGTGCGGTTCGAGGATTCGACGAGCGCCGACCTCGACCTCTCCTATCTGCTCGATTACGGCGGCGTATTCGAGCCGCTGCGCGACCCTGAGTACTTCCGCCAACTCAAGGCCGATCCGGACGCCGGCACGATCGTCTGGCCCAATGAAGCTGACATCGCACCCGAGACGCTCTATGCGCACGCCCAGCGCCACGCCAGCACCGCTGCATAGCGCCGGCAAGCACCGGTCCATCTAACCGACCATTGGAACCAATCGCAGATTCATGGAGAAGCTAAAGCGCAGCAAGTTCACCCGAGCAGGCAAAATCGCGAATGAGCGGCTGGTTGAAGCTGTGCTCGATCCCAATCGCTATCCCGAGGGAGCCACTTTCATCGCCATCGACCAAGAGGGCTTCGACTCGATACTCGCTGAAGCAGTAGCGGAGCATCGGCCGGTCGCAATTGTCTTCCCCGACGGCCACGAGATCGTCACCGCCTGAGCGCCTCCTCCTCTCGTATGGGGCGGGAAGGACTCGAACCTTCGACCGACGGATTATGAGTCCGCTGCTCTAACCAGCTGAGCTACCGCCCCGGAGATGGCGAGGGTAGCGCGCGGTGGGCTGGCGTTGCTCACTCAGGCGCTGAAGAGCTGGGCGAGGGAGCGGCCTACGTCCGGGGGCTCTTCCTGGCCCTCGGCCGCGGCGTTGGCTCCCTCGGAGAGGGCCTTGGCCGCGTCGGCGATCTGGTGGGAGCGACCTCCGCGGAGGACGCCGGTTTTCTTCGCTTCGGCGAGGTCCGATTCCATCAGCCCGGCCAGCTCGGCGAGGCGGCGCAGGCCGACCGCTCCCGCCGTCCCCCTCAACGCGTGGGCTTCGGCCCGCAGGGTCTCGAAGTCTTCGGTCTCGGTGGCCACGCCGGCGGCGATCACGTCGCAGCGGCGCCGTGCCTCTTCGGCAAACGACTTGAGCAGCTCCGGATCGGGTGCCGTTTTCTCGCTCATTCCCCCGTCACCTCTTCCACGACCTTCGTCATGCGTTCGACACCAAAGGCTCCCTCGACAACCGCCTGGACGACGCCCTTGCGGTTGATCGCGAACAGCCACGGCTCACTTGGCAGGTGGAACGCCCGCACCTGCGGTCTCACGCCCTTGCTCGGATCGTTGTCCTTGTAGATCTCCATATGGATGAATGCGGCCTTACCGCCAAACTGGTCTTTGACCTGCTCGGCCACGTCGACGACCGGACCGCATACCCGACTCTGGCAGAACTGGGGGGTCGCAAACAAGAGGAAGATCGGTTCCTTGCCCAGCGCGTCCGCGTAGTCGACCCGGTTCTGCGTGTCGGGCGGGATCCGCGTGGTGATCTTGGAGAGGTCTCCGCCGACGTCCGCGGGGGTCGGAGTGTGGATCTTCGGCGCCTTTTCCCCCACCCTGGGCACGCCCTTGAACTCACCCACCGTGGCGCTCGGCAGCAGCGTCGCGGCGGTTTCGTCGCCTTGCTTGATCAGCGCCGCGACGCGCCACTCGCCGTTGCTCGGGAAGTCGATGTCGGTCGTGTAGACGAGCGTCGCCGCGTCGGGGTCGGTGGTCGTGGTCTGGGCGCGGTAGGCCGGCTTGGTGGCGAGGCTTTCGATCGCCGCCGGGTACGGACCCATGGCCGGCTGTCCGAGCGCTTCGGTGCGGGCGCGAGCCACCGCACCTTTCTTGGCGCTGCCGGCGGATTCGCCGGCGCCCGGCTTGACGTGGGGAACCCTGGCCACGTAGAGGGCGACCTTGGCATCACCCACCTGGCTGCGGTCGGTATGGAATACCCCGAACGGATAGCGGTTCACGCCCTTGTAGAAGGCGAGAGCGGCCGGGGAGACGACGAGTTCGGCGTGTGAATCCGCGGCTTTGACAATTTCGCGCAGGGTCCTGCCTTCTGGCTTGGGGAAGTCGCCCTTGGGCGGTGCGGGCTTGCTCGTGGCAACGCCCCCGCTCGAGGGAGGCGAGTCGGAGCTGCCGCAGCCGGACCCGATGAGAGCGGCGAGGAGCAGGCAGAGGAAAGCGCTTGTGGCGAGGCGCCGGGGCATGCGGATCGGTCATGTTATTCGGCGAACGGCCACGAGCGCCGTATAGGGTGCGTGCGCCGACGAACGACGAGCATGAGGAGGGTGATGTGGCGGATCGAGCAGCACTGATCACTGGGGCCTCGAGTGGGATCGGGCTGGCGGTCGCCCGCACGCTGGGCGAAGAGGGATACGCGCTGACCGTCTCCGCTAGGCGGCCGGAGAAGCTGGAGGCCGCCGCCGAGGAACTGCGTGCAGGCGGGCTGGAGGTCCAGAGCGTCGCCGCCAACATGACCGCGGAGGAGGACGTGGTCGGGGTCTTCGCCAAGCACCGCGAGGCCTACGGTCGCCTCGACGTGCTCGTCAACAACGCCGGCGTCGGGATCGGCGCGCCGATGGAGGAGATCCAGACCAAGCACCTCGACATGCAGCTCGGGGTCAACCTGCGGGCGCTGATCATCGGCACGCGCGAGGGCCTGCCGATGCTGCGCGAGGCCGGCGCCGAGCACGGCAAGGCACTGATCGTCAACACCGCCTCGATCGCCGGTAAATCCGGGCAGGCCTGGCTCTCCATCTACGCAGCGACCAAGGGCGCCGTGATCAACTTCACCCAGTCGACCCACCGTGAGGTCGGCAGCGCCGGCATCCAGTGCACGGCGCTGGCGCCGGGCTTCGTCGACACGCCGATGACCGAGTTCGCAAAGGGGCAGGTGCCGGCCGAGGAGATGATCCGGCCGGAGGACATCGGCGAGGCGGTGAAGTTCCTGCTGCACGTCTCGCCCAACTGCCACATTCCCGAGATTGTCTTCACCCGACCGGGCGAGGGGCTTGACACCCCCTAGTCGCTTCTTGGTCGCCGCCTTCGGCGACCCGGGGCACGTCTTTCCGGCAATCGCCCTCGGCCGGGCGCTGGCCGGGCGCGGCCACGAGGTGACGATCGAGACCTGGGAGGAGCGGCGGGCGGCCGTCGAGGGCGCCGGCCTCGGCTTCGCGGCGGCGGAGGAATACCGCATGTTCCCCCCGCCTGATCCGGATTCGCCAGAGGGGGCCCACGCGGCCGAGGCAGCTCGGGCACTCTTGCCCCTGCTGGAGGAGATGCGTCCCCACGCGGTCGTCAGCGACATCCTCACCCTGGCGCCGGCACTGGCCGCAGAGCTGGCGGGCGTGCCGCTGGCGACGCTGATCCCGCACATCTACCCGGTGGTCGAGCCGGGCCTGCCCTTCTTCGCCGTCGGCCTGCAGCCACCCCGCACCCCATTCGGCCGCCGCGTCTGGCGAGCCGGACAGCGGGCGCTGAACGTCGGCCTGGAGCAGGGACGCGACGACCTCAATCGACAGCGGGCGCGCCTCGGCCTTCCGCCCACCGAGCGCTTCCATGGCGGGATCAGCCCCGACCTGGCTCTGGTCGGCACCTTCCCGCAGCTCGAGTACCCGCGGCGCTGGCCCACGGGGGTTCAGGTGACGGGACCGATGAGCTTCGAGGTCCCCCACCCTGAGATCAAGCTGCCGTCCGGTGAGGAGCCGCTCGTCCTGGTCGCGCCGAGCACCGCTCACGACTCCCGCAACCACCTGGTGCGCACAGCCCTCAGGGCGCTCGCCCACGAGCCCGTGCGGGTCGTGGCGACGACCAATCGCGTCGTGCCGCAGAGCCCGATCGAGGTACCCGGCAACGCGATCCTGGTCGACTGGCTGAGCTACAGCCAGCTGATGCCAGCGGCCTCGCTGGTCATTTCGCACGGCGGCCACGGCACCGTCGCCCGAGCGCTTGCAGCGGGCACGCCGCTGCTGATCAGCCCCTTCATCGGCGACATGAGCGAGACCGCGATGCGCGTCAGCTGGGCCAGGGCCGGCCTCTCCCTCCCCTGGCGCCTCTGCCGCCCTTCGCCCCTGCGCTGGGCGGCTCGTCGCATCCTCGACGACCCGTCGTTCGCCGCCCGGGCCGGAGAGCTCGCCGGCTGGGCGAAGGAGCACGATGGCGCCGAGCGCGGCGCCGAACTCGTCGAGCAGCTCACCCAAAAGCACGCGCTGGCGTGAAAAAGCTCCGGGGGTGGGACTCGAACCCACAACAACTCGGTTAACAGCCGAGTGCTCTACCGATTGAGCTACCCCGGAACGCGAGGAGGGAATTTAGCGGCTAACCCCCGACACGCTCGGTGCGGGCTATGCGCTCTACCAGGGCTGCCCGCTCGCGGCTGAGGGCGGCGCGGCGCTCGTAGTCGTCTGCTTCGCCGGCGGCGGCGATCTGGGACTCGAGGCGGCGCTGTTCCAGCAGGAGGAAGTTCAGCTCCATCGCCTCGGCTGACGCTGGCTCGTCGTGGGCGAGGATGACGAGCTCGGCGATCAGGCCGGCGAGCTGGTCGTCGTCGTGGGGAAGGTTGGACGCCGGGTCCTCCGGGTGCTCGCGCAGCCAGGCGGCGACCCGGGCGCCACTCGCCGACAGATGCTCGTCGGTGAGGCGGCCCAAGTACTCCTTGCCCTCATCGGGCAGCGCGATGCACATCGCCAGCAGCGCCCGCTCGCGCCGTTCTCGCGAGGTCAGCTCGCCGCCGCTGCGTACCTGAGGCGCGGCAGGCGCACCCCGCCGCGGCGGTCCCGCGGAACCGCCGCTCAGCGGCCGCGCCGAGGTCACCCGGCCCATCACCAGGGCTGGCTCCAGGTCCAGGCGCCCGGCCACCCGCCGTACAAGGTCGTCGCGGCTCGCCGTCTCCCCCATTCCGGCCAGGATCGGCGCCACCTCGCTCAGCGCCCTGTCGCGCTCGGCCGGGGAGGAGACGTCGGTCCCGTCCAGGACCAGCCCGACCTGAAAGGCGGGCAGGTCGACGGCGCCCTCGACCAGCGCCCGGAAACGCTCCGCGCCGCCCTCCGCCGCCATCATCTCGGCCGGGTCCACGCCCTCGGGCATCGCCGCCACCCGCAGCCTCATCTTGCGCCCCGCAGCGACCCGCTGCGCCCGCAGCATCGCCTCCTGGCCGGCGGAGTCGGCGTCGAGCGCCAGCACCACCTCGTCGACCATTCCTGACAGCGCCGCGACCTGCTCCTCGGTGATCGCGGTGCCCATCACGCCCACCGCCTCGTCGATGCCCGCCTGATGCAGCGCCAGCACGTCGGTGTAGCCCTCGACCACGACCACCCGAGCGCTCTTCGCTATTGCCTCTTTGGCCAGGTCGATCCCGTACAGCATCTTGCTCTTGTGGAAGAAGTCGGTCTCGGCGGTGTTGACGTACTTCGCCCCCTGATCGGAGCGCATCGCCCGCCCGCCGAAGCCAAGCGTGCGCCCACGGCGGTCGCGGATCGGGAACATGATCCGCTCGCGGAAGCGGTCGTACTCGCCGCCGCTGCGTCCCCGCTGCGCCAGGCCGACCGCGCGCAGCTCCTCGACCTTGAAGCCCGCCCGTTGCCCGCGCAACAGCATCGTGTCCCAGGCGCTCGGTGCATAGCCGACCGCAAAGGCGCGCAGCGTCTCCTCACCAAGCCCACGCTCGGCCAGGTAGGCGCGCGCCTTGCCCGCCTCGTCTGAGTCCCAGAGGTAGTGCGCGTAGAACCCGGCGGTGCGGTCGAGCAACTCGCCCAGCCGACGGCGTTGCTGGCGACGCGCCTCCGCTCGCGGGTCCTCTTTCTCGCGCTCCAGCTCGACCCCGTAGCGGTCGGCGAGCAGCTCCACCGCCTCGGCGAAGCCGAGCCCCTCCTTCTCCTCGACGAACTTGATCGTGTCGCCGCCCACCCCGCAGCCGAAGCAGTGGTAGAGCTTTTCCTGGGCGTCGACAGAGAAGGACGGCGTGCGCTCCTCGTGGAAGGGGCAGAGCCCGACCCAGCGGGCGCCCTGGCGACGCAGGTCGGTGTGGGCGGAGATCACCTCGACGATGTCCGCCGCCTGCTTGACCCGCTCGAGGCTCTCCTCGGAGATCAGCGCCACTAGAAGCGGGCCGCCTCGGGGACCGTCAACTCGGCGAAGCGGGCGATGCAGAAGCGATCGGTCATGCCGGCGAGGTAATCGGCGACCCGCTGGCACTCGCTCGCGCCCGGCTCACCCTCGGGCACCTCGTCTGGGTTCTCCATGTAGTGGTCGAAGAGGCCGCGCAGAGCTCGTTGCGCCCGTTCGTGCTCTCCACGTGCCGCCTCTCCCAGGTAGACGCGCTGGAACATGAACTTGCGCAGCCGCAGCATCGCCCCGCCGACCTCCTCGCTCTGCACGATGTCGCCGGCCGCGGATGAGCGCTCAACGATGTCGCGCACCAGGGTGTCGATCCGCGCCGAGCCGGTCGGACCGAGCAGCTCGATCTCGGCCGCGGGCAGGTCGTCCGGCCGCAGGATCCCGGCCCGCAGCGCGTCGTCGATGTCGTGGTTGATGTAGGCGACACGGTCGACCAGCTTGACGATCCGCCCCTCCAGCGTCGCCGGGCGATCCGAGCCGGTGTGGTTGAGGATGCCGTCGCGCACCTGCTCGGTCAGGTTCAGCCCCTGGCCGTCGCGCTCCAGCACGTCGACCATCCGCAGTGAGTGGACGTTGTGCTTGAAGCCCTGCCCGCAGCGCTCGCGCAGCGCCGCGTCGAGCGCCTCCTCGCCGGTGTGGCCGAACGGCGGGTGGCCAAGGTCGTGGCCGAGCCCGATCGCCTCGGTCAGGTCCTCGTTGAGGCCGAGGGCGCGGGCGACCGTCCGGGCGATCCCGCAGGCCTCGAGAGTGTGGGTGAGCCGGGTGCGGTAGTGGTCGCCTTCGGGCGCGATGAAGACCTGCGTCTTGTGCTTGAGGCGGCGGAAAGCCTTCGAATGGACGATCCGGTCGCGGTCGCGCTGAAACGGCGTCCGCAACGGACTGTCGGCCTCCTCGACCTGACGCCGTGCGGGGTAGGAGGGGGTTGCGAGATCAGAGAGGAACTCGGCCTCCCAGGCCCGTATGCGGTCTTCGAACGTCGCGGTCGCCTCCAAGAGCTCCGATCCTACGCGGCGGACCGAAGCTGTACATGCGCGTGATGCTCCAAGGTGTCTCCGATCGCACGCTCTGCCTGGCGCAGCGCGTGATCGTCCGCCCCTGGCGCCTCGGCCAACGGCCGGGCGATCGACTCGACCATGAAGCGGTGCGCATCCCCTGAAAGGGGGAAGGAGCCTGCTTCGCAACCCGCGCAGACAACACCGCCCGCGGCGCCGGAGAAGCCGACTAGGTGCTCGGCCTCGCCGCAGCGGGCGCAGGAGCCGAGCTCCGGCGAGAAGCCCGCGACCAGCGCCAACTTGAGCCGGAAGGAGAGCGCGGTCGACAGCGAGGCGGCCTCAGGCGCCTCGGGGTCGTCGAGCAGCGAGAGGTAGCGGCAGAGCAGGTTGTAGGCGGGCGGGTTGGGCTCGGCCGAGTCGAGCAGGCGCAGGACCGCGTCGCAGGCGCGAGCACCGGCGGTCAGCGCGGCACCGGAGGCGCGCAGGCGCGGGTAGCCGTCGACCGTGGCCGCCTGGGTCACGGTGAGCAGCTCGCCGCGGCCTTCGTGCAGCAGCAGGTCGAGCCGGAAGAAGGGCTCCAGGCGCCCACCGAAGCGCGATTTGGGGCGCCTCGCCCCCTTGGCGATCGCCCCCACACGTCCTCGCTGGGACGTGTACAAGTGCAGGATGCGGTCGGCCTCGCCGTAGCGAATGCTGCGCAGGACGATCGCCTCCGTCTTCAGCGTCTTGCCAGCCATAGCCGCTCTACGTTGAACGAGAGGCCGGACGGCGACGGCGCCGCGGCCTGCGCCGCAGGCGCACCTGGCAGACCGGGCAGAAGTAGGTCGAGCGGCCCGAGACGACGACCCTCTCGATCGTCCCGTCGCAGCGCGGACAGGGTCTCCCCTCGCGGGTGTGGACGAGAAACTCGTCCTGCATGCGGCCCTTCTCACCGCGGCCGTCGCGGTAGTCGTCGATCGAGGCTCCACCGCCGTCGATCCCCGCTTCGAGCGCGGCGACGACCGCGTCGCGCAGAGCCTCTAGGTGCTCCGGCTTCATCGAACCGGCAGGTGAGAGCGGGTGCAGTCGCGCCCGGAACAGCGCCTCGTCGGCGTAGATGTTGCCTACACCCGCGATGCCCTTCTGGTCGAGCAGGAAGGACTTCAGGGGCACGGTGCGCCCGGTCGCGATCTCGCCGAGCGCCACAGGGGTGAAGGCGGCGGAGAGCGGCTCGATCCCGAGCCGCGAAGCGAAGTGGGCGTCGAGCGAGGCGTCGTCGAGCAGCAACGCCTCGCCGAAGCGGCGCGGATCGGTGAACCAGACCTGGCGGCCGTCGTCGAGGGCGAAGCGGGCGCGCAGATGCCGCTCCGAGGTCGACCGCTCACCCTCGTAGAGCCGCATCCCCTCCGAGGGGTCGAGCTTCTCCTCGCCTTCGACCAAGACCAGGTTGCCGGTCATTCGCAGGTGCATGACCAGCGTCCGCCCGCCGTCGATGCCGAGCAGCAGGTACTTGCCGCGACGCCCCAGCCGCTCGATCGTCCTCCCCGACATCGCCGCCTCCAGCTCGGCCGGCGGCATCGGCCGACACCAGCGCGGATCGAGCACCTCCAGCGACTCGATCCGCCGCCCTTCCAGCTCAGGCTCGAGCTGGCGGCAGACGGTCTCGACCTCGGGCAGCTCGGGCATTTGCAAAGCGTATTCTCGGCGCGGCCCCTGCAAAGCTGCGCCTGCCGTTGTCCTCGCCCGATCGCCTCGCTCACGTACTAACACGTACGCTCGCTTCACCGATCGGGCTGCGTCCTAGGCAGGCTTGCTTTTCGGGGCCGTGCTAGGGATCACCGGGCATTCGCACGGGGATGAGCCTGGAAGTAGACCTCTTTCAATCGATTCCCGGATAAGTGGGTGTACATCTGGGTCGTCGCTATGTCGGCGTGGCCGAGCATCTCCTGCACGGCGCGCAGGTCACAGCCCCCCGCCAGCAGATGGGTGGCGAAGCTGTGGCGCAGCGTGTGCGGGCTCATCTGTCCCGCCAGGCCGGCGTCGCGGGCGTGGCGCTGGACGATCTTGTAGAGCCCCTGGCGGCTGAGCGGCCCGCCACGGAAGTTGACGAACAGGCGCACCTCGTGGCGTTCGCCGACCAGCTTCGGCCGTCCGCCGCGCAGGTAGGCGGAGATCGCCGCGATCGCTTTGCGGCCGAGCGGCACGATGCGCTCCTTGGACCCCTTGCCACGCGCCCGCAGCAGGCCCTCGCGCAGATCGATGTCCGCCATCTCGAGCCCGATCGTCTCCGAGGCGCGCAGCCCACAGGCGTACATCACCTCGAGCAGGGCCCGGTCACGCAGCGCCGTCGGCTCGCTGCCCCGCGGCGCCGCGAGCAGCCTCTGCACCTCGGCGTAGTTGAGGACCTGGGGCAGCTTCTTGGCCCGCCGCGGTGCGCTCAGCGCCGCGGTCGGGTCGTCGCCGATCAGCTCGTCGCGCCGCAGGTGCTTGTAGAAGGAGCGCAGGCAGGCGGTCTTGCGGTGCACCGTGGCGGCCGAGCAGGCGGGGCGGCCGTTGCCGGTCGCGAGGTCGGCGAGGAAGTCGCCGATGTCGGCCGGGCGGGCGGCCAGCGCGTCGAGCTCGTGGGCGCCGAGGAACTCGCCGTACTGGAACAGATCGGTGCGGTAAGCATTGAGCGTGTTGCGGGAGAGGCCTCGCTCCAGCTCCAGGTAGGAGAGGAAGTCGAGGACGAGGCCCTCGAAGCGGGCGTCGGTTGCCGGTCTTGGCGCTACGGCTATAGCCATGGCGGGTGGTTCTCGGTGCGTCGCCATTGCCCTTGGACCGCAAGGGACTGTGCGTGTCGGCCGCGGGTCCTGTCGGCGCGGTGGGGGGTGCCCTCCTGGCACTGCGATCTGCTCCGGGCAGAGGGTCGAACTCCAATGACGGGATAAGCCTCGCCCTCCGCAGACTCCGTGCGGGCGGAGGGCACCCCCCACCACACCGCCACCCGCGGAAGGAAAGTCAGGTCAGCTTTAGCCCGAGATACGCACCGGCGGCAAGGGCTGCCGCGAAGAAAAGCACGTCTTCTTCGATGTCTCTGCCCATGACTCGAGCCGGAAGGCCAGAAGCCGCGTACCCCGCCAGGTCGGGCTGAGCTTTGTGGAGCTGGTGGCGGTTGCCCGCTGCGTCGGCTAGCTGTGCTGCAACTTCGGGGTTGTCGGCTGGTACCGGCACCTCCACCCCGCCCAACAGCAGTTCTAGAACCGTCAGGGTGTGGTGGCTTACGCCCTGGTGGCGCTCTCGGGGGTCGGCTTCGGATAGGCGGGGTGAGAGGAGGGTTGGGAGGCCTAGGGCCAGGGCAGCGTGGGCGCTGTCCAGGGCCGCCATGCCGCCGTGACCCAGGCGGGTCTCGGAGCCGATTATTCCTGGGCCCGGGCCGACGATTGCCGCGTCCCAATCGAGGCCGTTGGCGGCGGCGTCCAGTGCTCCGGCGACCGAGAGGGCCTCATGCTCGCCGCCGTATGCGGGCCCGGCCGTGATGTGGCTGCAGAGCAGGTCGCGTTCGCGCAGCTGCGCGACGTCGCGGGAGAGCGAGCCGGGTAGGGCACCGCCGAGGGTCTGGACATAACCGAGCTTCAGGCCCGGCGACGCCTGCCCTGCCGCCCACGCCGCCGGGGCCAAGTGTCCGTGCAGAGGCAGAACCAGGACCGGCATCGAGCCCGCCGGCCCTTCCGCCGCGACTTGCACCTCCATAGGAGGCATAGATCGCAGCGGAAGCTCGACCGGCTCCACGGGGTGCTGAAGGGACGTGTAGTTGAGCTTGATCACGTGCTCGCCCCCCTCGCCGCTCGCGTCCAGGCCGCGGGTGAGATTCACGTGGACCACGTCGAAGCCGCCCGAGCCGAGCCCCAAGTCGAGCGCGGCGACGTTGACGACGACCTCGTCGCCCTCGCGCATCTCGCCCAGCAACCCCACGTCCGCCCAGGCCGCTCGTCGCTCGCCGTCGATCTCGACCGTGAGCGGGTCCTCGCCGACGACGAGGCCACGGCGCAGCTTCAGCCGGCCGCTCACGCCGGCGAAGTCTCGGCGGCGGCGGTCACGATCGCCTCGCAAACCCCGAGCATCGCGTCCAGGTCCGCGGCGGCAACCCGCTCGTTCGGCGTGTGAACGTCCTGCGGGCCGTTGGCGAGCAGAACGCAGTCGAAGCCATCCAGCCGCAGCGCGTTGGCATCGCTGCCGCCGCCGATCGCGGTGCAGACGGGCTCGTGACCGGCACCGCGCAGGCCGGCCTCGGCCAGGGCAAGAGCCGTCGAGTCGCTGGGGACCTGGTAGCCGCGGAAGAGCTCTTCGACGCGCACGTCGACGTCGCAGCCGTGCTCGCTGGCGCCCCAGGTGCAGGCCTCGGTGATCTCGCCGGCGACGGCCGCCGCCCGGTCGGCGTCGAGGCTGCGCGCCTCGGCGACGATGCCGCAGTGCCCCGGCACGACGTTCCCCGACGTGCCGCCCGCGATCAGGCCGACGTTGGCGGTCGTCGCCTCGTCGATCCGACCCAGCTCCATCCGCGCAATCGCCGTCGCGGCGGCGGCGATCGCGCTGTTCCCGTCGTCCGGTTCGATCCCCGCGTGCGCCTCGACCCCGACGAAATCCGCACGGATCTTCTGTTGCGTGGGAGTCGCCACGATCACCTCGCCGACCGGACCGGCGTGGTCGAGGACGAAGCCGCAGTCGGCCTCGAGCTTGCCCACGTCGAATGCCTTTGCGCCGCGAAGACCCTGCTCCTCGGCGACGGTCAGCAGCAGCTCGATCCCGACTGGCGGCGGATCGGCGGCGTGCCGAGCAACCAGCTCCAGGAAGACCGCGACCGCGGCCTTGTTGTCGGCGCCGAGGATCGTCTCGCCGCGGCTGCGGAAGACCTCGTCGTCGTTGACGACCTCGATCTGGCCGCGGTGCGGCACGGTGTCGATGTGGGCGCAGAACATCACCCAGCGTTCGGAGCGTCCGGGTAGGCGCGCGACGAGGTTGCCCGCCCCGGCTTCGGCGGGCACGGCCGCGTCGTCCTCGCTGACCTCGAGCCCAAGCGCGCGCAACTCGGCGACGATCGTGTCGGCGACCTCGCGCTCCTCCCCGGTCGGACTGCGAATCTCACAGAGCCGAACGAACGTCTCGTGCAACCTCTCCACGCGGAGAAGGCTAACCCTGCGTCAGCCGGAGTGACGGACGCCGGCGTCCTCGCGCTCGGTCGCCTCGACCTCTGGCAGCTCGCCGCCCTCGGCCGGCCGCTCACCCGCGTGCCGCGCCGCGGCGCCGACGAACTCGCGGAAGAGCGGCTCGGGACGGTTGGGGCGCGAGTTGAACTCGGGGTGGAACTGGGAGGCGACGAAGAACGGGTGATCGGGCAGCTCGATCATCTCGACCAGGCGCTCGTCGGGCGAGGTACCGCCGCAGACCAGGCCCTCGTCTTCGAGCCGGCGGCGCAGCTGGATGTTGACCTCGTAGCGGTGGCGGTGGCGCTTGTAGATGACCTGCTCGCCGAAGATCTCGCGCGCTCGCGTCCCCTCGTGCAATTTCACCGGGTCGGCGCCGAGCCGCATCGTGCCGCCCATCTCGGAGACTTCCTTCTGCTCGGGCAGCAGGTCGACCACCGGGAAGGGCGTCTCGGGATCGAACTCCGAGGAATTGGCCCCCTCCATCCCGGCGACGTCGCGGGCGAACTCGACCACGGCGATCTGCATCCCCAGGCAAATGCCCAGGTAGGGAATCGAGCGCTCGCGGGCGATCCGCGCCGCTTCGACCTTGCCCTCGATGCCGCGCTCGCCGAAACCGCCGGGAATCAGTACGCCGTCGGCGTTCTCCAACTTCTCGGGCTCGAAATCGTCCGAGTCGACCAGCTCGATCTCGACCTCGACCCCGTGGTGGAAGCCGCCGTGCTCGAGCGCCTCGATCACCGACTTGTATGCGTCGGCGAGCTGCACGTACTTGCCCACCAGCGCGATCCGCACCTTGCCGGTGGCGGCGTCGGCGCGGCGCACCATCGCCTCCCACTCGCTCAGGTCCGAGGCCGGCGCCTCCATGCCGAAGTGGTCGAGCACCAGGTCGTCGACTCCTTCGGCGCGGAAGACCAACGGCACCTTGTAGATGTTGTCGACATCGTGCGCGGAGATCACCGCGTCTACGGGGAGACTGGCGAAGAGGGCGATCTTGCTGCGGATCTCACGGTCCAGTCGACTCTCAGAGCGACAGACCAGCGCGTGCGGCTGGACCCCGATCCGGCGTAGCTCGTTGACCGAGTGCTGGGTCGGCTTGGTCTTCAGTTCGCCGGCGTGGCCGACGTAGGGCACGAGAGTGAGGTGCACGAACATCGCCCGCTTCGGCCCGAGGTCGGTGTAGAGCTGGCGGATCGACTCGAGGAAGGGCAGCGACTCGATGTCGCCGACCGTGCCGCCGATCTCGGTGAGGACGAAGTCAACCGACTGCGACTCGGCGACGATCAGGATGCGGTTCTTGATCTCGTCGGTGATGTGCGGGATCACCTGCACGGTGGCGCCGAGGTAGTCGCCGCGCCGCTCGCGGTTGATCACCGTGTTGTAGACCGAGCCGGCGGTGACGTTGGAGGCACGCGAGGTGTTCTCGTCGGTGAAGCGCTCGTAGTGGCCGAGGTCGAGGTCGGTCTCGGCGCCGTCCTCGGTGACGAAGACCTCGCCGTGCTGGAACGGGCTCATCGTCCCGGGGTCGACGTTGATGTAGGGATCGAACTTCTGCAGCTGCACGCGGTAGCCGCGCGAAACGAGGAGGCGGCCGATCGAGGCTGCGGCGATCCCCTTGCCGAGGGCCGAGACGACGCCGCCGGTGACGAAGATGAAGCGGGTGTCGCCTGGTTTGGAAGGGCTCATTCTCTGCCGAGCGAGTCTAGCCAGCGCAAGGGCGGAACCGAGTCGACCGTCTTCGAAATAGACCGCAACTCGCCGAAAATGGTCAGTGCGATGAGCAGCGCCAGGGCGACGAGCCTGCCGGTTCCCCCCAACGTCGTCAGTAACCAGACCCCAGCGATCGCCCCGATGAGGTTGGAGCCGGTGTCACCCAGCATCGCCCGCTCGCGCAGGGTAAACCAGGCGCCGACCAGCACCGGCGCGGCGAAGATCCCAAACAAGTCGAGGGGCGCGAAGGTCCAGGCGCCAAGGCAGAGCCCGGCACCGAGCAACACCAGCCCCTTCTCCGCCCGCCCCGGCCGCAGGTCGAGCAGGTTGAAGGCGTTGGTGGCGAGGATCAGCAGGGCGACGTCGGCGAGGTAGCGCCAAGATTCGAGCCCGCGCCCGGAGACGACGTAGGCGGCGAGCGCAAGCGCCCCGATCGCCTTGATCGCGCCCGTGGAGAGCCGCCCCTCGCGCAGCGCCTCGGCGTGGCCGCGCCAGCCGCGGGGCGAGCCGTCCGCCCCACCTCGTCCCAACGAGTCGTCGAGAAAGCCGAGGAAGGCGACGCCGATCACGTAGGGCAGCCAGCGGCGCAGTTCGGGATCGAGCAGTTCCAGGTCGCCGCGGTCGTCGAGGAAGGCGAGCGGGGCGAGCGCTACCAATGCCGCGGTCGCCAGCACCGCGCCAAGCGGGAAGGCAAGGCGAGCGCCGCGAAAGTTCTCCCGCACCAGACCGGCGTCGAGCAGGCCGCGGATACCCGCGGGCACGACGAAAAGGGCGGCGGCAATCGCCGCCGGGAAGCCGACCCAGGTCATCCGTGCGGTTCCAGCAGGTCCGGCAACAGGCGGTCGGCGCTGCCCTTGATGCCGAAGCTGCCCTCGGCGCCGAGCAGGGTGAAGACGGTCGCCAGCCGGCCGGCGACCAGGTCGACGTCGTCGACGCTGGAGAGGTCGTTGGCGGCGAAGAAGGAGATCGACGACGGTTCGGCTTCGCTGCTCTCGACCCCGACGGCCGGCGTGTGCGTCGCGGTGATGCCGCTCGCCATCCCCGACTCGATCCGGCCGACGACCGAGCGCTGGACCGGCCCCATGTCCTGCGGCTGGTTGCGGACGACGATCACCGCGTCAAGCGCGCCGAAGTTGCCGCTGGCGCGCGAGAAGAGGTGGCTGCGCACCGGTTCCAGCAGCGTCCCGCCGCGCACGATCTGCCGTCCCAGCCCGACCCCGAGCGCGGTCTGGGTGTCGGGGTCGCGAGCCACCTTGGCGAAGCGGGTCTTGGCCAGGTCGGCGGCAAGGCCGCTGATGTCGATCGGCTCACGGACGACACCGACGCCGACCAGGTGACCGCCGGCCGGTGCCAGCGCCGCCTCGATCGCGCTGTAGACGCCGCCCGGCAGGTCGCCGAAGGCGATCAAGCCGATCCGGCGCCCGCGCAGCCGGTCACGGACCAGGACTGGGTAGACACGGCTGGAGAACTCGTTGGCGCGGCCCAGTTCGCCGCTCAGTTCGTCGGCCTGCTGGCGCGCGTCCTGGAGGTTGCCGGTGAGGCTGTGCTCGAGGTCCTTGCGCGTATTGGAAAGCGTGTCGCCGCCGAACTCGGCGCCGATCAGGATCCCGATCGCAAGGGCGAGGAAGACGGCGATCAGCGACGTGGCGTGATAGCGAGCGCTGTAACCCATCGGCGGGAAAGGCTAGACGCTCGCCGCGGGGCGCACTAAAAACCGAGCCAGATCTTGACCTTCAGCCAGAGCAGTTCGACCAGGTCGTTGAGCGCCGGAGAGCTGATCACGACGATCGTCAGCAGGATCGCGAAGGCGACGAGGAAGAGTGCGAGCGGGGCGAACGTCGAGGGCGGGTTGTAGAGCCGGCTGACGCCCTTGGCGTCGACCAGCTTCTCGCCGATCCGCAGCCGGGTAAGGAAGGTCGAGGACATGCCGCCCCGCTTGCGGTCGAGGAACTCGATCAGGTTGAAGTGGGCGCCGACGCTGACGATCAGGTCCGCACCCTTCTCGTAAGACATAAGCATCGCCACGTCCTCGCTGGTGCCGGCGGCGGGGACGAGCGTGTGCTCCAGTCCCAGCTCCAGCAGCCGCTCGCGGCCGGGCGCGCGGCCGTCGGGATAGGCGTGAACGATCAGCTCCGCACCGCAGCGCAGCGCCTCGTCGCCCGCCGAGTCCATGTCGCCGAGGATCACGTCGGGCTTCAGGCCCGCTTCGAGGCACCCCTCGGCGCCGCCATCGACGGCGACGATCAGGGGGCGTACGTCGCGTATGTAGGCATTCAGCGCCTTCAGGTCACGACGATGCCGGTCGCCGCGGACCACGATCAGCACCTGACGGTCCCTGAAGACCGTTTTCGTCGCCGGGTACTCGATCGCACCGGTCAGCAGATCGGTCTCCTGGCGGACGTGGGCGACGGTGTTCTCGGCGAACTCGGCGAGCGCCTCGTCGATCCGCTCGCGCTGCTCGACCAAGCGAGCCTCCAGCTCGTCGACCTCCAACACCTCTCCACGCATGACCTCGCGCCCATGACGACTGACCGCGGCGCCGGCGATTGAGATCTCGACTCCGTCTTCGAGCAGCTCGAAGGGGTCGGCATCGACCGCGTCGATCAGAACGACTCCTTCACGAACCAAGAGCAGCGGCCCGGCGTTGGGATAGCGACCGTCGCTCGAGGGCGCAGCGTTGATCACCGCGCCAACGCCGGTTGCGATCAGCTCCTCGGCGGCGATGCGATCGATATTGAGGTGGTCGATCACGGCGACGTCGCCAGGGCGCAACCGCTTGACGAGGTCCTTCGTGCGGCGACCGAGCCGCGCCGTGCCATGGATTGCCTCCCCCGCAGCCGCCCCGTTGCGACGCGACAGCAGCGCAGGAAAGCGACGACGACTGGCGGTGGCCATCCACTGAGACTAGGCGACCGACGGGCTAGACCTCAAGGTCGCATGACCAAGCAGATCAAGACCGTATGGATTGCTGACCGGCCCCAGCGGTAGGTAGGTCGGCACCCCGCGCATGACAGTGCGGGGACTGGGCCGCGGGATGGC
>JAPVSJ010000031.1:0-7971 GCA_047519745.1 Actinomycetota bacterium | reverse complement strand
ACGGCTACCGCAACGCGCAGGCGACGGTGCTGGCGCCGACCGGGACGATCAGCTTCCTGATGGACTGCGACACGACCGGGATCGAGCCCGACTTCTCCCTGGTCAAGTTCAAGGAGCTGGTCGGCGGCGGCCAGATGACGATCGTCAACAAATCGGTGCCGCTGGCGCTGAGCACGCTCGGCTACTCGGACGCCGAGATCGACCAGATCAATGCCCACATCGCCGAGAACGCGACGATCGTCGGCGCGCCCGGCCTCAAGGACGAGCACCTGCCGATCTTCGACGTCGCGGTCGGCGAGCGGGCGATCTCCCACACCGGCCACATCGACATGATGGCGGCGACGCAGCCGTTCATCTCGGGGGCGATCTCCAAGACCGTCAACCTGCCGCAGAGCGCCACGGTCGAGGACATCGCCGACGCCTACACGCGCGGCTGGAAGGGCGGACTCAAGGCGTTGGCGATCTACCGCGACGGCTCCAAGACCGCGCAGGCGCTGCGCACCGACGCGCAGGACGAAAAGGAGGCTGAGGCGGAGGTCGTCGCCCTCCCGCCAGAGCGCCGGCGGATGCCGCGCGAGCGCGAATCGATCACCCACAAGTTCTCGATCGCCGGCCACGAGGGCTACATCACCGCCGGCAAATACGACGACGGCTCGGTCGGCGAGATCTTCCTCACCGATATCGGCAAGGAGGGCTCGACGATGCGGGGGCTGATGAACGCCTTCGCCACGGCGATCTCGCTCGGGCTCCAGTACGGCGTCCCGCTCGAAGACTTCGTGCGCAAGTTCAGCTACATGCGCTTCGAGCCGGAGGGAATCACCGGCAACCCGGAGATCCCCTTCGCCAAATCGCTGCCCGACTACATCATGCGCTGGGTGGCGAGCCGCTTCATCGAGGACACCGACACGCTCGAGGAACTGGGGATCCTGACCCAGGAGGTCCGCGCCAAGAAGGACGCTGAGACGAGCCAGCTCGGCCTCGGCATCTCGACCGACACCGCCGGTCCCGCCAACGGCGGCAACGGCCACTCCAAGCCGGGCAACGGCAACGGCGCCGAGAAGGCGAAGGCGAGCGGCGGCGAGGCGCTCCCGGCGGCTGCGGCCTTCACCGAAACCCCACCAGTCAGGCCCGCGAAGATGTCGGGGCTCGACCTCGGTCCCGCCTGCGAGCAGTGCGGCGGCATGATGCAGCGCACGGGCTCGTGCTACACGTGCTCGTCGTGCGGCAACAACACCGGCTGCGGCTGATCAGCTGAGCACGACCCGTGCGTTGTGGCGCGGGGTCTCGGTGATCGCGCGGCGGAAGATTCGTTCCGGCTTCGGGTCGGCCGGGCGGATCTGGCGGCGCCTGACCAGCTCCTTCAGCACCACCGCCATCTCGAACTGGGCGAAGGAGGCTCCGAGGCAGCGGCGCACCCCGCCGCCGAAGGGGATCCAGGTGTAGGTGCCGGGCGGATTGTCGAGGAAGCGCTCCGGCCTGAAGGCTTCCGGCTCGGGATAGATCTCGGGGTTGCGATGGACGAGGTAGACCGACGGGGTGACGGAGACGCCGGCGGGCAGCTCGTAGCCGCCGATCTCGACCGGCTCGGTGAGGCGGCGGATGACGATCGAGATCACTGGGCGCAGGCGCAGCGTCTCCTGGATCGTCGCGGTCAGGTAGTCCTCCGAGCCGGCCTCGACCTCCTCCCGCAGGCGGTCGAGCTTCTCGGGGTGCCGAGTCAGGCGCTCGACTGCCCAGGCGAGCGAGGTCGCGGTCGTCTCATGCCCGGCGACGAGCAGGGTCAGCAGCTCGTCGCGCATCTCCTCGTCGCGCATCGGGCTGCCGTCCTCGTGACGGGCGCCGACGAGCAGCGAGAGGATGTCGTCACGCTGCTCGAGGTCGCCGGCGCGGCGGCGCTCGGCGATCTCGCGGTGGATCAGGCGATCGACCCGCTCGATCCGCCGCCGGAAAGGGCCGAAGCTGCGGACCCGGTCGGGGCCGACGAAGAGGAGCGGCAGAAGAAGGGCCGGGTTGGTGGTGAGGTCGAGGAAGTCGCGCAGCGCGCCGCGCAACTCGGCCATCCTCTTCCCCTCGCCGACCCCGAAGACGGTGCGCAGGATGATGTCCAGGGTGATCGCCTGCATCCGCGGCCGCAGCTCGTATGGAGTGCCCTTGGGCCAGCTCTCGATCTCGGTGGCGGCGATCTCGGTCATCGTCTTCCCGTAGGCCTGCATGCGCTCGCCGTGGAAGGGCGGCAGCAACAGGCGACGCTGGCTCATGTGCGGCTTCTCGTCCAGGACGAGAAGCGAGTTGCGGCCGAGGACCGGGGCGAGGATCTGGTTGCCCTCGCCGGCGTGGAAGACGCGCGGGTCGCCGGTGAAGACCTGCTTGACCGCATCGGGGTCGGCCAGCATCACCCAGGTCCCCTCGTAGGCGATCTTCAGCCTGAAGACGTCGCCGTAGCGGTCCTGGCAGGCGAACAGCATCCGCCGGGCCTGCCGCGACCAGATCGCGGTCTGGACGGGGCGAGGCAGCGGCGGGCCGGGAGGAAGGCGTCGCTCCGCCGGCCGGGTGACGGCCCTGGGAGCCGTTGTCGTCGCTGCCTCCATCGTGCCTTCTGGGGCGTGACGGTACACCCGCCCGCATGCGCAACGTGTGAGATCGGTCATTACTCAACCGAAAACTCGACATGGACCGGTGACACCCGATCGCGTAGTCTGCCGCCCGTCTTGGCACCTCCCCGGCTGGCGCCGCGCATCGAGCACAGGATCCTGCGAACCGTCTGCGGGCTGCCGGCGGGCCTGCAGCGGACGCTGTTCGGCGCGCCGCCGCAGATCGACGGCCAGCAACTCGCGGCGGAGCTGCAGCCCCTGCTGCGCCTGGCGAACCTGGCCCGAGGAGAGTCGGAGTCCGCCTACGGCAGGCTCTCACCGCCCCAGGCCCGCGCCCGGATCCGGGCGAACTCCGCTGCGGCGGCGGGGCCCAAGCCGCCGCTGCCCGCCGTCACCGACGTGGCGATCCCGGGACCGGCGGCGGAGATCCCGGCGCGCTTCTACGAACCGCCGGGCATGGGGATCGAGGACCGGCCTCTGATCGTCTACTTCCACGGCGGCGGCTGGACGATCGGCGACCTCGACACCTGCGACAGCGTCTGCCGCTTCCTCGCCGCCAACACCCCGGCCGCGGTGCTCTCGGTCGGCTACCGGCTCGCCCCCGAGCACCCCTTCCCGGCCGCGGTCGAAGACGCGCTCGCCGCCTACCGCTGGGCGGCGGAAGACAACTCCCGCCTCGGCGTGGACCCCGGCCGGATCGCCGTCGCCGGCGACAGCGCCGGGGGCAATCTCGCCGCCGCGGTCAGCCTGCTCGCCCGCGACGAAGGGGGACCGAGCCCGGCGATGCAGGCCCTGATCTACCCGGTCACCGACACGATCGGCGGGCAGCGCTCGCGCGACCTCTTCGCCACGGGCTTCCTGCTGACACGAGCCGACATGGATTGGTTCGAGAACCACTACCTGCCGCCGCCGGCCGACCGCTCCGACGGCCGCGTCTCGATGCTGAGGGCGACCGACCTGGCCCGCCTTCCCCCCGCCTACGTCGCCACCGCCGGCTTCGACCCGCTGCGCGACGAGGGCGAGGCCTACGCGACCCGAATGCGGGAGGCAGGGGTCGCCGTCACCCTGCGACGCCACCCCGGCCTGATCCACGGCTTCGCCAACCTGACCGCCATCAGCCGCACAGCCAACGCCGCTATGGTCGAAGTGGCCGAGGCGGTTCGCACAGGCCTGTCCCTACCTGACGTGACCTGACCAAGCAGATCAAGGAAGCAGGGAGCGTGGCGTACTCTGCACGCGAGCGACCGATGACGCCGATATGCGCCGGTCAGGTCGCGTCAGGGCCTACTCGTACTGGAGGGAGTCGAGAACGTCGAGGCGCGAAGCGCGGCGTGCCGGCGGAATCGCAGCCAGCACTCCCGCGAGGCCGGCGAGGATCAGCAGCACGACCAGCGAGCCGATCGGATAGGAAAGCGTGAAGCCTTCGTCCTTCAGCGGCTGGGAGATCAGCGCCGCGAAGATCACTCCAAGGACGATGCCGAGGATGGCGCCGATCAGCGCCGTGATCACGGCCTCGTAGCGGATCATCGTCCGCACCTGACGCCGCGACATGCCGATCGCCCGCAGCATGCCCAGCTCACGGGTGCGTTCGTGGATCGAGAGGGCAAGCGTGTTGGCGATGCCGAAGAGGGAGATGACGATCGCCAGCAGGAGCAGCGCGTTGAACAGGTTGACGAGCTGGTCGACCTGTTCTTCGCGGTTTTCCTTCAGTTCCTGCTGGTTCAGCACTTCGGCGGTCGGGAAGGCGCGTTCGGCCCCCAGGGTGAGGGCCGCCTGGACCTTCGCCGCGTCCGCCCCCGGCTTGGCGATGACGAAGTCGATCGTGTCCTCGGTCTGGTCGAAGGCCCGGGTCATCACCGCCTGGGTGATCAGAACGCTGCCGAAGACGTCGAGCTTGGAGTCGAACTCGCCGGCGACCCGGAAGGCCGGTCTGGCGCCGGTCTGGCTCAGCAGACGGAAGCGGTCGCCCACTTCGAGGCCATGGTCGGAGGCGAAGGAGCTCGAGACGACCGCTTCGCCGTTGCCCAGGTTGCGCAGCGCGGCCGGCCCGCCCTGCTTCCATTCGATGTTGACGGCTTCGCCGATGTCCGGGGTCGGGGCCGTGACTTTCGCCTTCGAGCCCTGGCCGAGCAACTTCGCTTCGGTCGAGCGAATCGTCGCGACCAGCTTCACCCCGGGCACTTTGCGCGCGGCGGATGCGGCACCGGCGGGGATCGGCGAGAAGCCGTCGGTATTCTGGATCACCAGCCCGCCCTCGAAGTTTTCGTCGATCACCTGGGCGACGGAGCTCTTCAGGCCGGCGGCGAAGACGGTGACGAAGGTGACCAGGGCGAGGCCGATCATCAGCGCCGCCGCGGTGATCGCGGTGCGGCTCGGGTTGCGCTGCGAGTTCTCGCGTGCCAGGCGGCCGATCAGCCGGCGGATGCGCTCCAGCGGCCAACCGGCGATCGCCGCCAGCGGCGGCACCAGGCGAGGGCTGAAGAGCGAGACGGCGAGGACGATCGCGACGGCGCCGCCGCCCATCATCGCGGCGCGGGCGCCGGCGCTGCCGCTGCCGAAGAGGCCGATCAGGAGGATCGCCAGGCCGCCGAGGCCGAGCAGCGAGGAGAGCGCCACGAAGAGAGCTCGCCGCCGGCGGCTGCTGGGCGGCACGTAGGCCTGTAGTGCCGCGATCGGCGGCACCCGGGTCGAGCGCAGCGCCGGCACCATCGAGGAGACTGCGGTGACGACGATCCCGACAAGCAGCGCGACGACGACCGTGCGCGACTCCATCACCAGGCTCGTCGTCGGCAGGTCGATGCCGAAGGCCTTGAGCAGGGCGTTCAGCAACAGCGCCATCACGTAGCCGCCGCCGATTCCGATCAACGCCCCCGCCAACCCGATCGCGAGCGCCTCGATCAGGACCGAGATGAGGATCTGCGGGCGCGACGCGCCCAGCGTCCGCATCAGGCCGAACTCGGTCACGCGCTGGGCGACGGTGATCGAGAAGGTGTTGAAGATCAGGAAGGCGCCGACGAAGACGGCGACGAAGCCGAAGACGAGGAGGATCGTCTGCAGGAAACCGAGGTTGTCGCGGATTTCTTCCGATCCCCTGTCGGCGCTTTCCTTTGCCGTCTCGACCCGCACCGAGGGCGGCATGACGCGCTCGATCCGCCGTTTGAGCGTGTCCTGGGAGACGCCCTTGGCCGCCACCACGGAGATCTGGTCGAAGCGCCCGACCTTGTGCGTCAGCCGCTGGGCGACGGGCAGGGTCACCTGGGCGATGCTGGCGCCGCCGAACGAGGCGTCGCCGAGATGGGTGAAGCCGACGAGGCGGAACGAGCGGGCGCTGCCCTGCCCGATCAATTTGATCCTTTCGCCCAGCTCGATGCCCGAGCTTTCGGCCGCCGCCTCGTCGAGAGACGCTTCGGTCGGGCCGCGCGGAGGATGGCCGTCGACGTAGGTGAGCGACTCGAGGCCGTCGGGCAGACGTGAGGAGATGAACTTCGGGGCGAATTTGTTGCCGATCTTTTCCCCTTCGGAGTCGAAGAAGCCGCCCGGAGTGAAGATCGCCCCGGCGGCCAGCTTCACGCCGGCGACCTTCTGCACCCTCGGCAGCAACGAGGCCGGGATCGTCGGGATTTCGCCGTTTTGCTGTTCGACCGGGTTCTTCGCGGTCACGACGACGCTGGTCCCCTTCAGCGAGTCGGCGAAGATTTCGTCGAAGGCGGCGAAGATCGTGTCGGTGAGGACGTAGGAGCCGGCGATGAAGGCGACGCCGATCACCACGGCGAACGTGGTCCCCAGCGCCCGCGCCTTGCGCGCCCAGAGGCTCTTGAGAGCGAGCCCGGTCACCGCTCTAGTCGATCGTCTTCATCAGCTCGATCACCTCGCCGGCCGAGCCGGGCACGCCATCGTGGACGACGCGACCGTCGCGCAGCGTGATCAAGCGGTCGGCGTGGGCCGCCGCGGCCGGATCGTGGGTGACCATGATCACCGTCTGGCCGAACTCGTCGACCGCCTGTCGCAGCAGCTTCAGCACGTCGGCGCCCGCCTTCGAGTCGAGGTTGCCGGTCGGCTCGTCGGCGAAGACGACGGCCGGTTTGGAGACCAGCGCGCGGGCGACGGCGACACGCTGCTGCTGGCCGCCGGAGAGCTCCGAGGGCCGGTGGGTGCGGCGGTCCTCGAGCCCGACCGTGCGGATCAACCGCTCGAGCCACTCGGCGTCGGGCTTGCGACCGGCGATCGAGAGCGGCAGGACGAGGTTCTCCTCAGCCGTCAGGACCGGCAGGAGGTTGAAGAACTGGAAGACGAAGCCGAGCTTGTCGCGGCGCAGCTTGGTCAGGGCGGCGTCGTCGAGGCCGGTGATCTCCTCGCCGTCGAGCGTCACCGTGCCCGAGGTCGGCATGTCGAGGCCGGCGAGGATGTGCATCAGCGTCGACTTGCCCGACCCCGATGGCCCCATGATCGCGGTGAAGCGACCGCGCTCGAAGCCGGTCGAGACGTCGACCAGCGCGTCCACCGCCGCCTCCCCCTCGCCGTAGCGACGGGAGACGTTCGTAGCCGTGACGACCTGTCCGTTCTGACTCACAACGCGCACCGTATCGATGCCATTGGTCGGGGGCCTACCCCGGAAAGGGTTCCACTTAACTTTCCGGGGAGCCGGGGCGTCGGCTATGTGAGGAGCGCGACGGCCCTGAGGCCTGCCGGCGCCGGCTCGACAATCTCATCGCCTCCGACCTTGAACAGGCCGAACTCTCGGAGGCCACGGATCGCCTGGGCCGCCGTCTCGAGCTCTCTGTTGTCATCGGGGTCGCTGACGATCTTCAGCGACAGCTCCCTTGTGGACAGGTGCTCGGGATGCAGTTCGGCGGCCACTTCGAGAATCACGGCTTCGACTATGGCCACGTCGTACTTCGGCGGGGTGCCGCGATCGGTCATCGCCCGCCCGCCGCGAAAGCGTGCAGGTCGGCGGGCTCCCAGGCAGCCTCGAAGGCGAGCAGCGCGAAGGTGTAGCCGATGACCTCGCCGCCGTCGCCGTTGGCCCTCGCCATGCGCTTGGCCGCCGCCCGCTGCTCGCTCTCCGCTTCTCGGCTCGCCTTCCGTGCGATCGCCGCCACGTTGCGCTTTCCCTCCGTATCGAGGACGAGGGGTGTGCGGGTGATCAGGTCCTGGTCGCCCTGTAGCTTGCCCGCCTTCAACGCGGAAACCAGGTCGTCGAACAGGTCGTTGGCCTGACCGGCGCCGACGACGGCACGCAGGCCTTTCTTCAGCCCGCGCCACGCCTTCGCCGGCACCAGCGTTTTCTCGGTGGCGCGGTAGTAGTGCTCGACCGCTCCCCGGCGCGGCTCGGTTCGCGTCTCTTCGATCCGCCCGTCGTCCCTCAGGACTTGGACGTGGT
>JAPVSJ010000030.1:0-6741 GCA_047519745.1 Actinomycetota bacterium | reverse complement strand
GCCTGAAGGAGGTATTCCCCCGCGGGCACGGTGACCGCCGCGACCTGCGTGTAGGAGCCGCTCATCGCGCCGAAGGCGTTTCCGGCGGCGTAGACATCGCTCGGGCCGGCGGGACCCGTCGCCCCTTTGTCCCCCTTCGCCCCTTTTGCCCCTTTCGCTCCTTTGGGGCCTCGTGGCCCGGTGTTCCCCTGCAGCTCCTTCACGGTCGAGCGGGAGAGCTTCGGCGGGGTCACCGCGCCGCGCTTGAGCTGCCGGGTGCCGACGCTGTTCTTCGGCAGCCCGAGCGCCGCGTAGGCGCCGCCGCCGAGGGCGACGAAGAGGGCGAGAAGAGCGATTATGTGGGCGCTGCCGATGTGCTTGCGAAGACGCGCGAGCATGCCTTGAATGCTACTCGTGCGGTCGCGCCATCCGGCGATGGTCGAGTGCCTCCTCGAGCACGGCGGGCTCCACCCCCTGCTCGATGGCCACCTCGCGCAGGGAGCGGCCCGACTCGGCCGCGGCCTTGACGATGTCGGCGGCGCGGTCGTAGCCGATGTGGGGATTGAGCGCGGTGGCGGTGGCGAGGGTCGCCTCGGCGTGGCGCTCGGTCATCTCCTCGTTGGCCTCGAGCCCGGCCACGCACTTCTCGCCCAGCAGGCGCGAGGCAGAGGCGAGCAGCTTGATCGAGTCGAGCAGGTTGCGGGCGATCAGCGGCACCCGCACGTTGAGCTCGAACTGGCCCTGGCTGCCGGCGACGGTGATCGCGGCGTCGTTGCCGATCACCTGGGCGGCGACCTGGATCACCACCTCGGGGATCACCGGGTTGACCTTGCCGGGCATGATCGAGGAGCCCTTCTGCAGCTCGGGCAGGCGCAGCTCGGCGAGGCCGGCGCGCGGGCCGGATCCCATCAGGGCGAGGTCGTTGGCGATCTTGTTGAGCGAGACGGCGTAGACCTTGAGCGCGCCCGAGAGCTCGACCAGCGCGTCGCGGTTGCCCTGCGCCTCGAAGGGGTCGAGCGGCGCGGAGATCGTCAAGCCGGTGTCCTCGGCCAGCTTCTCGCGCACCTTCGCGGCGAACTCGGGATGCGTGTTGAGCCCGGTACCGGTCGCGGTGCCGCCGAGCGGGATCTGGCCGACGCGCCGCAGCGTCCCCTCGACCCGCTGGATGCCGAGCCGGACCTGCGCCGTATAGCCGCCGAACTCCTGGCCCAGGGTCACCGGCACCGCGTCCATCAGGTGGGTGCGCCCGGCCTTGACCACGTCGGCGAAGCGCTCGGCCTTCCCGGCCAGCGCCTCTTGCAGCCCCTCCATCGCCGGCAGCAGGTCGTGGGTCACCTGGTCGAGCGCCGCCAGGTGCACGGCCGAGGGGAAGACGTCGTTGGAGGACTGGCCCATGTTGACGTGGTCGTTGGGATGGGTCGGCTCGCCGGCGAGCTTGGCCAGCACCTCGTTGGCGTTCATGTTCGAGGAAGTGCCGGAGCCGGTCTGGAAGACGTCGACGGGGAACTGCTCGTCGTGCTCACCCGCGGCCACGGCATCGCCGGCGTCGGCGATGCGCGCCGCCAGCTCGGCGTCCAGCTCTCCCAGCTCGCCGTTGACCCGCGCGGCGGCGCCCTTCAGCCGTCCCAGCCAGCGGACGACAGGAACGGGCACGCGCTCGCCGGATACGGGGAAGTTCTCTACGGCTTTCATCGTCTCGCCACCCCAGAGCTGCTCAGTCAATTGAGTCCTCCATCGAAGTCGTCGTACCCGCAGCGTATTAGCCGCGAGTCTGGCCGGCGTCGAAGCCTCGCCGGTAGGCGTCGAGGAAAGTGGCGGGAAGGGGCCGGTTGTCGGGGCTGTAGCGGGCGGCGGCGGTGAGGCGGCGGAGCAGCTCGGTGTGGATCCCTTCGGTTCCTTCGGCGCCGCGCTGGGCGGCACCGAGCAGGTAGCCGAGCTGCAGGTTCGCCGCACCCCCCGGCTTGGCTCGCGCCTCCGCGTTGAGCCTGGTGGTGGCGGTCAGCATCGCGTCGCCGACAGTCGCCAGCTCGCCGCCGCTCTGGTTCCTGGTGAGGCAGTCGGAGACGAGCACGCCATCTCGACCGTGGTGGAGATAGAACGCCGGTCCTTCGAGACAGGCGACCGGGGTCGAATCGCCCGTCCCGCCACAGCCGCCGGTGATAAGCCCGAGCGAGAGGGCGGTGATGGCAAGAAAGCGGCGCATCGGGCCGCTGATCCTATGGCTCAGTCGCCGCGCGAAGAGACGCCGCCGGACTGGACGACGGAAATGCCGCCGCGCGGTCCGGGTTCGGCGACGGGTTCGGGTTCGCTACCGCCCCGCGGGCCCTTCGGTGGCTTGACGCCGGCCGGGGGAGTGCTGGCCGGCGGTTGTCTTTCGGTGACCTGCTTTCCCACCGGGAAGACCTCGACCCATTCGGCCAGCTGGAACATCGGCGCCGCCGCGTGTTCCCAGGAGAGGTGCAGATGGTTGCCGCAGCCATGGCCGGCGTCGCCTTCATAGCCGACCCAACGGAAGGGAGGGCGGGGTTTGTTCTGGACCGGCTCGACCCAGTGGGCGAGGCGGGTGATCGGCGCCCAGCTCGCGTCGCATTTACCGGGCGTCCCGTTCAGCGGCACGAGGTCGACGGCGAGCCCGTTGTAGTGATCGGAGCCCCTGACGTGGCAGTTGTCGCAGCCGACGTGTTCGCCGTCGGGCAGCGGCCCCGAGTAGCCGTCGGTGACGTAGATCGGGTAGCGGGCCGCGAGCCAGCGCAGGTCGGGAACGATGCGGCGGTCGACCATGTCGCCTTCTTCGTGGGGAACCGCGGCTGGGATCGGGACGATTTCTCCGCTCGTCTGGATCAGTCGCGTGGGGATCGGCGCAGCCGCAGCGGGGGTGGCTGCCCAGGCGAGCAGTGCGACGGCGGCGAAGGCGACCAGCGCGACCCGGCCGCGGGCGCTGCGTCGGAGCCTGTCGATCTTCCCTGGCACGGTCCTCTTATCGACCGTCACTCGGACCCGACTTGAGCGCTGCAAAGGTAGGGTCCCGGGCATGACGACCGTGCGCGACGCCAGCTTCGACTTCTTCCGTACCCAGGGGATGACGACCATCTTCGGCAACCCTGGTTCGACCGAGCTGCCGATGCTGGCCGACTTCCCGGGCGATTTCCGCTTCGTGCTCGGCCTGCACGAGGCGGTCGTGGTCGGGATGGCCGACGGCTACGCGCAGGCGTCGGGTCGCACCGCGCTCGCCAACCTCCACACCGCGCCCGGCGTCGGCAACGCGATGGGGGCGATCTTCAACGCGCAGGCAAACCACACGCCACTCCTGGTCACCGCCGGCCAGCAGACGCGGGCGCAGATGACCCTGCAGGCGAACCTGACCAACCGCGACGCGATCCGCATGCCCCACCCGCTGGTCAAGTGGGCCTACGAGCCGCCGCGCGCGCAGGACGTGCCGCTTGCTCTCGCGCGCGGCGCCCACCTCGCCTCGCTGCCTCCGCAGGGCCCCGTCTTCGTCTCGCTGCCGATGGACGACTGGTACGCCGAGGTCGAGGAGGCCGACGTTCGTGAGGCGATCGGCCGCACCGTGAGCGGCCGTGCCGTCGCCGACCCCGAGGCGGTGCGAGCGCTTGCCGAGCGGCTCGATGCCGCGGCCAGCCCGGTCTTCGTCGCCGGGCCGGACATCGACGCCAGCGGCGGCTGGGACGCGGCCGTCGCCCTGGCCGAGCGCCAGCGCCTACCGGTCTGGGCGACGCCGGCGCCGGGCGGCGGCAAGCTCGGCTTCCCCGAGGGCCACCCGAACTTCCGCGGCGTGCTGCCACCGGCGATCGGGCCGGTCGCGCAGACCCTCGAGGGGCACGACCTGATCCTCGTCGCCGGCAGCTCGGTCTTTCCCTACTACCCCCACATCCCCGGCCCGCTGCTTCCCGAGGGGGCGAAGCTGGTCGCGATCACCAGCGACCCCGACGAGGCCGCCCGGGCGCCGATGGGCGATGCGATCGTCGCCGACGTGAAGCTGACCCTCGAGGCGCTGCTGGAGGCGGTGCCGGAGTCCTCGCGCCCGGTTCCCGAGCCGAACCCGGGGCCGAGCGAGATCCCCGCCGAGGATCCGCTCAACTCCTCGACCGTGCACTCCGCTCTGGCCGAGGTCTTCCCCGAGGACGGCATCGTCGTGCTCGAGTCGCCCTCCAGCACCTTGGCGCTGCGCAACCAGCTGCGCCTTTCGCGGCCGGGCAGCTACTACTTCAGCGCCGGCGGCGGTCTCGGCTTCGGCCTTCCCGCCGCAGTCGGGGTGCAGCTCGCCCAGCCCGACCGGCCGGTGGTCTGCGTGATCGGCGAGGGCTCCGTCCAGTACGCGGTCAGCGCCTTCTGGAGTGCCGTCGCCTACGACGTCCCGGTCACCTTCCTCGTCCTGCGCAACTCCGAGTACGCGATCCTCAAGTGGTTCGCCGAGGTCGAGGAGGTGCAGGGGGCGCCCGGCCTCGACCTGCCCGCTCTCGACGTCGCCGCGGTCGCCGCCGGCTACGGCGTCTCGACCGAGGTGGCGAGCGGCCGCGACGAGGTTCGCGACGCCCTGGCCAGGGCGCTCGCCTCCTCGCGACCGGAGCTGGTCGAAGTCCCGGTGGCGCCGGGGATGTCACTTTTCTAGGAGGATCTGGGCATGACCGTCGCCGCCCCCGACCGCGCTCCGGAGTCGCTTGCGGGTGGCACGGCCCAGCCGCTGCGCGGCGAGCTCGAGGCGCTGCTCGGCGCCGACCGGGTGCTGGGCCGGGCCAGCGACATCGTCCGCTACGCCTCCGACGCCAGCCCCTACCGGCTGCTGCCGCGCGCGGTGGTGATGGCGCACGACGCCGACGACGTCGCCAAGACCCTCGCCTACGGTCGCGCCAACGACGTCCCGGTCGTCTTCCGCGCCGGTGGCACCAGCCTCAACGGCCAGGGCCAGGGCGACGGCATCCTGGTCGACGTGCGGCGCCACTTCGGCGGCATCGCGGTCGAGGACGATGGCGCGCGGGCGCGGGTCAAGCCCGGCATCGTGCTCGGCCACGCCAACAAGGTGCTCGCCCCCTACGGGCGCAAGCTCGGCCCCGACCCGGCCAGCACCGACATCGCCACGGTCGGCGGCGTGATCGCCAACAACTCCGGCGGGATGCGCTGCGGCACGACCAGGGACTCCTACTCGACCGTGCGCGCGCTGACCTTCGTCCTGCCCTCGGGGACGAAGATCGACACCGCCGCCCCCGGCGCGGCCGAGCGCTTCGCCGCGGCCGAGCCGGAGCTGGCGGCGGGCCTGGCTGCGATCCGCGACGAGATCCGCGCCGACGCCGAGCTCAGCGAGCGCATCCGGCGCAAGTTCGCGATCAAGAACACGACCGGCTACCGGCTCTGCGCCTTCCTCGACGCCGAGGAGCCGCTGGAGATCTTTCGCCGCCTCCTCGTCGGCTCGGAGGGGACGCTCGGCTTCGTCGCCGAGGCGGTCTTCGAGACCGTGCCGCAGCCCGCCCACACGACCACCGCCTGGATCCACTTCCCCGGCATCGACGCGGCGATCGCCCCCGTCCGCGACCTGGTCGCGAGCGGCGCCACCGCGGTCGAGCTGATGGTCGCCCCGGCGCTGATCGTCGCCGCCTACAACATGGTCGGGGCGCCGGAGGAGTGGAAGGAGCTGCCGCCGGAGTCGGCGGTGCTGCTGGTCGAGTTCGGCGCCGCGAGCGACGCGGAGCTGGACCCGTATGTCGCCAAGGCAGGGGAGATCCTCGCCGGCCACGAGACGATCCGCCCCATCGCGTTCACCCGCGACGCCGAGGAGATCGAGCTCGCCTGGCGGGTGCGCGAGGGCCTGCACGGCCTGGTCGGGCGGGTGCGGGCGCCGGGCACGGCGCTGATCGTCGAGGACGTCTGCGTGCCGCCGGAGCGGATCGCCGAGGGCGCCCGCGACCTGCAGGCGCTGCTCGGCGAGTACGGCTTCCTTCCGGGGGTCGCCGGCCACGCTTCCGCCGGCAACCTGCACTTCATGCTCACTCCCGATTTCGCCAAGCAGGAGGATCTGGAGCGTTACGAGTCCTTCATGGCGAAGCTGGTCGAGCTGATCGTCGGCAAGTACGACGGCTCGCTCAAGGCCGAGCACGGCACCGGGATCAACATGGCCCCCTATGTCGAGCGCGAGTGGGGGGAGAAGGCGACCGAGCTGATGTGGCGGGTGAAGGAGCTTGCCGATCCGGACGGCGTGCTCGCCCCCGGCGTCGTCCTCAACCGCGACCCCGGCGTCCACCTGCGCAACCTGAAAACGACGCCGGAGATCGCCGAGTCGGCGACGACCTGCGTCGAGTGCGGCTTCTGCGAGCCGGTCTGCCCCAGCCGCAACCTGACGACGACGCCGCGCCAGCGGATCGTCCTGCGCCGCGAGATCGCCCGCCAGCCCGAGGGATCGGCGCTGCGCCGGACGTTGGAGAGCGAGTACGAGTACGACGGGCTCGACACCTGTGCCGCCGACGGCTCCTGTCGCCTCGCCTGCCCGCTCGGGATCGACACCGGCAAGCTGGTCAAGGAGCTGCGCGAGGAGAAGCACTCGCCGCGCGCCGAAGCCTGGGCTCTGCGCGGGGCGAAGAGCTGGGGCGCCGTCGAAAGGGCTTCGCGAGCGGCGCTGCGACTAGGCGGGCCACTGGCGCGTCGCACGAAGCGCGGCAAGGGTCTGCCGGGCCCTGCGGATTGGAGGGGAGGGGGTGACCGTCTCCAGACACCGCTCGCCAATGGCTCGCGGTTGAGTGTCTGGAGACGGTC
>JAPVSJ010000029.1:0-9376 GCA_047519745.1 Actinomycetota bacterium | reverse complement strand
TCGGGTGGGGCGAAAAACAGGACGCCGCTGCGCACGAGGGGCACCCGACCCCCGGCCTAGAATCGCCGCTGTGAGATTGGATGAGCTCGCTGGCGTAGCTGGGGGGGCCCGGGTTGTTGGCGACGGGTCCGCTGAGGTTGTGGAGCTGGCTTATGACAGTCGCCGGGTGAGGGCTGGGACGCTTTTCTTTTGCGTGCCCGGGGAGAAGGTCGATGGGCATGGGTTTGCTGCCGGGGCCGTTGAGGCCGGGGCCGTGGGGCTTGTGGTTGAGCGGGAGCTGGAGTTGGATGTGGCGCAGGTGGTGGTGGCTGACGCGCGGGCGGCCATGGCGCCGGTTGCTGCTCGCTTCTTCGGGGAGCCGACCTCGGATCTGAAGGTGGCTGGGATCACCGGGACGAATGGGAAGACGACCACGGCGTTCCTCCTGCAGGAAATTCTGGAGTTCGTGGGAATGCGGTGCGGGTTGCTGGGGACCGTGAAGCAGGTGGTGGGGGGCGTGGAGGAGGATGTCGAGCGGACCACGCCTGAGGCGATCGATCTGCAGGGGACTTTTCGGCGCATGCTCGACGGGGGGGACGTGGCCTGTGCGATGGAGGTGTCCTCGCACGCCCTGGTGCTGCACCGGGCCGACGCGATCCATTTCGACGTCGCGCTGTTCACCAACCTGACCCAGGACCACCTCGATTTCCACGCCGACATGGAGGACTACTTTCGCTCCAAGCGCCTGCTGTTCGAGATGGGACCGGGGACGGCGATCGTCAACGTCGACGATCCTTATGGGCGGCGCCTCGCCGAGGAATTCGATTGCGTGACGTTTTCGGCCGCCGGAGCCGTCGCCGATTTCGTGGCGGAAGAGATCCCGATCGAGACCCGTCTACCTGGGGATTTCAACGTCGCAAATGCGCTTGGTGCCTACGTGGCCGCGGTTTCCCTGGGCGTGGATTCGGATGTCGCTATAGCCGGTCTGGCACAGGCAGCGCCTCCGCCAGGACGTTTTGAGCCGATCGACGAGGGGCAGGCGTTCTCGGTCCTCGTCGACTACGCGCATACGCCCGACTCGCTGGAGAACGTGCTGCGGGCGGCGCGGGGGTTGGGGGAGGGGCGGGTGATCTCGGTCTTCGGTGCCGGCGGCGACCGCGACCGAGGCAAGCGGCCGTTGATGGGACGTGCGGGCGCCGAGCTGTCGGATCTGGCGATCGTCACCTCCGACAACCCGCGATCCGAGGACCCGGAGGCGATCGTCGCCGAGGTCGTTGCGGGGATCGAGGATCGCGGTGGGGTTGTCGAGGAGGTCGACCGGCGTGCGGCGATAGCGCTGGCGCTGTCGCGCGCCGAGCCCGGCGACACGGTCGTCATCGCCGGCAAGGGTCATGAGCAGGGGCAGGAGTTCGAGGATGGCCGCAAGCTGCCCTTCGACGACCGCGAGGTGGCGCGCGAGGAGCTGCGCCGGCTGTGAAGCTGAGCGCTGAGCAGATCGCCGCTGCGATGGGAGCGGAGATCGTCGCCCGTGGCGAGGCGGGCTCGCCGCGGCGCGGCATCATCGACTCCAGTCAGGCTGAGGCCGGCGACCTCTTCTTCGGCCTGCGCGGGGAGCGGGTCGACGGCGGCGAGTTCGCGCCAGCGGCGCTCGCCGCCGGCGCTTGGGGCGCCGTAGTCGGGTCGTCTCTGGCGCGTTCGTCTTTTATGGCGCATAGCGATACAAAGGACGAACGCGCTCCCTCGGTGGGCTGGGTTTTTGCGGTGGACGATCCGCTCGCCGCCTTGCAGGCACTGGCGCGTGCCTGGCGCCGTGAGCTCGGGGTGCCCGTGGTCGGCATCACCGGCTCGGTCGGCAAGACCTCGGTCAAGGACATCGCCCGGGCTCTGCTGCCCGGCCGCGTCCACGCCAACCGCGAGAACCTCAACACCGAGATCGGCCTGCCGTTGACCCTGCTCGAAGCGCCGGCCGAGACCGAGCTGCTGGTGCTGGAGATGGCGATGCGTGGGCCCGGGCAGATCGCCGAGCTGGCGGCGATCGCCGAGCCGCGGATCGGCGTGATCACCAACGTCGGCCCGGTCCACGTCGAGTTGCTCGGTTCGATCGAGGCGATTGCGGCGGCGAAGGCCGAGATCCTCGCCGCGCTGCCCGCAGGCGGGACCGCTGTCGTCCCGGTCGATGCGGGCGAGCTGGAGCCGCACCTGGATGCCGCCCTGAGCCTGCTGCGTTTCGGCGCCGGCGGGGATATCGACGTCGTCGAGCGGCGGGTGGCGGACGGCGTCACCGAGGCCTTGATCGCCACGCCGGCCGGCCGAGGCCGCTTCCACTTCCCCTTCACCGAGCGCCACAACCTGACCAACGCGCTTGCCGCCATCGGCGCGGGCGTGGCGCTCGGCGCGCCGCTCGAGGGGATGGCCGATCGCGCTGCGAACATAGGCTTCTCCCGCTTCCGGGGCGAGCGCCTCGAGCTTGGTGATGGGATCGTCCTGGTCAACGACTGCTACAACGCCAACCCGGTCTCCATGCGCGCGGCGCTGGACCACCTCGCTTCGATCGAGGCGAGTCGACGCATCGCCGTGCTCGGCGAGATGGCCGAGCTGGGCCCCGGAGCACCGGCCTACCACCGCGAAATCGGCGCCCACGCGCGCGCCGAGGGCGTCGACATGCTGATCGGGATCGGCGAGCCCGCCCGCGCGTATGACCCCGACGAGCTCGTCAGCGACCCCGCCGAGGCGGCGGAACTGCTCGCCGCCCAGCTCGAGTCCGGCGACACGATCCTGGTCAAGGGCTCTCGCTCGGCCGGCCTCGAGGCCGTCGCCCAGACCCTGGCGGAGCTGCTCTGATGGGCGAGGTGCTGATCGCCGGGATGGCGGCGATGCTGATCTGCATCTTCCTCGGTCCCAAATTCATCGAGTACCTGCGGGTCAAGGAGTTCGGCCAGCACATCCGCGAGGAGGGCCCACAGGAGCACCACGCCAAGGCCGGCACGCCGACGATGGGCGGCCTGATCGTCTTCGCCGCGATCGCCGTCCCGTACCTGGTCCTCTCCAACCGCGACCCGCAGAGCCTCGCCGTTTTCGGCGTGGCGATGGGCTGCGCCGCACTCGGCTTCGCCGACGACTTCATCAAGATCGTCAAACGCCGCTCGCTCGGGCTCTCGGCGCGCTGGAAGCTGGTCGGTCAGCTGCTGCTCGCGCTCGGCCTCTGGTGGGTCGCGCGGCACTCGGTCGGACTAGAACCGACGCTCTACTTCCGCATCGGCGACGCCAGCCTCGACCTCGGCCCGGTCCTCTACTTCGTCCTCGTCTTCCTCGTCATCGCCGGCACCTCGAACGGGGTCAACCTCACCGACGGCCTCGACGGCCTCGCCGCCGGCTCCTGCGCGATCGTCCTGCTCGCCTACACGGCGATCGCCTTCGTCACCAACCAGCAGCAGGATCTGGCACTGCTCTCCGCCTGCCTGGTCGGCGCCTGTGTCGGCTTCCTCTGGTTCAACGCCTTTCCGGCCTCGATATTCATGGGCGACACCGGCTCGCTCGGCCTCGGCGGCGCGATCGGCGCCCTTGCGGTGATGACCCAGACCGAGGTGCTGCTGATCATCATCGGCGGCATCTTCGTGATCGAGGCCCTCTCGGTCGCCGCCCAGGTCTTCGCCTTCAAGACCTTCCGTCGCCGCGTCCTCCTGATGGCCCCCCTGCACCACCACTTCGAGATGATGGCCTGGTCGGAGACGAAGATCATGCTGCGCTTCTGGATCATCGCCGCCGTCTGCTCGGGCATCGGCTTCACGCTGTACCAGCAGTCGATCGGCCGGTAGTTGTGAGAAAAGCTCTTCTGTGCTCAGCTCATTCCTAATATGATTTTGAATGATCGTGGGTGAAAACGAGAGTGAGCGAGGCGCAGCGGTCGAGAACGACGGCGCCCCTCTGAGCGTCGGTCCGTTGGGGAGCCTCGTGCCGGTTGAGGTGCGCGATTTTTGGGCGGACGAGGCGCGGGATTTCACTCCCTGGCTTGCCAGGGACGAGAACCTCAAGCTGCTGGGCGAAACCATCGACCTCGAGTTGGAACGATTCAAGGTCGAGGAGGCGATCGGCCCGTTTCGGGCCGACATAATCGCCAAAGACGGCGACGACGGGCTTGTGATCATCGAGAATCAGCTCGGGCGCGCCGACCACAAGCATCTTGGCCAACTAATGGTCTACGCGACCAACCGGGAGGCACGGGCCGTTGTTTGGATCGCAACCAAGATCACCGACGAGTACCGCAAGGTGCTCGACTGGCTGAACGACAACACCCCGGACACCATCTCGTTCTATGGCCTGGAGATCGAGCTGTGGCGCGTTGACGACTCACGCCCGGCACCGCGGTTCAACGTCGTCTGCGAGCCCAACGAGCTGACGAAGCTCGAGCAGGGCGGAACGCTGTCCGAGCCCACCGAGACGAAGCTGTTGCAGCGCGAATTCTGGACGGCGCTGAGGGAGTTCGCAGCGGAGCGACACTCTCACTTGAGCTTTCGCAAGCCCCGTCCGCAGCACTGGTACAACCTCGCAGTCGGGCGCAGCGGCTTTCAGATCGGGCTCAACGCCAAGACCATGGTCAAGGAGGTCTCATGCGAGCTGTACATCAGCGGCAGGGTTGCGGCTGACGCTGCATTTGAGTTCCTGGAGGAGGAAAAAGAGCAGATCGAGAAAGAGCTTGGCTCGCTCGAGTGGATGCCGCTTCCGAAGAAAGGCGCCTGCCGGATTGTCCAGCGAAAGAAAGGCGACATAGAGGATCGAGATAGCTGGCCGCAGTTGCTGGCCTGGTGCCTCGACCGTGCTGAAGCATTTCAGGTGGAGTTCTCACCGCGAGTTCAGGCGCTTGACCTCGAGGCTGCCGATGCACCGGAAGAGGAGGCTTCCGAGGTCGGGTCAGGCGCGACCGCCGTCTGATTCGGAAGAAGCCTCCGCTGTTCTGTCGAAGGACTCGCTTCCTGAAAGCTCCAGTCGCCTTCGGGCGAGCAGCGCTGAGAGCTGTCCCATCAGCTCGGTTGGCGCGGTCGTCACGCGTCGCGCCGTGAACCGCACCATCTCGATTCCGGCCAGCTTCAGCTCCGTCTGTCGACGCCGGTCCCTCTCGAAATGGGTGCGGTCGCTGTGGAACTCGTAGCCGTCTAGTTCGACCGCGAAGCGCTCCCGTTCCCAGTACATGTCGAGCTCGAAGCCGGCCACGAAGACATTCGCCGACGGCCTTGGGAGCCCGGACTCGCGAACTAGCTCGAGAAACCGGCGCTCCAGCCACGATCGCGTATAGGCGGGGGCACGGTGCAGCTCAAGCGCGACGCGTAGCTTGGAGACGCCCGGGTGCTTGCCGGCACGTGCGAGCATGTGGTCGATCGCCCTGAGGTCGAAGATCCCAAGCCGCTCGGCCCGGTCAAGGTCTCTTTCGAGGCTTTTGCGAGAGATTGCCTGCGCTCGGTCGAGCAGCGTGCGCGGTACCGTGGTCGTCGAGAGGCCCTCCCTGGTGACTTGGTCCTCGGGGGCGAGTCGTGGAAGGTGGTGAAGGTCGATCCCTTGTCGGTGATGTCCGCGCGACGGCACCGCAACATCGACGGTCGCGGCAAGCGTGGCCTGCAGTCCCCAGAGCCATGCGGCGGAGTTGTGGCTGAGCAGGGCCCTTGTCCCACAGGCAAGCAGAGCCGCGTGGCAGCGGCCGTGGGGCGAAAGCCTTTTGTGGCCGACGGCATACACCCCACGATGAACTCGGTGCAGTCGCCCCGATGCAAGGGCGCGATCGACTGCACTGGCCGAGTACCCGAGCACGCGCATCTGCTTTCGAGAGATCACGCCGTGCTGTCCTTCCGCTACGCCGGCCAGCCGGTGATGCGTTCGCTCCTTTCGGCGCATACCGAGGACAAGTGCGAACGCCCCACAATCTCTCCCCCCGTGGAAGCGGACTCCCGCATCTGTTCGCAGTTTCCATCGCATTGAGGTGGAAACTGCGAACGGAAGGCAAGGGGAACATCTGTTCGTCTGGGTAGACTCGGCTGAGTGGCTGCCTCTGAGCGAATCGTCATCTCGGGTGCGCGTGAGCACAACCTGAAGGACATCGACGTCGAGCTGCCTCGCGACGCCCTGATCGTGATCACCGGGCTCTCGGGCTCGGGCAAGTCGAGCCTCGCCTTCGACACGATCTACGCCGAGGGGCAGCGGCGCTACGTCGAGTCGCTCTCGGCCTACGCGCGCCAGTTCCTCGGCCTGATGGAGAAGCCCGACGTCGACTCGATCGAGGGGCTCTCGCCGGCGATCTCGATCGACCAGAAGACGACCTCGCGCAACCCACGCTCGACCGTCGGCACGGTGACCGAGATCTACGACTACCTGCGCCTGCTCTGGGCGCGGATCGGCGTCCCGCACTGCCCCACCTGCGGCGAGGAGATCACCGGCCAGACGCAGGAGCAGATCGTCGACCGGCTGATGACCCTCGACGAGGGGACCAAATTCATGGTCATGGCGCCGGTCGTGCGCGGGCGCAAAGGCGAGTACGGCAAGTTGCTCGACCAGATGCGGCTCGAGGGCTACTCGCGGGTCAAGGTCAACGGCGAGCTGCTCCGCCTCGACGAGGAGATCGTGCTCGACAAGAAGTACAAACACGACATCTCGGTCGTCGTCGACCGGCTGGTGATGAAGACCGACCTGCGCCGCCGCCTCTCCGAGTCGGTCGAGGCCGCGGCGGGATTGGCGGCGGGGCTGGTCGAAGTCGAGATGGTCGACGCCGACGCCGAGACGCTGCTCTTCTCCGAGCAGTTCGCCTGCCTCAACTGCGGCACCTCGATCCCCGAGCTGGAGCCGCGGATCTTCTCCTTCAACTCGCCCCACGGCGCCTGCGAGCGCTGCCACGGGCTCGGCTTCCAGCGCGTGATCGACCCCGAGCTGGTCGTACCCGACCCGACCCTCTCGCTGGCCGAGGGCGCGCTGCAGCCCTGGAACCGCGGCGTCACCGCCTACTGGCGACGGCTGATCGGCGCCGTGGCGGACGACTACGGGGTCGACGCCGACAAGCCCTGGGCGAAGCTGAAGAAGGCCGAGAAAGACGTCTTCCTCTACGGCACCGGCGGCGAGCGCCACCAGGTCACCTATACGAACCGCTACGGCCGCCGCCGCTCCTACAAGGTGCGCTTCGAGGGGATCGTCAACCAGCTGCAGCGCCGCTACGAGGAGACCGACTCGGAGTCCAACCGCGAGCGGATCGAGAGCTACATGGCCGAGCAGCCCTGCCCCGACTGCAAGGGCGCGCGGTTGCGGCCGGAGAGCCTCGGCGTGACCGTCGGCGGTCTCAGCATCGCCGAATACACCGACCTCTCGGCGCGGGCGGCGAGCGAGTGGATCCAGACGCTGGAGCTGACCGAGACCGAGCGGGCGATCGCGCGGCTGATCGTGCGTGAGATCTCCGAACGGCTCGCCTTCCTCGAGAACGTCGGCATCGGCTACCTCTCGCTGGCCCGCTCGGCGCGCTCGCTCTCCGGCGGAGAGGCGCAGCGGATCCGCCTCGCGACGCAGATCGGCTCCAGCCTGGTCGGGGTGATGTACGTGCTCGACGAGCCCTCGATCGGCCTCCACCAGCGCGACAACGAGAAGCTGATCGGCACGCTCGACCGGCTGCGCGACCTCGGCAACACGGTGATCGTGGTCGAGCACGACGAGGGCACGATGCGCGCCGCCGACCATCTGGTCGACCTCGGTCCCGGCGCCGGTGAACACGGCGGCCACGTGATCGCCGCCGGCACGCCGGACGAAGTCGCCAAGGACCCGGCCTCGCTGACCGGCCAGTACCTCTCCGGCAAGAAAGAGATCGAGGTGCCGGCCGAGCGCCGCGAGCCGCGCGGCGCGCTGCTCGTCCGCGGCGCCCGCGAACACAACCTCAAGGGGATCGACGTGGCGATCCCGCTCGGCGTCTTCTGCTGCGTCACCGGCGTCTCCGGGTCGGGCAAGTCGACCCTGGTCAACGAGACCCTGCACCACTCGGTCGCCAACCGGCTGCACCAGGCGAAGCTGCGCCCCGGCGCCCACGACGGCGTCGACGGGCTCAGCCAGATCGACAAGATCATCAACATCGACCAGTCGCCGATCGGCCGCACGCCGCGCTCCAACCCGGCGACCTACACCGGCGTCTTCGACCACATCCGCCAGCTCTTCACCCAGACGCAGGAGGCACGCGCCCGCGGCTACAAGCCGGGCCGCTTCAGCTTCAACGTCAAAGGCGGGCGCTGCGAGGTCTGCCGCGGCGACGGCCAGATCAAGATCGAGATGCACTTCCTGCCCGACGTCTACGTGCCCTGCGAGCAGTGCCACGGCCGCCGCTACAACCGCGAGACGCTCGAGGTCCGCTTCAAGGGCAAGAGCATCGCCGACGTGCTCGAGATGTCGGTCGAGGAGGCGGTCGTCTTCTTCGAGAACGTGCCGAAGATCGCCCGCCGCCTGCGCACCCTGCACGACGTCGGCCTCGACTACATCCGCCTCGGCCAGGCGGCGACGACGCTGTCGGGTGGCGAGGCGCAGCGGGTGAAGCTGGCGACCGAGCTCTCCAAAGTCGCCACCGGCGACACCCTCTACATCCTCGACGAGCCTACGACCGGCCTGCACTTCGCCGACGTGCAGCGCCTGCTCGACGTGCTCGGACGCCTCGTCGACGCCGGCAACACGGTCGTCGTGATCGAGCACAACCTCGACGTGATCAAGACCGCCGACCATCTCGTCGACCTCGGCCCAGACGGCGGCGAAGAGGGGGGAGAGGTGATCGCCACCGGCACGCCTGAGGAGGTGGCCGCCGTGAAGGCATCGCATACCGGCCGCTTTCTCGCCGAGCTGGTCGAGCCGGCCAAGCCGGCGAAGCCAAAACGCTCGCGGGCACGCCGCGAGAAGATTGCGGCTTAACCACATTTTCCGGCGGGCTTTTGCGCGTTACGGTTGACTGAAACCGCGGCAGAGCGGGTAAGGCGGGGACAGAAAAAAGGAGGAATTCATGTCCAACTCACCGATCCGACGCTCCCTACCCATGCTGCTTGCGCTGGGAGTCCTAGTCGTGGTGTCCGGCGTAGCGGCCGGTTGCGGCGGAAGCAGCGGCGGCGGCTCGAAGATCGCTCTGTTGCTGCCCGAGTCGAAGACGAGTCGCTACGAATCGCACGATCGCCCCGAATTCGAAGCCAAGGTCGAAGAACTGTGCGAAGACTGCGAAATCATCTACAGCAACGCCAACCAGAGCACCAGCGAACAGCAGTCCCAGGGCGAAGCGGCGATCACCCAGGGCGCTAACGTCCTCGTGCTCGACCCGGTCGACGCCAGCGCGGTCGGAGCGGTGGTCAAGAAAGCCAACGAAGAAGGAACCCCGGTGGTCAGCTACGACCGGCTGATCCTCGGCAGC
>JAPVSJ010000028.1:0-64871 GCA_047519745.1 Actinomycetota bacterium | reverse complement strand
CTCCTGGCTGCCGATGATCGCCGGCCTGGCGCTGATCGGGATGATCTACGGCGCGATCGGCGCGCTTGCGGGAGCGGTGCTCGACAAGCTCGCCGCCACTTACCTGATCCTCTTCTTGGTGATGACCGACCTGGGCGTCGTGCAGAGCCCGATGTTCCACACCGAACCCGGCTCACTCGCCGTCTTGCTGCCCGGCTATGGGCCCTCGCGAGTGATGTATGAGGGGGCGTTCTCCACCAGCTTCCACGCCGGCGGCGAGCTGATCCTCAGCCTCGCCTGGCTCGCCGCGCTCGCGGTGACGGTCTATCTCATATTGCGCCGCGCGGTGGGATCCCGGGCCTGAGAGAAACCGGGGGTTCGAATCCCCGTAGCGGTACTCCACAAAGCCCCGTAAATGCAAGAGCGGCCAGGAGCAAGCATTCCTCGGTGAGGTCAAGATCGGTGGTCACGTGTACGCATTCTCTGCAAAGCCGATCGGCGTCACGCCACCGTCCGCTTTGCCCGCTAAAAGATGTCGATGGCCGAGGACGACGCGACGCAGAGGGTTCGCGAGTTGCGCGCACAGGGTCTGTCTCCTAGGGAGATCGCTCGCAGCCTTGGGATTCGGTCCGCCGAGGCGTCTGCTCTTGTCCGCAAGCTCGCCGCCGAGCGCGACAGCGCGAATCCCGACGCCGACCTTCTCGGCTGCTGGCTCAACGCCGGTTGGAGCGCCGGTCTGGGGGTACCTGATCGCGCCGACTGGTGCGATCCCGGCGCCGGTGACGGGACGGAGGGCCTGTTCACCGCACTCATCGCTCGGCGCCGACGCCATCGGCGCCAGATCACGGCCTGTACCTACCTGGTCGATGCCTACTGCCTTGGCGTCAAGAACGCCATGGGCCCCGATGAGATGGACGACCGAGGATTGCGCTCGCTCACCGGTTACGTCTTCAGCGGCTACTCCGCGCCGCCCGTGAGCGCCCCGATTGAGCTCGTGCGCGACCTCGTGCTGGGAGCCGTCGAGTACGCCCACGGGCTCGGGTTCGCGCCGCATCCCGATTTTGAGCAAGCCCGCCTGCATCTCGGCCCGTGGAAGGGTCCCAGCGCGATCACGTTTGGCTGCGACGGCCAGCCGCTCTACATCAACGGTCCCGACGACAATCCCGATCGCGTCCTTCGCACCTTGCGCCGCTCAGTCGGGGACGGAGGGTTTCGTCATTCGGTCGCGCTTGAACCAGACGAGCTGCGAATGGCGGGATGACCCCTGCGGCAAGCGGTGCCCTTGACGCATGGCCAAGGTGATCGAGAAGCGTCCGGACGGGACCACCGTCGTCGTTGTGCCGGCGGCTGATGCCTCTGAACTGACTGTTGGCGCTGCGGTCGATGTTCTTTCCCAAACTGACCAGGAGCGGGCAGGATCGCCCCTGGCCGGTCGGAGCGCTCGCCGACGAGCTCCCACCGATCGAGATCGTTGACATCAAGGCTGCTCGGCAAGAGGCGCTGCTCGGCAAGGCCAAAGCGTGTCCCGAGCTTTGTCCCCGACTCCACCGCTCGCGATGCTAGCCCCAGAAGATGCAGGTGGGATCACTGTCGAGGCCGCGGATCAGGGGCGCCAGGTCGGGCGCCGGCTCGATGAACGGGTACTCCAGTCGACGGTCGTTTTGGTCGCGTGCGTAGAGCGTCCAGAGACGGGTCGTCGGGTCCCACTCAAGAGTGCAGATCCGCATCCTGGTCCAGTCTGGGCCAATCTCCTTCCGCCACGGCGGGCGGCACTCGTAGATCGTGATCGTGTGTCCGCGGACCTTGTACTCGATTCTCAAGTTGCCGTCGTGCTTGGCAGGCACCTTCGTCGCGCAGTAGGTCGCGATGAGCGATATCGCGGGATCAAGTACCTCGGGGGGCAGTGCCATCGGTCTCAAACTTAACGCGGCGGGGGCCTCGGCATGCCGGCGCTACCAGACGGAGATCTCGCGGCCGATCCAACGACTGCGCAAGAGGTATCCCGAGATTTGTCCGGAATCCGACGCGCTCGCCGCAGAGCCGCGTTATACTAACGGTATGACTCACAAGGTAGGCATCAAGGGCCAGGTGGTGATCCCCAAGGCGATCCGGGACGAGATCGGGATCAAGCCGGGCGACGAGGTGACGTTCGAGCCGGACGGGTCCGAGGTCCGGGTGCGGAGGGTCAACGACGATCCCGAGCGCTGTGCCGACGAGATCCGCATTCTGCGGGGTCTCTGGGTCGGGGCCGGCGGCGGCACGGAGGAGCTGCTGCAGGAGCGGCGGCGCGAACGCGACGCCGAGGAGCGCAAGGCTCAGGGGTGGGGCGTTGATCGTCCTCGATAGCTGGGCGCTGTTGGCTTATCTCAAGGACGAGGACTCGGCAGATCGCATCGAATCTGCCTGGCTCGAAGAGGGAGCGACGATCTGCTCGATCAACCTCGGCGAGGTGCTCTACATCCGCATGCGGGGCGACGGGGAGGACTCGGCAGCCGCCGACATCGACCGGGTGCGCCAGCGTCTCGATGTCGTTGATCCGGATTGGCCTCTCGTATCGGAGGCGGCGCGGATCAAGGCTCACGGGGGGCTTTCGTATGCCGACGCCTTTTGTCTCGCGACCGCCCTTCGGGCAGAGGCGCCTCTCTGGACCGGCGACCCGGAGATCATTGACCGGGCAGCCGAGCATTCATGCGCGGTCGTGAACCTGCGCGCTCCAGCTGGGTGAGTCGCCTCAAGGAGCGCTTCGCCGACCCTTGCGGCGAGCGAGGGAAAGCGGCTCGGCCGCGATCCGCGCCGCGTGGTTCGACTTATGTACGGCTGGGGGTATAGCCCGTTTGCGTTGCCCTACCCTCGTCGCGAGTCGCCGCGGGGGAGGATCGTGATCGCGAACGTGATGGAGGCTTAGAAGGCTCGATGCCCTGGTCCGGGCCGATGGCGTCAGCTGTCCGGATCTCGCAACGCCAGCTCCAGCGCCGCTGCGTTTACGCCCTCCACGCTCACGATCTTGTTGCGCGACTTCCCGCCCTGGATGACGACCACCTTCGACGGCGCAATTCCGATCCGCTTCGCGATCAGCCGGCAAAGGGCCTTGTTCGCCTTGCCGTCCACCGGCGGCGCGGTTACCCGCGCCTGCAGGATCCCGTCGCGCATTCCCATCAGCTTGTCGCGGTGACCGCGCGGGCGGAGATGAACGTCAATTCGAGCCTCGGCCATTGCGCCAATCCTTACGCGAGTTGCGGGAGGCGGCCCTTGCACCGGCTTCACTGCAGGTGTGGCAGCGGTGCGGTCGTCGGCTCATTCCCACGACATGCCGCTGATATGGAAGTAGCGATCCCACGCCTCCGTCAGAGCCTCTTGGCAACGTGGCGTAAGGTCGGCGCGGCTGGAAATGAGCCCCAGGGCCTCGTCGAAGGAGTCGGGATCGTGACGTTCCATCAGCGCCACCGCGGCCTCGACCGCATCCGGTCCAGCGCGCAGGATGCGTACCCGCAGTCGCTCGTCATAGGTGGCATGCTCGGGTCCGGTGGCCACTCCTTCCATTGCGATAATCTTAACACTTTCTAAGATATGCTATCTTTGCGACATGGCGGACGCAGGTGCACCGATCGGGGGGAGCTGATGCCCGCTGCTGCGCCGAAACCGCGAGTCGGGTCTAAATCGCAGGCAGGACCGCCACAGCCGATCCACAAGATCAAGGCGGACTTCTTCCGCACGTTGGGTCACCCGGCCCGGGTGCGCATCCTGGAGCTGCTGAAGGACGGCGAGCTGACCGTCGGCAGGCTGCAGGGCGAGCTCGAGATCGACTCCAGCGGGGCCTCCCAGCACCTCGCCGCAATGCGTCGGCAGGGACTGCTCGAGTCTCGGCGTGAAGGGACGAATGTCTTTTACCGGGTGCGAGACCCGCGCATCTTTCAGCTGCTCGAGACGGCCAAGCAGCTGATCGGCTCTTACCTGGAGGAAACTCAGGCGCTGCTCGGCGAGCTGGACGAATCGCCACCGACCCGCCGCAAGGCCGGCGCCAAGCGGCGCTGAGCGCGGCGTTCGTCCAGTTGCTCGTTTCGCTGGGCTTGGCCCTGCTGATCGCCGGGGCATTGGCGCCGATCGCCCCCCGGGCGCTCACCGCGGCGATCGCCCTCCAGGCCGCGGGCATCGCCCTGCTCGGCACCGGCGGCGCCCTCATCCTGTTCGGGGCGCCGGTCTTCGGCGCCGCCTTCCGAGACAGCCTCGACCCGGGGCTGGGGGTCGACGGCCTCAGCGGCTTCTTCCTCGCCACGCTGGCGGTGGTCGCCGCGCCGGCCGTGATCTACGCCCGTGGCTACCTCGCGGGCGTCGCCCGCAGTCGCGCCCTCGTCGCCCTCGGCGGCTTGTTCCTCCTGGCCCTCACCGGCGTCGTCATGGCGCGCGACCCCTCGTCGTTCCTCGCCTGCTGGGAGCTGATGACGCTGGCGCCGGCCGCCGCGATCCTGGTGCGACGCAACGACGCAGGGGTCCGCCACGCAGTCTTCGTCTATCTCGCGGTCACCCACCTCGGCGGCGCCGGAGTCTGGATCTGCGTGCTCGCCCTGGCGCACTACGGAGCGATCGGCGACCCGGCGGCGCTCGCCGCCCAGGGTGCGGGTGTGCAGGCGCTGATCGTCGTCGCGGCGATCGTCGGGTTCGGTACCAAGGCGGGTCTGATGCCGCTGCACTCCTGGCTGCCGCGCGCCCACCCCGTCGCGCCGAGCCACGTCTCCGCCCTGATGTCGGGGGTGATGATCAAGGTGGCCCTGTACGGGCTGATCCGCGTCCTCTTCGAGTGGGCCGCACCGGCTCCGTTGTGGGCGGGCCTCGCGGTGCTCGGGCTGGGTCTGCTGTCGGCCCTGGGCGGCGTGCTCTACGCGCTGGTGCAGCACGACCTCAAGCGCCTGCTCGCCTTCCACTCGATCGAGAACGTCGGGATCGTCGCGCTCGGCCTCGGCGCCTCGATCCTCTTCGCCTCCGAGGGCGATTCGACCTGGGCCGCGATCGCCTTCGCCGCCGCGCTCCTGCACATCCTCAACCACGCCGTGTTCAAGGCGCTTCTGTTCCTGGCCGCGGGTTCCTTCGAGCGAGCGGTGGGCTCGCTCGACCTGGACCGGATCGGCGGCCTGCTGCGCCGTATGCCCTGGACGGGCGGGGCCTTCTTGATCGGCTCGATGGCGATCGCCGGGGTGCCCCCGCTCAACGGCTTCGCCTCGGAGTGGCTGACCTTGCAGGCATTGATCCACGTCGCCTTCGGGCCCTCCCTTGGGCTCGGCTTGGCCGGCGCCCTCGCGACCGCAGGTTTGGCGGCGACCGCGGCGCTCGCGGTGTTCTGCTTCGTCAAGGTCGTCGGGCTGGTCCTGCTCGGCGCCCCCCGCCGGGCGGAGGCCGAGCCGGCGGTAGAGGCGCCGCCCGGCATGAGGGCCGCGCCGGTCTTCCTGGCCGGTTGCTGCGTCGCCCTCGGTGCGGCGCCCGGACTGCTGGTCCCCTCGCTGATGGAGCTCGCCCCACAGCCGCGGAGCCTCGCCGCCGAACCGGGCCTTTCCATCCCCGGAACCGGCTCGCTTCCCTCGCCGTGGCTGCTGCTCGGGCTGGTTGCGCTGAGCGCGATGCTCTGGCGCTTGCGCGGCTCCCGGCGGGCGGCTCCCGTCCCCGCATGGGCCTGCGGCCAGCGGATCGAGCCCGCGCTGAATTGGAGCTCGGCGGGCTTCACGAAGCCGCTGCGATTGGTCCTGGAGTCTGTCCTTCGACCGCGGCGCGAGATCGAGGCGGTGCGCGAGCGTGGACAGCTCCAGTCGATCCGCTATCGCGGCGAGATCCCGCACCTCTTCGACACGCTGCTCTACGGGCCGGTGCAGCGCGGGGCGCTGGCCGGGGCCCTGGTCGCCCGTCGCCTTCAATCCGGCAGCGTCCGTGCCTACGCCGCCTATCTGCTCGCGCTGCTCCTCGGCCTGCTCGTCCTGGTGCGAGTCGGAGCGATCGGATGACTGCCGTCGCCGGAGCGATCCAGATCCTCGGCGGGCTCGCCCTGGCGCCGCTGCTTCCCGGCGCGATCCAGGCGCTCAAGGCCCGCCTGCAGGGGCGCCGCGGTCCCTCTCCGCTGCAGCCTTACCGGGAGCTGCGCCGCCTCTGGAGCAAGACGCTCGCCGACCCCCAGCCGGCCACGCTCGTCTACCAGCTGGCGCCGTGCGTGGTGGCCGCGGCGACGATCCTCGCCCTGTTCCTGGTCCCGATCGCCGGCCTCTCTCCCGACTGGCCGCTGGGCAACGACGCGATCGTCCTCGTTGGCCTGCTGGCCCTGGCGCGCTTCGCCCTGGCCGCTGCCAGCTGGGACACCGGGTCGGGTTTCGCGCTGATGGGATCGGGCCGTGACCTGACCCTCTCGGTCTTCGCCGAGGCGCTGCTGGTCCTGGCGCTGATCCTCGCGGCGGCGCCGGCCGGCAGCACGGACCTGGTGGCGATGAGCGGCGCCGCGAGCGGCTCGGCGATCTGGAGCGAGCCGGCCCACTGGTGCGCCGCCGCGGCCTTCGCCCTCGTCGTCCTGGTCGAGACCGGGCGCCAGCCGATCGACAACCCGGACACTCACCTGGAGCTGACGATGATCCACGAGGGGCCGCTGCTCGAGTACGCCGGCCGTGACCTGGCGCTGCTCGAGTGGAGCGCGGCGGCCAGGCACTGGATCTTCCTCGTCCTGGCTGCCGGGCTGTACCTGCCCCACTGGGGAGGGTTCGGCGAGCAGCTCGTCTGCCTGGCTGCCGGCCTGGCGCTGCTCTGCGCGGGCCTGGCCTTTACCGAGACGGCTCAGGCGAAGATGCGGGTCCTGCGCGCCCCGGCGCTCCTCGCCGGCGGTTGCCTGCTCGCTCTCGTCGGACTGATCAGCCGGCTGGTCGGGTGAGATGAGCGACGCCGCGATCGCAGCCCTCGTCGTCCTCGGCTTCGGCGTGATGCTGGTGCGCCGGCGCAGCCTCGCAACCCTGCTTGTCGCCGCCCAGGCGATGTTGCTGGGGGTGGCGGCGCTCTCGCTTGCCGGCGACCGACCGACGGCGTTCCTGGTCGCCGCGATCATCCTCCTCACCCGCGCCGTGGCGCTTCCGGCGCTGCTGGTCTTCACCCGTCGCCGCACCCCTGAGCCCTACCTCGTCACCCCCGCGACGACCGTGGTGGTCCGCTTGCTCGTCGCCACCGTGGTCGCATTTGTCGCCGTCGCGGCGATCCCGCCGCTCGGGCTCGGCGATCCGCCCGCCGAGCACGGCGCGATCGCGCTGCTATCGCTCGGGATCGCGATCGTCGTGATGCGCCGGCCCGCCCTCCTTCAGGTGCTCGGGATCCTCGTCGCCGAGAACGGCGTCTACCTGCTCGCGATCTCGGTGCCGGGAGGGCTGCCGTCGGTGATCGAGCTCGGCGTGCTGTTCGACCTGGCGCTCGTCGTAACCGTCGCCGCCGCCTTCACCCACAAGATCCACGCCGAGGTCGGCACGGGTGACACCGATCTCCTGCGGGGGCTTCGTGACTGACGCCGCCCCGATGCTGATCGTCGCCGTCCTGGCGGTTCCCCTGTGCGCCGCCCTGCTGGTCTGGCTGGCGCCCTCGCCGCGTGCCGCCGATCGTCTCAACCTGATCGCGTCGACGCTGACGGCGACGCTTGCGCTTTCGCTGGCCGTCGTCGGGCTGGCTGCCGCGCCCGGCGTCGCTGCGCGCGGCAGCTGGTACCTGCTCGACACGGCCGGCGGCGTGTTCCTCGCGCTGATCGGCGTCGTCGGCCTTGCCAGCGCCGCGATGTCGCCGTTCTACCTGCGCCACGCCGGCCGCGGCTGGTTCACGGCGCGGCGCTCTCATGCCACCTACTACGCCGCCTTCAACCTCTTCTGGATGGCGCTGCTCGCCCTGCCGCTCGCGGACAACCTCGCCCTCGCCTGGCTGCTGATCGAGGCGACCACCGCCGCCTCGGCATTGCTGGTCGCCTTCAGCGGCAAGCGCAGCGCGCTCGAGGCGGGCTGGAAGTACGTGGTGCTGACCACGCTCGGCCTTGCCGTCGCGCTGCTGGGGATCCTGGTGCTCTTCGTCGCGGCCGGCTCCGACGGCGCCGGCCTCGGTCGCCTCGACTGGCAGGCGCTCGTCCAACAGGGTGGGCAGTTGCCGGCGCAGGCGACGCTCGTGGCCTTCGTCCTGATCCTGGTCGGGCTGGCCGGCAAGATCGGCTGGGCGCCGGTGCACAACTGGTTGCCCGACGCGCACAGCGAGGCGCCGCCGCCGGTCAGCGCGATGCTCTCCGCGGCGTTGCTGCCGACCGTCCTGCTGATCGCCTGGCGGACCAAGCTCGCGCTCGAACCGGCGCTCGGGACCAGCGCCGTCCAGGAGCTCTTCATCGGCTTCGGGCTCGTCTCGTTGCTGGTCGCGATCCCGTTCCTCTGGAGGCCCCTGCCGTGGAAGCGCCTGCTCGCCTACTCGAGCCTCGAGCACATGGGCATCCTCGCCCTCGGGATCGGCTTCGGCGCCCCGCTGGCGATTGCCGGCGTCGTCGTCCACGTCGCGGGGCATGGCGTGGCGAAGGCGCTCGGCTTCTACACGGCGATCCCGCTGCTCCGCCAGGACCCCGACACCGCGGAACGGGCGCCCAGGGGCGTCGCCCGGGCAAGCGCGCCCACGGCCACGGCGATGTCGGTCAGCCTCTTCTCGCTCTCCGGCCTGCCTCCCTCGCCCCTCTTCGTATCCGAGGTGATGATTCTGCTCGGCGGGATGGACGCGGGGCTGATCGCGATCTCGTCGGTCGCCGCGGTGCTGCTCGCCCTCGGCTTCCTCGGGCTCGCCCACGCGCTGCTGGAAGGACTGATGGGGGAGAGGCGGGGCCCGCGCCCCCGTCCTTCCCGCTCCGCGCTGGCGATCGGCGTCCTCTCCGGCGCCACGGCAGTGGTGCTGCTGGCGCTGACGGTCGCCGCCTACGCGCTGCCGGGCTCCGACGTCGTCGCGGCGTTGATGCGGAGCGGTGGATGAGCTCGGTCGCGCCGCCCCGCCAGGGTGTCGAGCAGGTGGACGTCGCCGTAGGGGACTGGCAAGGGACCTGCGCCGCTGCGCTTGCCGCCGGCGGGCGCTTCTGCGGGGCCTTCGCCGACCGCTCGGGATCGCAGAGGCGCTGGCACGCGCTCTTCGCGGAGGGCGCCGGCACGCGGGTCCTGACCACCGCCGCCGCCGGGGACGAGCTGCCCTCGATCGTCGAGCTCGTTCCCGCGGCGGCGTGGGACGAGCGCGAGGCGCACGACCTCTACGGCCTGCGGTTCCGTGGCCACGAGCCGCTGCGATCGCTCGTCGCCCATCCCCTCCACACGCCCAGCTGGACCGTTCCGGTCGAGGGGGAGGGGGTCCACGAGGTCGCGGTCGGTCCGATCCACGCCGGCGTGATCGAGTCCGGCCACTTCCGCTTCCACGTGGTCGGCGAGCGCATCCTCCACCTCGACCCGCGTCTCTTCTACAAGCACCGCGGGCTCGAGCGTGCCGCGGAGGGGCGGGAGCTTGCCGAGGGCTTGGCGTTCGCCCAGCGCGCTTGCGGCGCCTGCGCGGTTGCCAGCTCGGTCGCCTACGCGCAGGCCGCCGAGCTCGCCCTCGGCCTCGCGCCCTCGCGGGAGATGCGCCGTGCCCGCACGCTGCTGCTCGAGCTGGAGCGCCTCTACAACCACCTCAACGACATCGCCGCGGTCTGCGCGGGAGTCGGGTTCGCGGCCGGGAACATGGCCTTCGCCGCGCTGAAGGAGCGCGCGCTGCGGCTCAACGACTCCGTCGCGGGACACCGTTTCCTGTTCGGGACGGTCGCGGTGGGCGCGAGCGCGCTCGACCTGCCCTCATCGGCGGTCGGGCGAGCTCGGGGAGAGCTTCGCGAGCTGGGGCAGGACACGGCCAGGGTCTGGCGGGAGATCCAGTTCTCCCCCTCGGTCCAGGCCCGGTTCGAGGGAGTCGGGGTCCTCGGTCGGGACGATGCCCTCCGGCTCGGGGCGGTCGGCCCCGCCGCGCGCGCAGCCGGGGTGCGGTCGGACACCCGCGGGGCAAGTCCCGGGCTCTGGTACGGCCCCTCCTTCTCTCCGGCAGTCCCGCCGGGTGCCCGGGGCGACGTCGCGGCGCGACTCGAGGTCCGGGCGCTCGAGCTCGTTGAGGTCTTCTCGATCCTGGAGGAGCTGCTTTCCAGCCCGGTGCGCCCAGGCGCGGCGAGCCAGGACGGTCCCCCGGCGACGCTGGGGGTGGCCAGGGTCGAGAGCCCGCGCGGGGAGACGGTCTGCGCGGTCGAGCACGAGGCGTCGCTGCTCAAGCGCTTCCACCTGCGCACCGGCTCGTACGCCAACTGGCCGGCCCTGGCGTTTGCCACGGCGGAAAACCTCCTGCCCGACTTCCCGCTGATCAACAAGAGCTTCGAGCTCTGCTACGCCTGCGTGGACCGCTGAGCATGTTCGTCCTGCTCCGCCATCTGCAGCGCATCCGCCGCGAAGCTGCCCTGCCGAGGCGCAGCGGCCCGCGCTCGCTCGCGATCCGCCACGTCGACGCCGGCTCCTGCAACGCCTGCGAGCACGAGCTGACCGCGACGGCCGCGCCGCAGTACGACCTGCAGCGCTTCGGCCTCGACATCGTCGCCTCTCCCCGCCACGCCGACGTCCTGCTCGTCACCGGCCCTGTCACGACCCGCATGGCCGGCCCGCTGCGGGCCGCTTATGAGGCGATGCCCGAGCCGCGCCTCGTCGCCGCGCTCGGCGACTGCGCTCTGGGCTGCGGCGTGCTCGGCGCCGTGGCCGAGATCGCCGGACCCTTGGAGAAGCTGCTTCCCGTCGACATCAGAATCCCGGGCTGCCCGCCTACGCCGGATGCGATCGCCGACGCTATCTTGGTGGCGACTTCTCGTTGCTCTCTAGGAGAGCATTAAGCGGGTCCTGTCAGAAGACCAACGCGAGCAGATGCAAGGAGTCTTGCCCTGTGATCGCCAGCGTCTCGCCTCGCAGGCAAATAGGGTGGATGATCCAGGGATGAATCCGCCCGAGCGGTCGCATAGCCAGCCCGCGGAGGAGCGCTTCAGGCGGCTGATCGACGTGGGAACGGCGATCCTTTCCGAGCTCGACCTCGAGGCGGTTCTCAGCTCGGTGGTCGAGGCGGCGCGCGAGATCACCTCGGCCGAGTACGCGGCACTGGGCGTGCTCGACCCCAGTCGCACCGAGCTCGAACGCTTCATCTATCTCGGTATCGACGACGAGACCAAACGCTCGATCGGCAACCTGCCGCGTGGCCGCGGGGTCCTCGGCGAGCTGATCCGCGAGCCGGTGCCGCTGCGCCTGCGCGATGTCGAAAAGCACCCCCATGCCTACGGCTTCCCTCCCGGCCACCCGCCGATGCACTCCTTCCTCGGGGTGCCGATCACGGTCCGCGGCGAGACCTACGGCAACCTCTACATGACCGAGAAGCGGGGGAGTGAAGAGTTCGACGAGGACGACGAGGCGGCGGCGAAGACGCTCGCCACCTGGGCCGGGATCGCGATCGAGAATGCCCGCCTCTACACGGCCCTGAGCGAGCGCGAGGCCGAGGTCGAGCAGGCGCTGCGGCGTGCCGAAACCTCGGTCGACATCGCGCACGCCGTCGGCGGTGAGACCGACGTGGCCCGCGTCCTGGACCTGATCGTCAAGCGCGCCCGCGCCCTGGTCGAGGCCAAGACCCTGCTCGTCCTGCTGCGTCGCGGCGGGCGCCTGGTCGTCGTCGCGCAGGCCGGCGAGATCGGCGAGAAGGTGCGCCACCTGACCATTCCCGCCGAGGACGAGGTCTTCCAGGCGGCGATGCAGGAGCGGGCCGCGCAGCACCTCGAGCGCGGCTCCCCGCCCTCGGAGGCACGCCTGCGCGAGCGACTCGGCGCCGAAGCGGCGTTGGTCGTGCCGCTGCTCTTCCGCGGCCATGCGGTCGGGACGCTCGTCGCGCTCGACCGCGAAGCGGGCGGCACAGAGTTCGACGACGAGGATCTCCGCCTGTTGCAGGCGTTCGCGGCGAGCGCCGCGATGGCGGTCGCGACGGCCCAGAGCGTCGAGTCCGAGCGCCTGCAGCAGCGGGTCGAGATCGGCGAGCAAGAGCGACGGCGCTGGGCCCGCGAGCTGCACGACGAGACTCTGCAGGGACTGGCCGCGGTGCGCATCTCCCTGGCGACCGCGCTGCGCGGCGAGGGGTCGGAGCGGGGTGAGCGGGTCGAGGCTGCGGCGAGGGAGGCGATCGAGCAGCTCAAAGGACAGATCGACGAGCTCAGCCGTCTGATCAACGACCTGCGACCGGCGTCCTTGGAGCACCTTGGCCTGGCCGGCGCGTTGGAAGCCTTGACCGAAGAGACTTCCGCTCGCGGCGACTTCGAGATCGAGGCCGAGGTCGAGATCGAGGAGAAGCTGAGAGGGGAGGAGGAGCGAGCGGTCTTCCGGCTCGTTCAGGAGGCGCTCAACAACGTGGTCAAGCACGCCTCGGCCAGTCGCGCAAGCGTCTCCGCGCACCTGGTCGAGCACGAGGTGCGGATCGAGGTGCGGGATGACGGCCGCGGATTCGATTCAGGCTCGCCGGGCGCCGGTCGGGGCCTGCTCGGGATGCGCGAGCGAGTCGAGCTGCTCGGCGGCGAGATCGACGTACGTTCGGCGCCAGAGGGCGGCACGGAGATCTCCGCTCGGCTGCCGGTGCGACGGCACTAGTCAGGACAACGGTGGCTTTCACGCGCCTCTCTGGGTGCGATTCCGCAGTCGAAGTGTGGCTTTGCCACGATGGAGGAGGGCGCCCGATCCGGCAACCTGTCGGTGATGCGAGTACTGATCGCCCTCAACGACGGCGATATCGAGAGCGCGGCTGGGGCGCTGGCCGAGATCGCCGCCGAGCACCAGGTCGTGGTCGCCCATGACGGCGGCGCAAGCGGCAGTCGCAGGCTCGAGCTGGCGCTGCGCAACGTGCTGCCCGACCGCGACGTGATCACCGTCCTCTCGCAGGTGGTGGTCAGCCCCGACGACCCGGCCTTCGTCGCAGCGTCCGGGGTCCCGTCGCCGAGCCCGAGCGCGATCGCCGAGCTGCGCAGCGTCCGCACCTTGATCGATTCGGGCGCCCTGGTGATCTGCTCGGGCGGGGCGGGGTTCCCGGTCGTCATCGACCGTGAAGGCACGATGCGCGAGGTCGAGGCCGTCGTCGACCCCGATCTCGCCGCGGCGCTGCTCGCCCGCCGCCTCGACGCCGACCTGTTCATCGCGGTCAGCCGAGAGGGGTCTGGGCCAACCGGTTCAAAGCAAGAGGCAGCGCGCCGTTTCACCGAGGTGACCGGGCGCCGCGGGGCGATTGGGACGGTCGCCGATGCGGGACGGATAGTTCGTGGTCCGGAGCGCCGTGACCGCGTTACGCTGGCGCGAGGAGGCGGGGTGCAGAGCAGATGACGTGAGCTTCAGGACCAGGTTCTCGTCATCTACGAGGCGCTCTCCGGCGGATCGAGCCCCCCCAGCAGCTCCGCGTACTCGACCAGCCGGTTCGCGGCGAGGAAACGGTCGAAGACTCGCTGGCGCGCCGCCTCGCCGATCTCGGCGGCGCGCCGGCGGTCTCCGGCGAGGGCGACGATCGCCTTCGCCAGCCCCTCGTAGTCACGCGGGTCGTCGATCAGGATGCCGCTGAGTCCGTCGACGATCTGGTCCTGGATCCCGCCGACGCGGGTGCCGATCACCGGCCGCCGCTTCCACATCGCCTCGGCGACGGTCAGGCCGAAGCCCTCTGCCAGGCTCTTCTGGACGACGACGTCGGCGCGGCGCTGAAGCGCGTTCACCATCGTCGCGTTTTCGTCGGCGTCCTCCATCGGCAGGCTGACCAGGTGAGCCCGCCGCCGCTTCTCGGGCTCGAGCTCACGCCAGGCCGAGCTGACCTGCCGCCACACCTCCGCCCCTTCGGGGTCGTCGGATATGGCCGCCGTCGCCGGGCCGGCAAGGACGAGGTGAAGATCCTCGTCGCCGAGGTGGCGCTCGAAGCAGGCGAGCAGCCCGCGATGGTCCTTGAGCCGGTCCCAGCGGGAGACCTGGGCCACCGCCGTCGCCCCGGCGGGAAGCGGCGTCTCCTGAAGCACCTCGGCCCGGCGCTCGACCCGCCCGGGCGTGCCGTCGGCGCGGGTGAACGTGGGTGCCTGCCGGGGCGGCCCCTCGCCGAGGCCGATCGTCGCGACGATCCCCTCGACGGTGGCCGGCTCCATCTCCTCGTTCTTCGGCGAGAAGGAGTCGATGCAGGGCGCCACGGCCCAGCTGCGTCCGCGCTCGAGCACGTCCCAGATGTACTCGCGGCGCGAGAACACGTAGTTGTCCGCGAGGCGAACGTAGGGGGCGAGGAAGTCCCAGGCGTCGCGCACGATCTCGTCGGGCCGGTCGGCGCCGATGTGGCAGCGCCAGACGACCCGCGCCCCGGCCGCCTTGACCGGTCCCGCCAGGCCCGCGGTCTGGGGGTCGTGGAGGAGGACGATGTCGCCCGCCCGGAGCAACGGGGCGAGCTGCTCGGCGCTCGCCGCCAACGTCCGCTCGTAGAGCGCGTGCTCCGCTTCGCCGAGTGACCCTGCGGCGCCGTCGTATCCGTGCAGGTTGTTGTGCAGTCGCTTGGTCAGCTCGAAGAACTCGGCCCGCTCGTGCAGGACGACCCAGCGGGTGTCGACGCCGGCGTCGCGCACGTAGGGGAGCAGCGCGTGCAGCATCTCGGCGACGCCGCCGCCGAGCAGGGTCGAGCTGACGTTCCAGATCGCCCGTCCGGCGAAGCGCTTGCGGGCGCGATCGGCGGCGGCTTCGATCCGCGCGTAGTCGTCGCCGAGCAGCGGCCTGAAGCGCTCGAGTGAGTGCGGCGCGATCTGGACGAACTCCGGCCGCGCCATGTTCAGAGCGCCTGACGGCTGAGATGGGACATCAGCCGTTGGGGCAGATGACTGCCCGGCCATCGAGCGTTCCGTCCCGCATGCGGGCGTACGCGTCCTCGACCCGGTCGAGTGGGAAGTGCTCGACGTGGCTCTGGATCTTGCCGGCGCGGGCGAGGTCGAGAACCTCGCCCAGCTCGACCGCGGTGCCCCAGTAGGGGATCGTCAGCTGCGACTCGAAAGGCAGCGCGCCGAAGGCGAACTGCAGCTTGCCGCCGGCCAGGCCGACCACGGTCAGGTGGCCCTCGAAGCGGCTGATCGCGCTGGCCAGGGCGAGCGTGTCGTCAGCGCCGACGTCGTCGAGGACCAGCTCGGCGCCGCGGCCTGCGGTCAGCTCGCGAATCTGCTCCGCCGCATCCTCGCCGGGCTCGACCGTCGCGTCGGCGCCGACCTCGCGCGCCAGGGCGAGCTTCTCGGCCGAGGTGTCGACGGCGATCACCTGGGCCGGGCTGAGCGCGCGGAGGATCTGCACGGCCATGTGCCCGAGGCCGCCAATCCCGATCACGACCGCCGTCGAGCCGGGGACGAGCAGGTGCAGCGAGCGTTTGATCGCGTGGTAGGGGGTCAGCGCGGCGTCGGAGAGTGGAGCGGCGTCGCGGGGGTCGAGCTCGCCCAGCGGCAGCAGCAGTCGCGAGTGGGGGACGAGCATGTACTCGGCCATGCCGCCGTCGAGGCCGAGTCCGCCGCCGAAGGCGCCGATCTCGGCCTGGTGCTCGCAGTAGTTCTCGGCCGAGAGGCGGCAGGCGCGGCAGCGGCCGCAGCCCCAGGGGCCGTAGACGGAGACCGCCTCGCCCTGCTCCAGGCCTTGCACCCCGGCGCCGAGGGTCTCGACCCAGCCGGCGTTCTCGTGGCCGAGGGTGAAGGGCAGGTCGAAGTCCATCGTCCCCTCCGGCCACTCCATCAGGTGCAGGTCGGAGTGGCAGGCGCCCGCTCCACCGACTTTGATCAGGACCTCGCCGGGGCCCGGCTCGGGCATCGGCACCTCACGCATCTCCGGAGGAGACTGCCATGCGGTCAGCTGGTAGGCCTTCATCTTTCAATCTCCTTCCTGGGGGCTTGCTCGAGCGGGTGCTTCGCCTCCGCCTCGGCGATCAGCGCGCGCGCCCGCTCGACCGCGTCGATGTTGACCGAGATCGCCTCGATGCCGCAACCGACCAGCAGCTCGGCGTACTCAGGGTAGACCGAAGGCGCCTGGCCGCAGATCGAGGTCTTCAGGCCGAGCTCGCGTGCCCCGTTGAGCAGGCGCTCGATGAACTCGGTGACCGCGGGGTCGCGCTCGTCGAAGACCTCGGCGACGAGCTCGGAGTCCCGGTCGGCGCCGAGCACGAGCTGGGTCAGGTCGTTGGACCCGATCGAGATGCCGGCGACGCCGAGCTTCGCATAGCGGGGCAGGTGGAAGAGGACCGAGGGAACCTCCGCCATCACCCACAGCTCGAAGTCCGGTCGCCCGAGCAAGCCGATCCGCTCGATCAGGTCGCGGCAGAAGGCGACTTCGCCCGGGGTGCGTACGAAGGGCAGCATCAGGTGGAAGTTCGTGTAGCCGCCGGCCCAGACGCGCTCGATCGCCGCCAGCTCGAGCTCGAGCAGGTCGGGCTCGTGGGTGTAGCGCAGGGCGCCGCGGTAGCCGATCATCGGGTTGGCCTCCTCGGGCTCGAAGCGCTCGCCGCCACGCAGGCCGCGGAACTCGTTGCTGCGGAAGTCGATCGTCCGGTAGGTGATCGGCCGGGGCGAGAAGGCGGCCGCGAAGCGGGTCAGCGAGTCGGCCATGCGCTGTACGAAGAGCTCGCCCTCGCCGCGCTCCAGCAGCGCCCGCGGGTGCTCGCCGTCGAGCGCCTCGACCACCATCAGCTCAGCGCGCAGCAGGCCTACCCCGTCGACGTCGAGCTCGCTCACGCGCTCGAGCTGGGAGGGCTCGGAGAGGTTGATCAGGAGCTTCGTCCGCAGCGGCTGCCGAGGCGACTGGGGGGCCGCCTCCGCGACCGCCGGCTCCGTCACCGTCGTCGCCCCCTCGCTCACCACGCCGCTGCCCGCGTCGACGGTGACCAGCTCGCCGTCGTGCAGCGCGGTCGTCGCGTTGGAGGTCCCGACAACGCAGGGGATGCCGAGCTCGCGCGAGACGATCGCCGCGTGGCAGGTCATCCCGCCGGAGTCGGTGACGATCGCGGCGGCCCTGCGCATCAGCGGCACCCAGTCGGGCGTGGTCATGTGGGTGACGAGGACCTCGCCGTCGCTCAGCTTCGCCGCGTCCTCGCGCGAGACGACGACCCGCACCGCTCCGGCGGCGGCGCCCGGTGCGGCGCCCAGTCCCCGGACCAGCTCCCTGCCGGCATCGGCTCCGGCGGACCGATTCTCGGTCCCGGTGCTGGTCACCGGCCGTGCCTGCAGGACCCAGATCTTCCCGGTCGAGTCGATCGCCCACTCGGTGTCCTGCGGCGAGCCGTAGTGGCTCTCGATCTGGACCCCGATCGCGGCGACCTGCCGTGCCTCCTCGTCGCTCAGCACGGGTCTCCCGGCCTCGCCGGGCCCCAGCTCGCGGGTCAGCGTGCCGGCGTCGCCCGCCGCGACGATCTCGATCTCCTTGCGGCGGATTTCACGCGTCTCGATCTGAAGGCCGTCCTTGCCGACGACGTAGCGATCGGGGGAGACCGAGCCGGAGACGACCGACTCGCCGAGGCCGAAGGCGCCCTCGATGACGAGCCGGTCGCGCGCCCCGGTGGCGGGGTCGATCGTGAACATCACCCCCGCCCGGGTCGACTCGATCTGGCGCTGGACGACGACGGCGATGTCCATCTCGGCCTGGGCAAAGCCTTTCTGTGCCCGGTAGTAGACGGTGCGCGCCCCGAAGAGCGAGGACCAGCAGCGCCGCACGGCGTCCAGCACGGCGGCGGATCCGCGCACGTTGAGCAAGGTCTCGTTCATCCCGGCGAAGGACGCGGATGCGGTGTCCTCGGCGGTGGCCGAGGAACGGACCGCCACGGCCGGCTCCGCATCGCCTGCTCCGAGGTCGTCGTAGGCGGCGCGGACCGCGTCTTCGAGCCACCCGGGCAGGGGCTCGGTCTCGATCGTCGAGCGGATCTCGGCCGCCGCGCGGTCGAGCCCCGCCGTGTCCTCGACGTCGACGCCGGCCAGCCGCTCGGCGATCCGCGCGCGCAGCCCGCTGCCGTCGCAGAACGCCGCGTAGGCGGAGGCGCTGACGACGAAGCCGGGGGGGACCGGCAGCCCGGCGGCGGTCAGCTCACCGAGGTTTGCGCCCTTGCCGCCGACGCGGTCGACGTCGGCCCGGCGCAGCTCGGCGAAGCCGAGCACCGCGCCCTCGGGTGCGATTGCGCCGCTCATGGACGGCGAACCGTGAGCACGGGACAGGGGGCGTCCTGAACGATCTTCCTGGACACCGAGCCGAGCAGGGCCCGGGCCAGCGGCCCGTAGCCGCGAGAACCGAGGACCAGCAGGTCGACCGGGTTCTCTTCGCAGGCCCTGATCAGCTGTCTCGCCGGATCGCCGTCGAGGCGGACCGGCTCGGCAGCGAGCGTGGAATCGACCGAGTTGACGCCCTCGAGGACGACCTTGTCCGGCTCCGGGGGAGACTCCGGCGCGTATGCCCCGGGCACCATCACCGGAGCCGCGACCGGCGGCTTGACCACGGTAAACAGCTTGAGCCTGGCGCTGGAGCGCTTCGCCAGCGCTTCGGCCCGGCGCAGGGCGAGCTTGGCTTCTGGGGCGCCGTCGTAGCCGACGGCGATGTCACGGAGCGACTCGTGCCGGGCCTCCGCGTAGCCTTTCGGCGCCACGGCGACGTCCGTCGGCGCGCCGTCGAGCAGGCTCTTCGCGACGCTGCCGAGCAGGATCCGGCCGAAGGCGCCGCGGTGGGGCGAGCCGACGACGATCGTGTCGAAGTCCTCGCCTTCGGCGAGCGTGGTGAGAATCCCCGCCGGTGAGCCGCCGATGTAGGCGCGGGTCTCGACCGCCATGCCGGCGAGCACCTCCCGCGCCTGCTCGAACAACGGCTCGACGTCGGTCGTTTCCTCGGCGCTCAGCAGCGCGTACTCCATCGGCAGCGGCCCGGTGACCGAGACGTTGACCACGAGCGCGCTCGCGTCCGGATCCGGCGCGGCAAGGACCTGGGCAAGCTCCAGCGCGTCGCGGCCACCGTCGCGGCCGTCATGCGCGACCAGCAGGCGCATGCCCTGGTGTGCCATCGAGCCTCCTTCTCGTCCGGTTACCGTGGCTTGAATCTACGTTCGGATCACCGGTCCGTCATCCGGGAAACACCGCAGTGTCCCGGCGGCATCGGTAAAAGACCGCACGCAGAAGGGGGAACTTCCCGGATGACCGCTGCCACTCCACCCTGAAGACTCTGGCGCGTGGTGAGCAGCAAGGGAAATCTCGACAGCCGGCGGAAGGGGCGATGGGCGCACGGGTCCTGATCGCGGGAGGCGGCGTCGCCGCGCTCGAGGCCGCGGTCGCACTGCACGAGCTGGCCGGGGACCGCGTCGAGGTGGCGATGTACTCGCCCCGCGAAGACTTCGTCTACCGCCCCTTCGCCGTGGCTGAGCCCTATGGCGCCTCGCGCCCGATGCGCTACGACCTGGCGGAGCTCGCCGAGCGCTGTGGCGCCGCCTTCCACCACGCGACGATCGGCGCGGTCGACGGCGAGGCGAGGCGGGCCCACACCCACGATCGCGAAGAGATCGCCTACGACCACCTGATCGTCGCCTGCGGGGCGCGGCTCCTGGCCGGGGTTCCCGGCGCCGTGACCTTCTGGGGCATCGCCGACGACGGCCGGGTTCAGGACGTGGTGCACGATCTGCGCGAGCGCAGGTTGCGGCGGATCGCGTTCACGATGCCCGGTGGCAGCACCTGGGCGCTGCCGGTGTACGAGTTGGCGCTGCTCGCCGCGAGCGAGCTGTCCAAGCATGGAATCGATGACGTGAGCCTCGTAGTCGTCACTCCCGAGGATGCACCGTTGCACCTCTTCGGACGCGCCGCGAGCGAGCGCGTCAGCGAGCTGCTGGCCGAGCGTGGAATCGAGGTCGTCGCCGGCGTCACGCCGATCGACTTCGCGGAGGGCCGTCTCTCGGTGTCGCCGCAAGCCACTGTCGAGGCCGATGCAGCGCTCAGCTTGCCCCGCATGGAAGGGCGGAGAATCGGCGGCGTTCCACACGACCTTGCCGGCTTCGTCCCCGTCGACCACCACGGCCGGGTGCGTGGAATGCAAGACGTCTACGCCGCCGGTGACGTGACCGGCTTCCCGGTCAAGCAGGGGGGCATCGCCACCCAGCAGGCCGACGCCGCGGCCGAAGCGATCGCCGCCGACATCGGCTGCGAGATAGCGGCCCAGCCCTTCGACCCGGTCTTGCGCGGCGTCCTCTGGACCGGCGCGAAGCCGCTCTACCTGTCCGGTTACCTGCCGGGCGGGCACGGCGAAACGTCGAGCGCGACCGCCGAGCCGCCCTGGGACGGCGCCGAGCAGGGAAAGATCGTCAGTCGCTACCTGACGCCTTTCATCGGCGAGCTCGCCGTTTCCTAGCGCCTCAGCCGCCGAGGCGGAAGGCGACGAGCTGCGGCGTCTGGCCTTCGGCGGCGGCGAGGCCGGCCGGGGCGATCATCATGTCGCCGGCGATCGTCACTCCCGCATTGGTGCCGGAGGGGAGGGTTTCCTGCCAGACGACCTGGCCGCTGCTCGTGTTGAAGGCCTGCACGTTGCCGTCGGAGGTGGTTGAGAAGACGAGGTCGTTGGCGACCGTGGTGAAGCCGAAGGCGGGGGCGTTGGGGAATTCGTGCTTCCACTCGAGCGCGCCGTTCTTCAGGTTGAGCGCGACGAGTTCGCCGTTCAGTGGCCCCGGTTCGCCCTTTTCGGTCTGGGTGGTGATTTCCAGCGGGCTGTTGTCGACCGGCACGAAGACGCTCTTGCCGTCGGTGGACATCGGCGAGATCACGCCGCCCAGCGAGCCCGGGTAGATCGTCTCGGGCGTGCTCAGCTTCGAGGTTTCGCCGCGCATCGCCAGCAGGCCGTCGTCGTCGTGGCCGTTGTGTTTGCCGACCGAGCGCCTCCAGACCGGTTTGCCGGTCTTGGCGTCGAGGGCGACGACCCAACCCGACTTGCCCGCCCCGACGACCAGTTCCTTGCCGCCCGCCTTGGCGAGGATCGGCGGGTTCTGGAAGTCCCAGTCGGCGAGCGCGTGCGGGGTCTGCTGGTAGTACCACTCGAGCTTGCCCGTCTTCGCGTTGAGCTTTACCAGGGAGTCGCTGTAGAGGTTGGGGCCGGGCCGGCTCGATCCCCACGGTTCGGTCGGCGTGCCGGGGAAGGGCGCCGGGTTGCCGACGCCGAAGTACATCGAGCCCTTTTCGTCGAAGGCCGGCGTGTACCAGAGGCCGCCCCCCGAGTTGACTTCCGGTTTGCCCCAGAGGTCTTTGGGCACGGTGTCGAAGTGCCACAGTTTCTTGCCGGTCTTGGCGTCGAGCGCCCAGAGGACCCCGACCCCGCCGGCGCCGTAGAATTCGCCCACGTTGACCGGCACCGTCGAGACGTAGACGATGCCGTCGTGGTAGCCGGGGGCCATGTCGATGCCCTCCTGTTCGTTGCGGATCAGCGGCACCGTCCAGACCTGCTTGCCGGTTTCCTGGTCGAGCGCGAAGGCCGAGGTCGGCGTCGCCCCGAAGACCATGCCGCCCTGGACGACGACGCCGTTGGGCCCGTGGTCGGGCAGTTCGTATTTTTTCGTCCACAGGACGTCGCCGCTGCTCGCTTCGATCGCCTGCACGTTGGAGGCGAGGTCCTGCGAGTAGATGACGCCTTTGCTGACGATTGGCGAGGAGGCGTAGCTGCCGAAGGCGCTTTCGGCTTCGATCGGATTCTGCCAGGCGACTTCGAGCTGGTTCACCGTCGACGCTTTGATCGAGCCGCCCATGTTGCGCGTGTTGGCGGCGTCGCCGTTGGGGTAGCCGGTGCCGTTCCAGCTCACTTCTTCGCCGGAGGAGGAGCCACCGCCGCCGCAGCCCGCGACCAGCACAGCCGCCAGGAGCATGGCGACCAGAGCCGCCACGCCCCCGCCGTACCCCCGCCCGCCGGTTCCAACCATCATCGCGCGACCCTATTCGATGAATAAAATTCTGTCAAGTATTTATAGAGACGTGAGCGGTTACAGACGATGGCTTCCGCGCCTCGAGCAGTGGTTGCAGCACGCGGTTGGAGAGCAGCCCGAGGGCGCCGAGGTTGGCGAAGCCCGGTCCCTGGCTCAGCCCGGCCAGGCCGGGGATCTGCAGCCGCGGCTCCATCCCGCGCAGTTCGAGGTGGCGGCCGATCGGCACCTCGGTCCCCGCCGGCATCTCCCAGATCTGCCCGGTCCGGCTCTCGATCTCAGCCCGCGTCTCCGCCGCAAACAGGTCGCTCAGCTGGCGCAGCAGGTCGAAGCCGGTGCAGTTCACCACGTAGTCGTGCTCGGGCCCCGCCACGCCCTCGTGCGACTCGTGGCGGAGGCGCACCCCCTCGCCGCCGCGCGCCACGGCGACGTCGGTGATGCGGCCGGTGACGAAGCGGCAGCGGTCGTCGTAGGCGACCGCTGCCAGGCTCGGTGGGTCGAAGACGCCGCGGTCGGAGTGCTTGACGAAGTCGCGCCGCGTCGTCTGGTCGAGGTCGCTCCAGCCGACCTCGTCGGGGTTGGAGAAGACGCGGTTCTCGAGGAAGCTCTCGCCGCGGCTCATCGGCAGCATCGGCGTGTAGATCGTGAAGTGGGAGCGGGGGCGGAAGCCGCGCAGGAACATCATGCAGCTCAGCGCGCTCTCGCCGCCGCCGACGATCGCGACGTCGCAGGCGCTCTCCTCCGGCAGCTTGGCGAACTCCTCACGGCGGCTGTCGCAGTGGAAGACCCGCGAGGCGATGTCCGGCTCGTGCGGGAACGCCCGGTGGACGCCGGGGCCGGTCAGGACCAGCGCCGCCGCCGTGTGGTGGGTGGTCCCGTCCGCCGCCTCGACCTCGACCGCCCAGCGCTCGCCGCCGTCCAGCGAGACCCGGGTGACCCGGCCCTCGACGTGGCTGACGCCCTCGGTCGCCCGCGAGAGGACCCAGGTCAGGTACTCGCCGTAGTCGCGATGGCGCACCTGCGGCGAGCCGGCGTCGATCCAGCGCGCGTAGCGCCGCCTGGACACCATGTAGCGCTGCCAGGAGAATCCCATCGCCTGCTCGTCGATCGCCTCGCCCGCCTCGCCGAACTCACGAAAGCTCTGGTAGGGGAAGCCGACGTCCTTGATCGGCGTCACCGCCAGCGGCTCCTCGCCCGAGGTCATCCCGTTGCGCCCCTTCCACGAGGCGGCGACCTCGGTCCCCTCGACGATCTTCAACGAGACCGGCCCGAGGCCGAGCGAGTTGAACGCATGGACCTTGACGGCGATGCCCGCCGCCTTGGCGCCGGCGCCGACTACGAGTAGATCGGACTCGGCTGCCATGGCTCGGCCGGGCTGGGGACGGGGACAGGAGTGCGCGGCTCGGCGACGACGCGGCCGCGCTTGTCGGGGCTGAAGGAGATCGCGCTGCGCCGCGCCCGCTCGGAGTCGGCGTCGGCGGGGCGCAGCTCGACCTCGCTCAGGACGGTGCGCAGCACCCGCTTCATCTCCAGTTCGGCGTAGCTGGCGGCGAGGCAGCGCCGCGTGCCGCCGCCGAACGGGATCCAGGTGTAGGTGCCGGGCGCCTGGCCGAGGAAGCGCTCGGGCAGGAAGTGGCGCGGGTTGGGGTAGATCTCCTCGTTGCGGTGGATCAGGTAGACGCAGGGGGCGACGACGGTGCCGGCGGGCAACTCGTAGCCGCCCAGCTCCATCGGCTCCAGCAGGCGGCGGACGACGACCGGCACCGGCGGGCAGAGCCGCAGCGTCTCCTGCACCACCGCGTCCATGTAGGCGGTCTCCTCGCCGGCGACGACCTCCTCCTGCAACCTCTTCAGCTTTTCCGGGTGGCGCAGCAGGCGCTCGAATACCCAGGCCAGCGAGGAGGAGGTCGGGCCGTCGGTGAGCAGCGTCATCAGTTCGTCGCGCATCTCCTCGTCGCCGAGCGGCGAGCCGTCCTCATAACGCGCCTCGATCAGGATCGAGACGATGTCCTGCGGGCTGCTCTCGCCCGCCCGCCGGCGCCTGTCGACCTCCTCGAGCAGCGCCGCTTCGACCGGCGCCATCGCGGCGCGGAAGCCGCCGCTGCGGGCGAGCCACTTTGGCCCCAGCGCCGCCGCCATGCTGAGCCGCCTCGGCTCGTTGAGCGCCGCCGTCAGCCGGTGCAACAGCTCACGCAGGTGCCCGAGCCGGCCCTCCTCGTCGGGCCCGAATACCGAGCGCATGATCACCTCCTGGGTGATCGCCTGCATGTGTGGCCAGAGCTCGAACGGCTCGCCGGCCGGCCAGCTGCGCACGCGGCTGCGCGTCACCTCGGCCATCATCTCGGCGTCGGCGCCCATGCGCTTGCCGTGGAATGGCGGCAGCATCAGGCGGCGGCGGATCATGTGCTCGGGTTCCTCCAGCAGCATCACCGAGCGCGGCCCCAGCACCGGCAGCAGCAGCGGGTTGGCGAGCGCGACGCCGAGGCTGCCCGCCGGGGCGGTGAAGACCCGTTTGACGTCCTCGGGGTCGCAGAGGAAGACCCACGTGCCCGAGTGCAGGATGCGCAGCGTGAAGGTGTCCCCGTAGCGCTCCTGGCAGCGCTTCATGAAGGGATAGGGCCGCCGCGCCCAGCCCAGCGCCTGCAGGGCGCTGGGCATCCGCGAACCGGGGGGCAGCGTCATCGCTCCTCGCCCTCCAGCGCCGCCATCAGCTCGTCCTCCTCCTTGCAGGTGGCGGCGATCAGCAGCTCGAAGAGGGCGCCGGTGAAGTCCGCCGGCAGGTTCGCCTCCTCGCCCCGCGCCAGGTAGCGCTCGCGCACCGCGACGACCCGGTGCGGCTGCATCATCGGGATCTCGTGCGCGAGCTTGTAGCGGGCGATCTCGCGGCAGACCTCGAAGCGCTCGCCGAGCAGGCGGGCGATCTCGTCGTCGAGCCCGTCGAGGCGACGGCGGTAGGGCTCCAGCCCGTTCTGGCTCACGCCGCCAGCACCTCCTCGACCGGCTCGTCGAGCAGCCCGGCTGCGAAGGCGTAGCTGCAGGCGGCAAGCGCATGCAGGGCGTAGCCGCCCTCCTGGACGACGCAGATCGGCAGGCCCGAGGCCGCCAGCAGGCGGCCGATCTGGGCGAAGATCGTCGGCGAGAAGCCCCAGCTCCCGTGCGGGTCTCCCTCGACCGTGTCGTAGCCGAGCGAGACGACCATCGCCGCGGAGGTCTCTGCAAGGGAGTCGATCGAGCGGGCGACCGCGTCCAGGTAGGTCGCGGCGTTGGGGCTGCCGGTGAACTCGACCACCCGTTCGCGCGCGCTGCTCGGGGTCACCGTCCGCGCCGCGACGTTGGTCACCGGCCAGGCGTGCAGCGAGTGCAGGCTGGCGCCGTCCATCCCGGCGACGATCGCTGCGGTGCCGTTGGGGTAGTGCAGGTCGAGGTCGAGGATGCCGACCGGGCCGAGGCCGCCCTCGCGCAAGGTCAGCGCCGCCGCCGCGGCCGAGTTGAGGTAGCAGTAGCCGGCGAACCAGTCGGGGCCGGCGTGGTGGCCGGGCGGGCGGCAGAGCGCGTAGGAGAAGCGCGCGCCGCCGACCAGGCGGGCCGCCGCGGTGATCGCCGTGCGCACGCCCTCGTGGGCGGCGGCGACGAGCCCCGCGCAGACCGGGATGTCGGGCGGCAATCCAGGCGCCGCCAGCTCCGGCATCACCACCGGCTCCTCGGAGCGGATCTCGCGCAGCGTCTCCAGGTAGCCGTCGTCGTGCAGCTCGGCCAGCGTCCGCTCGACCTCCTCCATCGCCGCGTCGGCCTCGGCGCCCCGCACCCGCGCGTGGCAGACCAGCCCGTTGCGCACCTCGGTCATCCGCCGGCGGTCGTCCATGCCGGGCAGCTTGCGGCCGCCTTCGAGGATCCAGGGGGCGCCGTTGCGGTGGCCGCCGCGCTGCTCGATCATCAGCAGCTCCTCGCTCATGAGAGCAGCCGCCGCATCCTCGGCCCCAGGGGCGTGAAGTCGTTGTCGCGGTAGAAGCGTTCGGTGGCGCCGAGCCCGGCGAAGCTCGCCTGCGGCAGGCCGACCTCCAGTCGCGGCACGCCCGCGTCGGCTGCCTGCCTGACCAGGGCAAGGATCAGCTCGCGGCCCAGTTCCCTGCTGCGCCAGTCGGGATGGACCCAGAGGTCCTGGATCGTGCCGTAGCGCCCCGGCACGTGGATCGCGTACTGCCAGCTTGCGGCGAGGACGCCGACGACCCGGCCCTCGTCCTCGGCGACGAGCAGTGCCCCCGCGCTCGGATCCTCCGCGAGGCGGCGCGCGCCATCCTCGAGCGCGGTGGCGGACGGTCGCTCGCCGCCGAGCTCGATCAGCAGAGCTTCGACCGCGCTCGCCACGGCCGGCGCATCGTCGACCGTCGCCGTCCGCACGCTCATCGGATTCCGGCGGCCTCCGCCTGCGGCTCCAGCTCGACCGACCAGGCATCGGTGGCGGCGCTGCCCGTCACCGCCTCGGCGATCGTCGCCATCGGCGCCCTCGCCTTGAGCAGGATCTCGTCGAACTCGTCCTCGGGATCGGACTGCATGACGATCGCGCCGCCGGCCCCGATCGTCGTCCGGCCCGGCCGCATCACGATCGTGCGGATGACGATGCTGAGGTCCATCGCGCCGTCGACCCCGAACCAGCCGATCGCCCCCGAGTAGACGCCGCGCGCCTCGTCCTCGAGGTCGTCGATGATCTCCATCGTGCGCTCCTTCGGCGCCCCGGTCATCGAGCCACCCGGGAAGCAGGCACGCGCGCACTCCGCCGCGCTGCGGTTCGGGTCGAGCACGCCGCTGACCGTCGAGATCAGCTGGTGCACCGTCGCGTAGTCCTCGACGATCATCAGCTCGGGGACGCCGACGCTGCCGACCTCGCAGACGCGGCCGAGGTCGTTGCGCAGCAGGTCGACGATCATCAGGTGCTCGGCGTAGGTCTTCTCGTCTTCGGTCAGCTCGGCCCGCAGCGCCTCGTCGCGCACGGGGTCGGCCGAGCGCGAGGTCGTGCCCTTGATCGGGCGCGCCTCGACCCGGCGCTCGCGGTCGACCGAGAGGAAGCGCTCGGGCGAGGAGCTGACGACCGCCATCTCGCCGAGCTTCAGGTAGGCGGCGAAGGGCGCCGGGTTGCGCCGCCGCAGCAGCCGGTAGAGGTCGAAGGGATCGGGGCTGGCGTCGGTCGAGATCTGGTCGGTGAGGCAGACCTCGTAGGACTCGCCGGCGGCGAGCTCGGCCTGGCTACGTTCGATGTCGGCCAGGTACTGCTCGCGCCCGCGTCCGCAGCTGAAGCGCACGCTGGACGCGCTCGGTCCCTCGCTGAGCGCCAGCGGCACCGCCGGCTCGGGCGGGTCGGCGATGATCTCGCGCACCGCCTGCTCGGCCTCATCGAGCCAAATCTCGGCTTCCGCCTCGTCGCCATGGCAGAGCGCGACAACGTGCGTCCGTCTACGCACGTGGTCAACGGCGACGAGGCGGTTGGCGAGCATCATCACTGCATCGGGCATGTCTGACCGGTGCACGTTTGGCGAGCCGCAGTCCGCCTTCAGCTCGTAGCCGAGATAGCCGACGAAGCCGCCCATCAGTCCGGGCGGCAGGTCGGCGGGGGGAGGCTCGATCGCGTGCCCTGCGAGCCCGCGGTCGAGCAAGTCGAAGATCGAGGCGCGTTCGGTGGTGGTGCCGTCGGCGCCGTGCCGGAGCGCCGTGCCGGTCTCGACGTCGTATTCGAGCACGCAGCGGCCGGGGCCGGCGCTGGTGCCGAGGAAGGAGCGCTGCGCGAGTCGCGTCGGCGCGTCGGCGCTGTCGAGCCAGAAGGCGTGCTCGGCGTCGCCGAAGAGGCGTTCGAAGAGCGGCTCGGTCGCCGGTTCGCCGGGGATCGTCCGCAATCGCAGCTCGCTCTCGCCGCCGCTGCGGACCCGCCGCGCGACGCTGCGCGAGGCCGGCTGCAGGGGGCGTTTGGCGCCGCGCCAGCGCGGCGAGCGCTGCCGGCGGGCGAGCTCGTAGAAGTTCTCGACCAGCCTGGCGCCGTGCTCGGTGGCAATCGACTCGGGGTGGAACTGGACGCCCCACATCGGCCGGCGGCGATGTTCGATCCCCATCACGACGCCGTCGTCGGCCCAGGCGGAGACGCTGCCGTCCGGGCCCATGTCGGTGATCGCCAGCGAGTGGTAGCGGACGACCGGGAAGTCCTGCGGGATCCCGGCGAAGAGCCCGTCCTCGGAGTGGTGGATGCGGCTGAGCCGGCCGTGCATCGCCTCCGGCGCGCTGCTGACCTTGCCGGCGAGCATCTGGCCGAGGCCCTGGTGGCCGAGGCAGATGCCGAGCACCGGGATCTCGCTGTAGCGGAGGATGTCGTTGCAGACGCAGAAGTCGTGCCAGCGCCGCGGGTTGCCGGGACCGGGGGAGAGGACGATCGCGTCGAAGTCCCAGCGCGAGAGCGCCCGCCAGGAGACGGCGTCGTTGTCGACGACGATCGGCTCCTCGCCGCTGACCCCGGCCAGCAGGTGGAAGACGTTGTAGGTGTAGGAGTCGTGGTTGTCGACGAGCAGGGTCCTCATGCCGGCGTCTCCAGCCCGAGGCCGCGGGCGGCCCGGTCGAGGGTCGAGTTGACGACGCGCCGCACGTGCGGCGCCCGCTCCTCGGCGAGCTGCCAGCGGGCGAGGTGCGACGCGTAACGGGCCAGCGGTGCGACGTCGAGGGTCTCCGGGACGCGGCCCAGCAGGCGCCCGTAGGTCTCCGCCTGGACGACCGCGAAGCGGTAGTCGGGGTCGAGCTCGGGCGCGTCGGCGGGTGTCGCGCCGTTGCCGTTGCGCGAACGCGCCCTGACCAGGTCCCAGCCGAGCGCCTTGTCCTCGGCGAGCAGCTTCTCGGGCTCGAAGTCGACCCGCTTGGTCGCCGTGTGCAAGAGGAAGTAGCCGAGCGCGACCTGCGAGGCGACCTTGTCGGGCGAGGGGTGCCCGCGCCTGATCGCCTCGCGCTCGGGGTCGGCCTCGATCTGCTCGTCGATCCACTCGACCAGGTGGTCGATCAGCAGCGCGTCTTTCTTGCTCGAGGCGATCTTCTCGCGTTCGCGCGCGACCATGCCGTGGAAGATGTCGTGGTAGGGGTGGAAGCCGTTGCCGCTGTCGGTGTGGACGAGCTCGGCCATCAGCTGGCGGCGGCAGGTGACGTGGGCGAACCACTCCTGGCCGCAGACCTGGACCGAGGTCGTGCCGTCGAGGCCGGTGTCGGCCAGCCAGTAGGCGAGCGCGCGCATGTGCTGGGTCGGCACGCCGTCGGAGCGCACCAGCGGCATTTCCTCGAGCTCCTCGCGGCCGGTCATGTAGATCACCGTGCCGTCGGCCCGTTTCTCCAGCGTCCCCTCCTGCAGCCCGAGCTCGGCCAGCTCGGCCACCTCGGGCAGGAAGTCGGACTCGAAGAAGACGCGGTCGAAGTGGATGCCGAGCCGGGCCAGCGTCTTGCGCTGGCCGGAGATCACCCAGGCGCGCGTCTGCGACCACAGTTCGAGCGCCGTCTGGTCGCCGTTCAGCACCCGCTGCAGCAGCTCGTCGGCGCTGTCGTCGAGCACGTCGACCTCGCGCGTCAGCGAGTCGGCCGGGTGGTCGGCGGCGAGCCCGAGCGAGGCGCCGTTCTTGACGTAGTCGGCGTAGCAGTAGCCGACGAAGTGGTCGCTCTTCACGCCGCTGCCCTCGGCTCCGCCCTGCGGGTACTTGCCGCTGCGGACGACGCCCGCCATCGCCTCGCCCATGCTGCGGCCGACGTCGCAGATGATGCTGCGCCGCTCGATCTCGCCGCCCGTTTCGGCCAGCGCATTGCCGAGCGCGTTGCCGAGCGCCAGGTTGCGCAGGTGGCCGATGTGCAGCGCCTTGGTCGAGTTGGCGTCCCAGAAGTTGAGCGCAAAGCGCCGCCCGGCGGCGACGTCGCCGCATCCTGCCACCGCCTCCTCGCCCTGCTCCAGAGCGGCGCCCCGTTGCGCCACCCACTCGTCGTCGAGGCGCAGCCACATCTGATTGCCCTCGCTCTTGATCGCCGCCACCCAGGGCCGCCCGCCGATCTCCTCGAGGGCGGCGAGCGAGCCGCGATCCTGCTGCCAATCCTCCACCTGGGGCACCAGCATCAGGTCGAAGCGCTGATGCGGCCGGTAGGGCGCCCGCAGGGCCCAGTGAGACCGGGCGTCAGCCCCGCCTCCCGCTTCGTCGAAGTAGTCGAAGAGATTGATGTCCATAGTCCCGGCAACCCTGCCGATGCACCAGCCGGGGCTCGAACCCGGATCCTCGGCTTACAAACCCGATCCTCTAACCGATTGAGGTACTGGTGCGTATTTGTTTATCGAACAGTTGAGTAACTATTCAATAATTTTGGAGTGTAACAACGGAACGCAAGTCGTGTCCATTTGGCAAGATGGATCGCGCCTCTGGTCCACCTGCCGGGTGGACTGGCTCGCGATCGCGGGGCTAGACGACTTCGTAGCGGGGATCGTCGGAGTCTTCGTCAGACCCCTCGACGTGCTGGGTGCAGCCCGAGCGGTAGAGGGCGCGACAGTGGTAGGCGACCTCCGCGTACGGGGCGCCGACGGTCTCGACCAGGTGCGACCTGGCCGCGGGGGCCGACTTCAGGAGCTCGAGGATCCGTGCTCTGGTCGGATGCCAGAGTGCTCTCATCTCTTGGGTTGGCACGAGTTCTCCTCTTGTACAGAACGCAGTAGATAGAACTGCTCGCTCGGACATCTTCGCTTAATCATGTCTACTTTGCATGGCAAAGTAGACATCTGTACGTACGAGAAGGGTTCGATCCCGCAGTTTCGGGAGAATTGTTCGCATGCTGACCGTTGCAGTCACCGGCCCGACCGGCGAGATCGGCAGGTCATTCATCTCCGCGCTCGAGCGCGCTCCCGAGGTGGAGCGGGTGATCGGCATGGCGCGGCGGCCCTTCGACCTCGGCGCGCAAGGCTGGGAGAAGACCGAATACCGGCGCGGCGACATCCTCGACCGCGAGGCGGTCGACGCGCTCGTCGCCGAGGCCGACGTCGTCGTCCACCTCGCCTTCGTCATCGTCGCCGGCCGCGGCGATAGCCGCGAGATCAACCTGACCGGCTCGCGCAACGTCTTCGAGGCGGCCGCGGCGGCCGGGGCCAGGCGCCTCGTCTACACCTCCTCGGTCGCGGCCTACGGCTTCCACCGCAGCCTGCCCTCGCTGCTGACCGAGGACGAGCCGGTGCGCGGCACCGCCCGCCATCCCTATTCCGCCGACAAGGCCGAGGTCGAGTCGGAGCTGCACGCGGCGCTGGCGGGCTCGACCACCGACGCCTACGTCTTCCGCCCCTGCATCGTCGCCGGGCCAAAGGCGCCGCTGCTGCTGGAGCTGGTGCCGCTGCTCAGCGCCGGCCAACGCCTGCCCGGGCCTGTGCGCTGGGCGCTCGGCAAGGCGCCCGCGCTGCGCCCGGTCCTGCCCGACCCCGGCGTGCCCTTCCAGCTCGTCCACCACGACGACGTCGCCGCCGCGCTCTGCGCCGCGGTGCTCGGCCACGGCGAACCGGGCACCTACAACCTCGCCGGGCCGGGTGAGCTGACCGTCTCCGATCTCGCCGACGAGCTCGGCTGGCACTCGGTGCCGGCGCCGCAGCTCGCGGTCGGCGTCGCCGCCGAGGCGGTCGCCCCCTTCCTGCCCTTCCTCCCCGCCGAGGCGGCCTGGATCGAGACCGTGCGTCGACCGGTCCTGATGGACACCTCGCGCGCACGCCGCAAGCTGCACTGGATGCCGCACCACGACGCCCGCGAGACGCTGCGCGAAACGATCGCCGCGGTGCGGGCGGGGAATTAACTCTTCTCCGCCGACTCCAGCAGGTGGCGGGCGAGGGTGCGGGCGGGGGCCGACAGGCTCTCCTCGCCGCAGTGGATCAGGACGAAGTGGCGCTCGAAGCGCAGTCCCTCCGCCCGGCGCGCCGTGAGCCCGTCCTCGGCGGACCCCTCCAGCGCCAGCGAGGAGACTAGAGCCGGCGCTCCCTCGGCGGTCGCCGTCGCAATCGCCGCCGCCGTGCTGCCGATCTCGGCCAGGGGTGGAGCGAGCGAAAGGCCCAGCGCCGCCAGCGCGTCGCTGACGACACGCCTGCTGCTGGCGCCGGGGTCGCGCACGATCAGCGGCGTGGACACCAACTCGGCGGGTTCGATCTCCTCCACTGCGGCCCAGGGATGGCCTGCCGGGACGGCGACGACGATCTCGTCCTCGCAGAAGGGCGACTCGCAAAGCCCCGCCGTCTCCGCGCTCGAGACCTCGGCGGCGACGAGCCCGAGCTCGGCTCGGCCCTCGAGCACCAGTGTCCGCACCGCGCTCGAGTTGGCGACCGAGAGCTCGACCGAGAGGTGGCCTTCGTGCCTGCTCTCCAGCTCGACCAGCAGCGCCGGCAGGGCGAACTCCGCCAAAGTCGGGCTCGCCGCCAGGCGGACCGGAGCCTGTCGGGCGCCGAGCCCCTCCATCAGCGCTTCGACGTTCTCGGCCTCGGCCAGCAGCCGCCGCGCCGCCGCGTAGAGCCGTTTGCCCGCCGGGGTCGGGGTGACGCCGCGCGTCGATCGTTCCATCAGCGTCGAGCCGGTCAGCGCCTCCAAGCCCCGCAGCCGCTTGGAGAGCGCCGGCTGGCTGACCTGCAGCAGCCGCGCCGCCTTGCCGAGGCTGCCCAGGTCCACCGCCGCGCAGAAGGCCCGCAGCTCGGTCAACTCAGGCATGCGCACCAGCTTGCCCATCGTGGCGCATTGTGAACTCTTTGCCAGACGCGCCCGCCCGAGCACGGCGGAAACACGAGCGGCCGCCGAGGCGGCCGCTCGTGCGGAGGGCCGTTGCCGGCCGATCAGACGACCCGTACCCGGCCCCTCATGAACCCGTCGTGGGTCATCGCCCACGGGTCGCAGGGCAGCGAGCAGAACCATTCGTAGCTGCCCGCCTGCTGCGGTGCCTGGAAGGTGAACGTGATCTTGCCCGGCCCATCCTCCGAGCCGGCGGGGATCGTCGCGTTCACGCCCAGCTCCGTCGCGGTGAAGGTGTGGGGCATGTCGTCGTAGTTGTAGACGGTTACGCGCACCGTCGCTCCCGCCTTGACCGAGAAGTCGGCCGGCAGGAAGGCGTCGTGCCAGTTTCCGTCCGACCCCATCTTGCCCTTCTCCTCGTCCGACTTGACGACGAGCTTGAGGCTTTCGGGCGCGGCGGCAACGGCGGTGGCGGCGCTGGCCGTCTGTGCGGTGTTGTTTTCTTCGATCCTGAACGCGACCCCGAGCAGGGCCGCCATCGAGATCAGCACGGCAAATCCGGCGGCGAGTTGGGTGAAGCCGCCTCTTCTGTCGCTCTTGGCTGGCATGGCATCCTCCTTCTGTTGCATGCGGACAGCATCGAGCCGCGATGGCCACTGCGGTAGACCCCAGCCGGTTGCCGTGGCGATAACCGCTCGGGGTCGGTAGAAAGGTCGCCGCCGGTCAGTAGCGAGCACGGATTTCAGCGCCCTCCCGCGGGCGTACCGTCAGGGCATGGGCGAGCAGCTGACGCCACTCGACGCCACCTTTCTCGAGCTGGAGGAGGGCGACGAGTCCGCGCACATGCACGTCGGCTGGGCGATGATCTTCGCGCCGCTGCCGGGCGGCGGCACGCCTTCGGTCGCGCAGGTCCGCGAGCTGCTCGACGAGCGGCTCGAGCTGCTGCCCCGCTTTCGCCACCGGCTCTCCTCGCCGCGCACCGGCCGCTTCTCGTGGCCGAGCTGGATTTCCGACCCCGGCTTCGACGTCGCCAACCACGTCCGCCACGCGACTCTGCCGGCGCCGGGCGGCGAGGCCGAGCTGCTCGAGTGGCTCGGCGACTTCTACTCGCACCGCCTCGACCGCGCCCACCCGCTCTGGGAGATCGTGCTGCTCGACGGCCTCATCGACGGCGGCTGGGCGATGGCGACCAAGGTCCACCACAGCCTCGTCGACGGGATCAGCGGCAACTCGGTCACCACGGTGATCCTCGACGCCGAGCCGAACCCGGCGCCCGGCTCGAAGGGGGTGCTGGCGGGCCTCGCGGACGGGGAGACGGCGGGCGCGGCCCGCGGCCGTCTCGAGGCGCTCGCCGGCGTCGCCCGCGGCGGCGTCGACACGGCCCTCCACCCGCGCAGGCTCGGCGCGCTGCTCTCGCGCTCGCGCGAGATCGCCGGCCTGCTGATCGACGAGCTGATCCCGGCTCCGCACACGAGCCTCGACGTGCGCATCGGCGGCGCCCGCAGGCTCGCCGCCGTCGACGTCCCGCTCGCCGAGCTCAAGCAGATCAAGGACGAGCTGGGCGGGACCGTCAACGACGTCGTCCTCGCTGCCACCGCCGGCGGCCTGCAACGACTCTTCGAGCGGCGCGGCGAGCGGATCGACGCGGAGGCGCTGCGGGCGATGGTCCCGGTCAGCGTGCGCCTGGCGAGCGAGCGGCTGGCGCTCGGCAACCGCGTCTCCTCGCTCTTCGTCGACCTGCCGATCGCCGAGCCCGATCCGCTGTTGCGCTACCGCAAGACCGTCGCCGCCTCGCGGGAGCTGAAGCAGGCCGGCCAATCGCAGGGCGGCGAGGCTCTGGTCGAGCTGGCGGGGGTGGCGCCGCCGCTGATCCACGGCGTTGTCGCCCGCCTCGCCTTCACTCCGCGCCTCTTCAACCTGACGATCACCAACGTGCCCGGGCCGCAGACGACGCTGTACGCGCTCGGTGCACCGCTGCGGCGCGTCTTCCCCCTGGTGCCGATCTTCGCCGGCCACGCCGTCGGCGTCGCCGTCGTCAGCTACGACGGCAGGGTCACCTTCGGCATCAACGCCGACCGGGTCGAGGTCGCCGACCTCGGCGTCCTCCGTGACGGCATCGAGGAGTCGCTGGCGGAGCTGCGGCGGCTGGCGGCGCCGGCCGCCGAGCACGCCGCAGCTGAGGGCACTAGACCTTCGGCTCGATGTTCTGGTTGACGCGGAAGAGGTTGTCCGGGTCGTACTCCGCCTTGATCCGGGTCAGCCGCTCGTAGTTGTCGCCGTAGCTCGCCTTCACCCGCTCCTGGCCCTCGTCCATCATCATGTTGACGTAGGCGCCGCCGGCCGAGTACGGGTGCAGCGCGTCGAAATAGTCGACGCACCAGTCGCGGATCGCGGCCGCGTTGGCGGGGTCTGGATCGACCCCGGCGAAGACCGAGCCCCAGTTCGCGTCGCGGTAGGCCCAGGCGGTGTCTGAGTTGCCGGGGTCATGGGCGGCGCCGTCGATCGGGTACAGGTGCATGGTCGACTGCCCACTCGGCATCTCCGGCCCGAAGCGGGCGTGGGCGGCGACCGCCTCGTCGGGGATCTCGTCGACGAAGTCGGCCCGCCAGTACCACTGGTCGCCCTTCGGGTAGATCGGGTCGAAGGCGGCCTGCAGGGCCGCGTGCGGCATCGGCTGCACGCCGTGCATCAGCGGCTCGGGCACCGAGTCGAGCAGCGGAGCCATCGCCGCGGCCGCCTCCTCCTCGCCGCCGACGTAGCACCAGACGACCCCGCAGACCTTGCGCCCGTGCAGCTCCTCGGGGAAGGGCGGCGCCGGCGGCACCGAGGTGTAAGCGAAGAAGCCGTTCAGCTCGCGCGGCGCCGCGGGCAGGAACTCGCGGTAGGCGGAGAGCACCTCGGCACCCTGGTCGACGTCCCAGAAGGTCGGGCCGCCGATCACGGTTCCGACCTCGTGCAGGCGGAAGAGGAATGAGGTGACGACGCCGAAGTTGCCGCCACCGCCGCGGATCGCCCAGAAGAGGTCGGCGTTCTCGTCCTCGACGGCGCGCACGCGCTCGCCGCTCGCAAGCACGACCTCGGCCTCGAGCAGGTTGTCGATCGTCAGCCCGAACTTGCGGCTCAGGTGGCCCATGCCGCCGCCGAGCGTGAGGCCGCCGACGCCGGTCGTCGAGATGATCCCGCTCGGCGTCGCCAGCCCGTGCTCGCCGGTCGCGGCGTCGACTTCACCCCAGGTGCAGCCGCCGCCGACCCGGACCGTGCGGGCGCCGGGGTCGACCTCGATCTGCTTCAGGCCGGCGAGGTCGATGACGACGCCGCCGTCGCAGGTGCCGAGGCCGGCGCCGTTGTGGCCGCCGCCGCGCACCGCCAGCAGGACACTGTTCTCGCGGGCGAAGTCGACGACCCTCGCCACGTCGTCCGGTCCGGCGCAGCGCGCCAGCAGCGCCGGGCGCCGGTCGATCATCGCGTTGTAGACCTGGCGGGCCTCCTCGTAGCCGCCGTCGGCGGGGCCGATCAGCTCGCCCTCGAAGCCAGGGATGTCCATTGCGCTGCCGGGGGTGTTCACGATCCGTCTCCTTGCATCGTCGATTTCCAGTTCGCGATCGAGGCTAGGGCGGGGAATCGCTCCTGTCATGACCCGAGTTGACCCAATTCCGGGCCGCCCCCGCGCTTCGCCTTCCCGACGGACTAGTCAGACCTGACTATGGTGTGCCTGTGGGCGAAGCAATGCACGAGCTCCCCGGGTCGCTTCGCCTCGCCTCGGCGCTGCCCTTCGTCGGCCGCGCCGGCGAGCTGGCGCGGTTGCGGGCGCTGATGCCCCGCGCCGAGGGCGAGGGGCGCCGGGTCGCGCTGCTCGCCGGCGAGCCGGGGTCGGGCAAGAGCCGGTTGGTGCGGGAGTTCGCCGCCGCCGCGGCCGCAGACGGGGCGCTGGTCCTCTACGGAGCCGCGGACGCGGTCGTGCGGATGGCCTACGGCCCCTTCGTCGCCGCGCTCGACCGGCTCGCCCGCGTCGTCGAGGAGGAGGAGCTGCGCGTCGCGCTCGGCCACGGCGGCGGTGAGCTGACGCGGCTGCTGCCCGACCTGGCGGCGAGGTTCGGCGGGCTGCCGGCGCCGCTCGAGGCCGACCCCGACACCGAGCGCCTGCGGTTGCACACCGCCGTCGCCGATCTGCTCAGCGGCGCCTCCCGCGCGCGGCCGCTGCTGCTCGTGCTCGAGGACGTGCACTGGGCGGACGCCCCGACCCTGCTCCTGCTGCGCCACCTCGCCCAGAGCGCCGGCGACGCGCGCCTGCTGCTGTTGGCGACCTTCCGCGACACCGAGGCCGACGTGGCGCCCGAGCTGGCCGACACGCTGGCCGACCTGCGCCGCTCCGAGGCGGTCGAGCGGCTGCGGCTGGGTGGACTCTCCGAGGCCGAGATCGGGGAGTTCGTCCAGCGCACCACCGGATGTGCACCGGGGCCCGAGCTGGACGGGCTGGCGACGACGATCCAGAGTCTCACCGTCGGCAACGCGTTCCTCGTCTGCGAGCTCTGGCGGGCGCTCGAGGAGACCGGCGCCGTAGAGGTCTCGGCCGGGGCGATCCGTGTCGCGCAGCCGCTGGAGGGGATCGCCAGCCCGGAAAGCGTCCGCGAGGTCACCGGGCAGCGCCTCTCCCGCCTCGATCCCGAGACGATCGAGCTGCTCGAGCTGGCCGCCACGGTCGGTGCGGAGTTCGAGCTCAGCGTCCTCCGCCACGCGACCGGGCTGGCCGAGCCCGAGCTGCTCGCGGCGCTCGAGCAGGCGGTGGCGAGCGGGATGATCGAGGAGCTGCCCTCGCAGGGCCTCACCTGCCGCTTCACCCACGAGCTGGTCCGGCGGGCGCTCTACGACGGGCTCTCGCGGGCGCGGCGGGCCGAGCTGCACCTCCGCGTCGGCGAGGCGCTGGAAGCGGCCGGCGCCGACTCCGGACGTGCCCTCGCCGACCTCGCTCACCACTTCGCCGCCGGGGTTCCCTTCGGCGGCAGTGAGCGCGCGGTCGAGCACAACCTGCGGGCCGCCCGCGCCGCCGCCGGGGCGCTGGCCTTCGAGGAGGCCGCCGACGGGCTGCGCACGGCGATCGAGGTGGGCGTGGACGACCCGGTGGTCCGCGCCGAGATCTTCCTCGAGCTGGGCGCGGTCAGCCACCGGGCGGGCGAGGCGCCGCAGGCGCTGGAGGCTTTCGCCGCGGCGGCGACGATCGCCCGCGAGCAGGGCAGCGCCGAGCTGCTCGCCCGCGCCGCGATCGGCTACGAGGACGCCTGCTGGCGTCCCGGCCTCGGCATCCCCGACTCGATCGAGCTGCTCGAGGAGGGGATCGCCGCCCTCGGCGACGGGGACGACGAGCTGCGCATCGGCCTGCTCGCCGGCCTCGCCCGTGCGCTCGACTTCCAGGGCGAGCGCGAGCGCGGCGCGATCGTCCGCGGCAACGCGGTCGCCCTCGCCCGACAGCGCGGCGACCGCTCAGGGCTGGCGAAGGTGCTGGTGCGCTCCTACTGGTCGCGCGGCACGAGCTCGCTGGAGGAGATCCTCGCGATGCTGACCGAGGCGCGGGACCTGGCGGAGGAGCTCGGCGACGCCGAACTGCGCGCCGACGCGACGGCCTGGCGCGTGCCGACCTTCGTCGCCCTCTGCGATCTCGACTCGGCCCGCGCCGAGGTCGCCGCCCTGCACGAGATGGCGGAGCGCACGGCGCAGCCCTTTCACGCTCACGTCGCCGCGCACTACAGCGCCGCGATCGCCGTCTGCGACGGCCGCCTGGAAGAGGCCGATGCGATGGCGCGGCGCTCGGAAGAGTGGAGCCGGCTGATGAGCGGGCGGGATGCCTCCGGCACCTATGGGATCCAGATGTTCAGCATCCGCCGCGAGCAGGGTCGCCTCGCCGAGTTGGCGCCGACGGTCAGGCTGCTCGCCGGCGACCCCGAGCGCGTCGGCCCCTGGCAGCCCGGCCTGGTCGCCGTGCTCGCCGAGCTGGGCATGGAGGACGAGGCGAAGCGGGAGCTCACCCGCCTCGCGAGCGAGGGAATCGACGGCTTTCGCGACTCGCTCTGGCTCGCCACGCTGGTCTACCTGACCGACGCCGCCGCCGCCCTCGGCGACGAGGCGATGGCCGCGATCCTCTATCCGGAGCTGGAGCCGCTCGCCGGCGGCAACGTGATGATCGGCCACCTCGTCGCCTGCTACGGCGCCGCCGACCGCTACCTGGGCATGCTCGCCGCGACGCTGGGCGAGGGGGAGGCGGCCGAGCGCCACTTCGAGGCCGCCCTGGGCCTGAACCGCCGCATGGAGGCGTCGACCTGGGTCGCCCACACCGCCTTCGAGTACGCCCGCTTCCTGCTCGGCCGCGGGCGCGAGCGGCGCGAGCAGGCAGAGGCGCTGCTCGGCGAGGCCGGGGCGCTGGCCGAGCGGATCGGCATGGCCGGCCTGCTCGCCAGGATCGAGTCGCTCGGGGGCGTGCCGCCCGGCGGGGGGCTGCCGGCCGGGCTCTCGCCGCGCGAGGCGCAGATCCTCGAGCTCGTCGCCCGCGGGCTCAGCAACCGCGAGATCGGCGCGGCGCTGACGATCAGCGAGCACACCGCCGCCAACCACATCCGCAGCATCCTGCGCAAGACCGAGTGCGCCAACCGCACCGAGGCCGCCTCCTACGCCCACCGCCACGGCCTGGCCTGACCGGTTCAAGACCCCGCTACGATCAACCGATGGCGCTTTACATGATCGAGCGCACCTTCGCCGACCAGCTCGACCTGCAGGACGAGGACGTCGAGCTGATCGAGGAGATCAACGGCGACGAGAGCGTGCGCTGGCTCTTCTCCTTCCTCAGCGCCGATCGCCGCCGCACCTACTGCCTCTATGAGGCGCCGTCCCCCGATGCGATCAGGGCCGCCGCCCGCCGCGCCGACATCCCGGCCGACGAGATCGTCGAGGTCGGTCCCGCCACGCCCCAGTTCGCCGGTCGCCTGAGCGACTGGGCCGACGCCGTCGGCTAGCTTCGCCGGCACCGCCGGTGCCTACACTTGGTCGATGGCTTTCGCCGACAGCGACTCGACCTTCACCCTCTACAGGCGTGGAATCGAGCTGCTCGAGGAGGCTGACTTCGAGCAGGCGACCGCGCCGCTGGAGGCTGCCGCGCAGCGGGCGCCGGAGAAGTCCTCGGTGCGCGAGGCGCTGGGCCGCGCCTACTTCCGCTGCGGGCGCTTCGCCGCCGCCGCAGCCGAGTTCGAGGCCGTGGTCGACACCCACCAGGTCAACGACTTCGCCCACTTCTGCCTCGGCCGCGCCCTGGCCAAGACCGGTCAGACCGAGCGCGCCCGCCATCACCTGGCGCTGGCCGCCAACCTGCGCCCCGACCGGCGCGACTACCGCTTCTACCGGGACCTGCTCTAGAGCCCGGCGGTCAGGTTGCCGACGTTGCGCTTGCTGAAGTAGGGGCCGAAGGTGTGGTGGCTGTCGCCCGGTTTGCCGTAGCTGGTCAGGCCGTCGATCGCCGCGCCTTCTTCGATCAGCCAGCCGCCGCCGCTGGCGCCCGGCACCCAGTGGCAGCCGATCGCGAGCGTCGGCGGGCCGGGGATCCGGTAGGTGATGATGTCGTCGCCGACGTAGGGCGATTCGCAGCTCTGCATCCAGCGCGAGCTGCCGGGGTAGCCGAAGGTATCGAAGGTCTGCCTGCGGCTCAGGTCGGTGACGATCCTGGCGCCGCCGCCGACCGCGTCGGCGACGTCGACGCCTTCGGCGTTGGGCGCGGTCACGATCGCCCCGATGTCGAAGTTGGGATTGCCGAACTTGACCCACTGCTTGGGCGCGAAGACCGAGTCGCGGTGGGCGATGAAGGCGCCGAAGGGCGCCGTGCCGCCGCTGTAGGCGGGGACGAACTCGAGCAGGTTCGACCAGGTGCTCCGCCCCCTCGGGGCCTGCGGCCCGGAGTTGACGCAGTGGCCGGCGGTCAGCACGAGCTTGCGGCTGGCGCTGTCGATCGCCGTCGCCGAGCAGAAGCCCTCGCTTTTTCCCTGACGGACGAAGAGGCGCCCGTTGACGGCGTTGGGGGCGACCGTCGGTTCGCTCACGTTGGCGAAGCTGGCGAGCGCGGTGATGCCGGCGCCCGGCGCGGCGTCGAGCGGCGGCGTCGCCCGCATCCGCGCCGCCGACCAGTAGCTGGAGGTCCGCGCCGCTTCTCCCCGGCTCGTCGCGGCGGCGGGGTGGAGGCGCGCCGCGGCCGCCCCGCCGGCGGGTGCGGCGAGCGCGACGAGCAGGACGCCGAGCGTCGCCAGCGCGCCGGTCGCGCGAGACCAGCCGCTGTGCGGGCCCATTCGCATCGGAGGAAGGATAGAGCTACGTGAGCAGCGGGATCACGCAGCGGTACGCGTGGGTTTTAGTTGAGAGGTCGTCGTCGACTACGGAACTCGCAGAAACGGTAACCACGCCATATGCGTTTGGTCCCGAAAATGTTGTCAAGTCCCCCGACCACTCATCCCCCGGGTCGAGGTTGACGCCGGGCTCTTCGGCGAAGGCGGCGAGCTGCAGCGCCTCCGGCAGCGTCGCTCCTTTCGCGGCGCATTTGCGCGCCGCGGTTGGTGCGTCGACGGCGCTGTTCACCGAGCTCTGCCAGCAGGCGCCGGCAAAGGGCTGGGTGCCGGGCAGGCAACCGACGCTGTGCCCGTTGATCGTCTTCGCGTCGACGGCATTGACGGCGTTGAGCGCGGTCTGCGCGTCGACCGCGCTCTGCGCGCTGTCGGCGAAGTCGGCATGCGTCGCGCTCGGCACCTGGCCGAGGGTCAGCTCGTTGATGTCGGCGCCGGTCAGCTGACCGCTCGGCAGGCTGTCGGCGAGGACGCCGGGCATCAGCCTGTTGGCCGCGATCGAGCGCGGCTTCAGCCGGTTGCCGGGAATCGACTTCGCCCGGATCGCCCGGCCGTCGAGCTTCGCCTTCTTTGCCGCGTAGACGCTGCCGCCGAGCGCGACGAAAAGCGCGATCACGGCGACCACCAACGCCGGCGAGTTCCGCCAGATCCCCTGCTTCATGTCCCCTCCGTAAACGTCCCGGTTTCCAGATCCGGGCCGAGCCTAAGCGGGGGCGCCGCGAGTATCCAAGCGAAACGGACGAACGTTCAGCAACGCTGGACTACGCGCGTTCGTCGTCCACTTCCCGCGTTTCCTCGAGCAGCGTTTCGATCGGGGGGTCGTCCTCGATCGTCGTCTCGTAGAAATGCTCGACCGCGCCGCGGACCATTCCTTCGTCTGTCAGCCTGATGGCGCCGAGCTCCTCCAGGACCCTTACGTGGTAGCCGACCGTGCCGACATGCAGGTCGAACTCCTTGGCCATCTTTGCCGGACTGGACTGCTCACGCCGGTCACCCAGCACGCGCAGTATGCGCCGCCTCAAGGGGTGGGCGATGGCGTTGATCAGGTTGGCCCGGTGTTCGCCATCGGGGTTCTTGCCGCCCCTCCGCTTCCCGCCTTTGCCTGCCATCTCCCGCATCCTCTCTCAATCTGGATCGACCCAAACGAACAGGGTGTTAAGGAATTCCGGCAGCAGTGTAGGAATACTTAGTGACGTTTTCACATCGAATGTTTAGACCAAATGTTTCGGACCCATCGCACTCGGCAGATTTCGGCTTCCAGGCAGGGCGACGGGGATGGACCCCGAGCCGCCGGCAGAACGCCGAGGGCTCGGGGTGATTTCCGCTCAGGACAGATCAGCCGCCCTTTGAGATGGAGAAGACCGGCACGGTGGTTTCGCTAGCCGCAAGCTTCATGGTTCACCTCCCTGTCTGAATCATGCTCAGAAAAACCCGAGCGTTTGTAATGGGCGGCCCGAACCGCATGAGGACTCAGACAGTTCCGCTACAAAACCGAATAGGCTTTGCGTCAGCACTCAGACAAACGGAGAGCACTGGAGGGCTTATGACGTACTACCTGAAGTCGGATAAGGAGGCCCAATGGCCGCTGATGCTGCGCTTGTCCAAAGTGTTCGCCGATCCGCTGCGGATGAAGATCCTGGCGGAGTGCAATCTGAGGGAGATGAGCCCAAAAATGTTCTACAAGGAGTTCGGTGGAGGGTCGCTCCCGAGGGTCTCCCGCGCCTTTGACCTCTTGAAGGAATACGGCTGGCTCGAAGAGACCAGGACAGCCACTGGCGGGAAGCGGCGCGGCGCCGTCGAGCATTTCTTCAGGGCGACGGAGTCCGCCGTGTTCGACGACGAGCTATGGCCCGACGTGCCAGCGTCGATGAAGAGACTGGTCAGCTGGAGGATTATCGAGACCTTCAATGCGAAGGTAAAGGAAGCGATGGAGGCCGGGACCATGGACGCCCGTGACGACCGTCACCTCAGCTGGATGCCGTTGCGTCTTGACCTGCAGGGCTGGAAAAACGTGATCGCCAAAATCAATGCTCTCTTCTACTGGTTCTACGAAGAGCAGGACGACGCGAACGAGCGCATGGCCAAATCGGGCGAGAAGCCGATTCCGATGACCGTCGCCCTCGCCGCCTTCGAGTCGCCCAAGGACACCGAAAAGCACCCGTAGCGCTCGTTGCCGTCCCGCGGCGGGATAGACTTGCCGCGTACATACGGTCGGTGGTCAAGGGAAGTCCGGTGCGAAACCGGCGCGGTCCCGCCACTGTGACCGGGCGAAGGAAGCCGTGGGCGCGTGTTTTGCGTCAGCCACTGGGGGCGACACAGAATCCCCGGGAAGGCGCGGCGGACCGATTCCCGGAAGCCAGGAGACCTGTCCCCGGCCAGCCATGACAACCCTCGAGGAAAGGGTGGCTTAAATGCCAAGACTCATCCCGTTCCGGCTGGTCATCGCCTGCGCGCTGGCCGTCCTGTTTGCCGCATCGTCCGCCGCGATCGCCACGGCAAAGGTCCCGGTTGACCTGCGCGTGGTCGGTGGCGGTGGCAAGGTCCTCGCCGAAGAGGCGCTGAGGACCGGCACCACCTCGGTTCCGACGAGCCCCAAGGCGACCTGCTTCGGCAAGGGGACCGGCGGCAGCGGCAGGGCGGTGAAGATCAAGGGCGCAACCGCGCTCGGCCTGCTCGGCCAGGCGGCGAAGTCGACCGCTGCGTTGAGGCCGTTGCTGCTCACCGATTCGTTCGACTTCGGCCTCGGGATCTGCGGGGTCGGCGGCTACAGCGCGACGTCGAAGCTCTCCTGGTACCTGAAGGTCAACCACAAGGATCCGGAACTGGGCGGCGAACTCGTCAAGCTCGAGGCGGGCGACGAAGTGCTCTGGGCGCTGGAGCCCTACCCCTACCCGAACGAGCTGTCGCTGGTCGCGCCGGCCGAAGCCGGTGCCGGGGCGCCGTTCGAAGTCCGTGTCTTCGCCTATGACGACAAGGGCAAGCGCAAGCCGGCCGGGGGGGCGACGGTCACCGGTGCGTCGGCGCCGACCGACGCCGAAGGCCGCGCGACGGTGACCCTGACCGGCGCGGCGACCCTCCGCGCCACTCACGGCAAGGACATCCCGTCCAACCAGGCGGCGGTCTGCGTGAGCGGGGCGTGTCCGGCGAGTTGACCCCGTGATGCGGGGCCGTGGCACGGCGGTCGCGAGCGCGCTGCTCCTTGCGGCGGCGCTCGCGACCGCCGGCTGCGGCTTCGGCCCCGGCGCGGGCGTCGGCGAGGTCTCGCTGACGGTGACCAGGGACTACGGCTCGACACAGGTGCAGCCGCCGATGAGCGTCGAGGCCTCCGAATCGGACACGGTGATGCGGGTGCTCGAACGCGAGGCGAAGATCGCGACCCGCTACAGCGGCGGCTTCGTGCAGGCGATCGACGGGCTCGAAGCCGACGAGCGCTTCGGCCAATCCTCTGACTGGTTCTTCTACGTCAACGGGGTCGAGTCCCCGGTCGGCGCCGCCGATTTCCCCCTGCGGGGGGGCGAGGCGATCTGGTGGGACTACCACGACTGGTCCGCCGCCGAGCGTGTCCCGGCCGTGGTCGGCTCCTGGCCGCGGCCGCTTCGCGGCGGCTACGAAGGAAAGCCCCATCCGGTGGCGCTCGAATGCCGAGGCGCCGGCGCCGCCTGCGGCGTGGTCCGCCGGCGGCTCCGCGCAGCCGGCATCGAGCCGGCATCGAGCCCGTCCGTCGACGCGATCCGGGTCCTCGTCGGGCCCTGGGCGAAGCTGCGCGACGATCCGGCAGCGGCCCAGCTCGAGCAGGGCCCGCAGGTGAGCGGGGTCTTCGCCGACTTCAGCCCGCATGCCGGCGGCTACCGGCTGCAGGGGCTCGACGAAAGCGGCAAGCCGGCCCGCGCCTTCGGCCCAGGTGCCGGCCTCGTCGCCGCCACGCGCCGCTTCGAAGCGCCGCCGGTCTGGCTCCTCACCGGCGCGACCGCCACCGGTGTGCTGGCCGCCGCCGGCCTGCTCGACGCGGCGCATCTGCGCGACCGCTACGCGGTGGCGACGGAAGGCGGCCGGGAGACGCCGTTGCCGGTGAGGTCACGATGAGGTCACCCTTTGCCTACACGCCGCGCCCGGGGCCGCTGCAGACCGCTTCCCCAGGAGCAGCGATCACCTATCTCGGCGCCCTCGTCGCCGTCGCCTTCCTCTACTCGAACCCGCTGGTGCTGGCGGCGGTGGGGGTCGCGGCGGCCCTGGCCGGCTACACCGCGGGGGCGGGCGGCGCCGTGCGGGTCGCGCTGCGGATGGGGCTGACCCTGGCCCTGCTGATCGTCGTCGTCAACGCGCTGGTCGTCGACCGCGGCGAGACCGTGCTGATTCGCTTCGGCGAAGTGCCGCTTCTGGGCCGCGTCGACGTCACCGCCGAGGCGATCGTCGAAGGCACGATCCTCGGCCTGCGCGCGGGGGTGGCAATGATCGCCTTCGCCGTCTACTCGGCCTGTGTCGACCCGGATCGCGTGCTGCGGGGGCTGCGCCCGATCGCCGGGCGCTCGGCGCTGACCGCAGCGCTGATCTCCCGCCTGGTCCCCGTGGCCGTCGCCGACGCCACCCGGCTGCAGGACGCGGGCCGGCTGCGCGGCCCGGCAGCAGCGCCCGTCGGCCGCACCACGCTGCTGCGCCGCCTCATGGCGGGCTCCCTGGACAGGGCCGTGGACGTGGCGGCGACGCTCGAGTTGAGGGGATACGCGCTCGAACCCCCGCGCCGCCACTCGCTTGTTGCAGCTTTTTCCCCACTACGGCGGGGACAATCCAGCAACAAGCGGTCGAGGTACGACCGGCGCTTCTACCTGACCGGCGCGGTGGTGCTGATCGCGGCGATCGCCGGAATGGTCCTGGGCGCCGACAGCTTTCACGCCTACCCGACGATCGAGGTTGGAGTCGGTCTGGGGACCGTCGCCCTCTCGGCGCTGATCGTCATCGCCGGCCTCGCCCCGAGGAGGCGCGATGCCCGCTGAGCTCGCGACCCGCGCCGCCCCGGCTCTTGCGATCGAGCGCCTTTCGTATTCCTACCCGGCCGCCGCGCGCACCCGACATTCACCACACCTGAATGGGGTGAATGTCGGGTGCGCTCTCAGCGACGTCTCCCTGTCGCTCGCCCCGGGCGAGTTCGCCCTCCTCGCCGGACGCTCGGCCTGCGGCAAGACGACCCTGCTGCGCGCCGCCTGTGGCCTGGTGCCGCACTTCCACGGCGGCGAGATCGAGGGCGGAGTCGAGGTAGCGGGCCTCGACGCGATCTCCAGCGGCCCGGGAGAGCTGGCAGCCGTCGTCGGCTACGTCGCCCAGGACCCGGAGACCCAGATCGTCTCGACCACCGTCGCGGCGGAGATAGAGCTGCCCCTGGAGATGCGCGGCGACCCGCAAGCCTCCCGTTCCCGCGCTGTGGAGGAGGTGGCCCTGGCCCTCGCCATCCCGCACCTCCTGAAGCGCACGGTCGACACCCTCTCGGGCGGTGAGCTCCAACGCGTGGCCCTTGCAGCAGCTCTAGTCACCCGCCCCAAGCTCGTCCTCTTAGATGAGCCCACCTCCCAACTAGACCCGGTAGCGGGCGACGAGCTCATCTGGCTCCTACGCCGCCTCAACGAGGAGTGGGGCGTAGCGATCCTCCTAGCCGAGCACCGTCTCGAGCGCTGCCTGGCCGCCGCCGACCGGGTAATCGCCATGGATTCGGGCTTGATCGCCTTCGACGGCTCCCCGAGAGACTTCCTCGCCTGGGCCCAGCAAGCCGACACCGCCCTGGAGACTCCCGCCGCGCGCCTCTTTTCACTGGCGGGAATCGAACCTCTCCCCATAGGCGTGCGTGATGCCCGCACCATCCTCAGCGATCGCGAGGACGGGATCGGGGGTCACGGTCGGGTGCGGCGTCCTGTTTTTCGCGATACCGAGTCGGCGAGAGACGCGAACTCCAAGGCGAAAAACCCAGCACGCGACCGGGACCCGCGGTCCCGTCCCCCCGTAACCGCCGCCGAAGCAAGGAATCTCTGGGTAGAGCTGCACCAAGGCGACGAGCCCCACGATGTGCTGAAGGGAATCGACCTGAAGATCGACCGCGGCGAGCGCGTAGCCCTGATGGGCCGCAACGGCGCGGGCAAGAGCACCCTGCTGCGAACGTTGGCGGGCCTCGTCGAGCCAGTTCGGGGGAAGACGGCAGTCCCGGGCGAGATGGCCCTGCTGACGCAGAACCCAAGCGACTATCTCGTGCGCGAGCGAGTGGGGGATGAGCTTCCGGGGGACGATGGCTTGGCGGCGCTGCGGATCGTCGGGTTGGAGCAGAAGGCTGATTCGGATCCGCGCGATCTCTCTGGCGGAGAGAGGCAGCGTTTGGCGCTGGCGATTGCTTTGGCCGGGCGGATGGAAGGCGATGAGCTGCCGGGTCTCATCGCACTGGACGAGCCAACGCGGGGCATGGACCGCGCCCGCCGCGCTGACCTCGTCGAGCTGATCGAGACCCTCGCCGGCCGTGGCGCCGGCGTCCTCGTCGCGACCCATGACGTCGAGTTCGCCGCCGCCTTCGCGCAGCGGGTCGTGCTGATGGGAGAAGGGGTCGTGATCGCCGACGGCAGCGCCGCCGAGATCCTCTCCGGCGGCTGGTACTTCGCCACCGAGGTCGCGCGCATCCTCGACCTCCCCGGTGTGATCACCGCCGAGCAGGGCGCCGCCGCGCTCGATCGGGAGCGCCCGCAATGAGCTGGGAGCTGACCAGCTTCCTCATCCTCGGCGCCGCCCTGCTCGGCGGCTTTGCCTGGTATGAGCGCTCGCGGCCGACCTCGCAGGTCGTCGCCCTCGTTGCCGCCCTCGCCGCCCTCGCCGTCGCCGGCCGGCTCGCCTTCGCCGCGCTGCCCAACGTCAAGCCGACCACCGACATCGTCATCTTCGCCGGCTACGCGCTCGGCCCGGCGCCGGGATTCGCGGTCGGCGGCCTCGCCGCGCTCGTGTCCAACTTCTGGTTCGGGCAGGGTCCCTGGACGCCGTGGCAGATGGCGGGGTGGGGGATGTGCGGGATCATCGGCGCCGGCCTGGCGGTCGTGCGCCCGCGCGTGGGTCGGCTCACGCTGGCCGTCGTCTGCGCCCTGGCCGGCGTCGCCTACGGCGCTCTGCTGAACTTCTCTTTGATGGCGACCTACGGAGGGGACCTCTCGGTCAAGCATTTTCTCGCCCTGGAGGCCCGTGCCGTGCCATTCGACGCCGCCCACGCGATCGGCAACGCCGCCCTCGCGCTGGTCGCCGGGCCGGCGATGATCCGCATGCTGGTCCGCTTCCGCCGGCGCTTCGAGTGGCACGCCCCTGCCGTTGCCTCGGTGCTGTTGCTGGCGCTTGCGCTTGCCAGCGTCCTGCCGACCCGCGCGCAGGCCTCCGAGGTGAGTCGCGCCGCCGGGTGGCTGGTCTCGGCGCAGAACGCCGACGGCGGCTGGGGATCCGCGCCGGGCCACAGCTCGGCCCCCGACATGACCGCCTGGGCGATGCTGGGGCTCGAGGCCTCGGGGCGCAACCCGCTCGACATAGCCGGCGAAGGACACACCCCGGTCGGCTACCTGCGCGGCCACGTCGGCGAGCTGAGCAGCCCCGGCGACTGTGCCCGCACGATCCTCGCCCTCGAGGGCGCCGGCGTCGACCCTCGTGACTTCGGCGGTCACGACCTGGTCGCGGCGCTGGCCGACCAGCGCCGCAGCAACGGCTCCTACGAAGGCTGGCCGGGGTCGACGGCGTTCGCGGTGATCGCACTGCGTGCCGCCGGCGGGGGCGGCATCGACCAGTCGATCTCCTGGCTGGCCAAGGTCCAGAACAGCGACGGCGGCTGGGGCGACGTCCCCGGCTCGCCCAGCACCGCCGACGGCACCGGCGCCGCGATGCAGGCGATGCCCGACAGCAGCGTCGCCAAGCACGGCCTCGGCTACCTGCGCAACGTCCAGCGGCCCAGCGGCGGCTTTGCGATCGGCGGCTCCGGGGCGGTCAACTCCCAGTCGACCGCCTGGGCGGTCCAGGGGATGGTGGCGGTGGGGGTCGACCCGGCTTCGGTGCACGAGCAGGGCAAGAGCCCGCTCGAATACCTCGCCGCTCGTCAGGACGCCGACGGCCACTACCGCTACTCGGCGTCGAGCGATCAGACGCCAGTCTGGGTCACCGGTCAGGTGCTGGCGGCGACGGCGGGCGATTCCTTCCCGCTCCCGCCGGTCCCGCGCGCCGCGCCCGCCGCGACGCCCGAAACCGACCTCGGCACGGCGAGCCCGGTCGTGCCGCCGGAGACTGGCACGAGCCCGGAATCGGCCGAATCGCCCGGCCAAGGCAGCACCGGCAGCGTTCCGCCGGCAACCGGCGGCATCGGCAGCAGTCCCCCGACCATCCCGCCGGCAACCGGGGGCGGCGTAATCCCGGGCGTACCGGGTGGAGTCGTCCCCCGGGGCGACGAAGCCGCGCCCGTCCCCACGCATTCGTCCGCACCCAGCTTCCAAGCAGGCGACAACCCCGGTCCCAGCCCCTGGGCCCCGATCGGCGTCGGCCTCGCCACGGCCGCCGCAGCCCTCGGCAGCGTCCTCTTCCTCGGCCGCCGTTTCAGCTGGTAGCCGGCGCGCTATACGCTCGGCGGCATGGATGTCGAGACCGCGATTCGCACGCGCCGCACCCACAAGGCCTTCGGGTCTGAGGCGCTCTCGCGCGAGCAGATCGAGCAGCTGCTCGAGCTGGCGCGCTGGGCGCCGAACCACAACCTGACCGCGCCCTGGCGCTTTCGCGTCGTCGGCGTGGAAGCGCTGGAGCGGCTGAAGCGGGCCGCGGGCCCCGAGGGGGCGGCCAAGCTCGACCGCGCGCCGACGCTGATCGTCGTCTCCTGCCTGCTCTCGGGCGACCCGGTCCAGGACGAGGAGGACCTGCACGCGACCGCCGTCGCCTCCTACATCGTCCTGCTCGCCGCCCACGCTCGCGGCCTCGCCGGCTACTGGCGCACCCCCGGCCTGCTGCGCTCGGCCGCGGGCCGTGCCGCCGTCGGCCTGCCCGACGAGGAGCGCTTCGTCGGTCTCCTCCACCTCGGTCCCCGGCGGCAGGAGAAAGAGCCGCCGCAGCGCCCACCCGTCGCCCAGACCACCACCTACCTCGAGTGATGGCCGTCGGATGCTGACCCGCGCCGCCGCGCTGGAGGAGATCGCCGGCAGGCGCTTCGAGGTGGTCGTGATCGGCGGCGGCATCACCGGCGCCGGGGTCGCCCTCGATGCCGCCTCGCGCGGTTACTCGGTGGCGCTGCTGGAGCGCGGCGACTATGCGATCGGCACCTCCAGCCGCTCCTCGAAGATGGTCCACGGCGGCCTCCGCTACCTGCAGAACTTCGACCTCGGCCTGGTCCGCGAGGCGCTGTTGGAGCGCCAGCTGATGGTCCAGCTGGCGCCACACCTCGTCTACCCGACGCCGTTCGTCGTCCCCTCCTTCGAGGACGAACCGCGCGACCGCAAACTCGGCATGGGGCTCAACATGTACGACGTGATGGCGACCACGCGGGTCGGCCGCAGCCGTCGCGAGATGCGCTCCTCCAAGGACACCGACGAGGACTTCTACTGGTCGCCCGACCGCCACCGTACGATCGGCCGCGACGAGCTGCTCGAGATGGTTCCCTCGCTGGAGGCGCGGGACCCCAACGACGCCTACCTCTTCTACGACTGCCAGACCGACGACGTGCGGCTGGTGCTGACGATCCTCGGCGAGGCAGAACGCTTCGGCGCGACGATGCTGAACGGCGCCGAGGTGACCGAGGTGCTGACGAAGGACGGTCACGCGGTCGGCGTCGCCGCGGTCGAGGCCGAGTCGGGCGAGCGTTTCGAGGTCGAGGCCGACAGCGTTGTCAACGCGACCGGCGTCTGGGCCGACCGGATCGGCGCTGAGATAGCCGACGAGGAGGACGTGCCGCGGATCTCACCCAGCCGCGGCACCCACCTTCTGCTCGATCGCGACGACCTCTCCACCGGCAGCGCCGCCTGCATCGTTCCGGCCGGCGAGGACCGCCGCATCTTCGCCCTGCCCTGGTACGGCAGGACGCTGATCGGCACCACCGACAACGACTACGCGGGCGACATCGACCATCCCCGCCCGAGTGAGGCCGACGTCGAGTACCTGCTCGACGCGGTCAACGCCTTCTTCGGCACCTCTCTGAGTGACACCGATCTGGTCGGCGCTTACGCCGGGGTGCGGCCGCTGCTCTCCACCGGCGACCCGAAGAAGTCGGTCGACATCTCGCGCAAAGCCGAGTTGTATGAGACCTCCTCGGGGATGCTGACGATCACCGGCGGCAAGCTCACTACCTGGCGGCGGATGGCGAAGCAGACGGTCGACCGCCTAGTCGAGCGCGAGGGTCGCGAGGCACCCTGCCACACGGCCGAGATACCGCTCGGCATGGAGGCGCGGCCAGAGGACCTGGACGCGCCGGAGGGGGTGGGGGAGGAGGCCATCGCCCAGCTCGAGTTCCGCTATGGCCACGCGGCGCGCGCTGTGCTGCGCCTCGCCCGCGAGAACCCGAGGCTGGCCGCGCCGATCGTTCCCGGCCGCCCCGACCTGCTCGCCGAGGTAGCCATCGCCGCGCGGCTCGAGCAGGCGCGCTGCGTCGCCGACGTGCTCCTGCGCCGCACCCGGCTCGGGCTGCTGGCGGCGCCGCAGCTGCGCGGCACCGACGTGGCCCGCTCGGTCGCCGACGTGCTCGGCGAGGAGCTCGGCTGGTCGCGACGCCAGGTCAAGCGCGAGGCCGAGGCCTGGGCGGAAGTGCATCGCGACGGCCCGGTTGAATAGCCTGCAATGACGATGACGAAAGCCGAACTCGAGTCCAAGCACATTGCCGAGCTGCACGAGCTTGCCGCCGACGCCGGCGTCGAGCGCTACCGGATGTTGCCCCGCGCCGAGCTGATCGACAAGCTCGCTGGGGGGAATGGGGGCGCTGCGCCCAAGCCAAAACGCGAGCGCTCCGGAGAGGGCTCCGGTCAGCCCCGCCAGCGCAGCCGCAGCCGCAAACCGCGCGAGGGGCGCGGCGACCGCGAGCCGCGCGGAGGCCGTCAGGAGCGCAAACCGCGCGATGGCCAGAAAGGCGAGCGCGAGCGACCCGCCGCACCACGGGAGCCGGCGGCCGCGGCGACGCCCGCACCGGCCGGCGAGCGCCCCAAACGCAAACGGCGCCGCCGGCGCTGGGGCCGGCGCCCCAAGGGCATCCGCGTCCACGACCTGCTTCTGCCCGCCGGTTCGGGCCGTCAGGCAATCGTCTACGCCGAGAGCCGCGCCGCCTGCACGACGATGCTGCGCGAAGTGGCGGCGGAGCTGTCCGGCGCCTCGGACGGCCCCGACCCAATCGCCCTGCTCGTCGACCCGACACCAGAGGAGCTCGCCGACTGGAAGCGCGAGGCGCCCAAGGCCGAGATCGTCTCCGCCGGCAAAGCGAAACACGCCGAGGACGCCCTCGCCCAGGCCCGCTCCCGGGCCGGCGCGGGCGAGGACGTGATCGTCCTGATCGATTCGCTGAGCCGCTTCGCCGAGACCTTCGCCGGCGCCGATGAGGCCCGCGAGCTCTTCGACGCCGGTCTCGGCACGACTACCGGTTCACTCACCGTCGTGGCCGCGGTCGAGCGTTCTGGCTGAGGTCGTCAGACCAAGCAGATCAAGGACGCAGGCCGTGTGGCGTGCTCCGCACGCGAACGGCCGAGGACGCCGAGATGCGCCGGTCAGACGACCTCAGCGGCGGTAGGCGATGCGGCGCCAGGACGGCTCTTTGGAGAGCTCGATCAGCTCGTTGCTGCGCTCGGGCTGGACGTAGCCGAAGGTCTGGGTGCTGTCGTCGAAGACGACGTCGAGCTCACCCTCCTTGACCCGCTGGTCGAGCCAGGCGCCGCGGAAGACGAGCCGGCGCAGCCAGTGGACGAGGCTGCGGTTGGAGGGGCCGACGAGGTCCTCCCAGTTGACGTTGATGTGCTCGCCGAGCTCGGAGCTGGGCTCGGAGATCTCGCCGTTGACGGCGAGGTCGAGCAGGTCATCGAGCTCCTCGCGGCTCAGTCCCTGCTGGACGAAGCCGAGTTTGACCGCGGCCTGCTCGACGCGCTGGCCGAAGTCGCCCTCGTTGAAGGCGAAGCGGAGCTCGCCGTACTCGAGCACGTAGTCGGAGCCCGACTCGTAATTTCCTCTGCGGGTCGTCTTCTTGTTCATTGAGTTGAAGCCAATCCCACCGTCGCAGCCCAGCGAACGGCAGGTGCTGGATCATGCCTGTCATCGTAGCCGCGTGCCTTCAGACGGCCACCGCTGAACGAGGTTTTGCGCCTTGATCGATCTGCACTGCCACATCCTTCCCGGCATCGACGACGGGGCGCTCGACATCCGCGACAGCGCCGGGCTGGCACGACAGGCAGCCGGCGACGGGATCGAGGCGATCTGCGCGACGCCGCACATCCGCCACGACCATGACGTCCGCATCGACGAGCTGACGGGCCGGATCGAGTCGCTCAACCGCCACCTGCGCGGGGAGGGGATCCCGGTCACCGTGCTGAGCGGGGGCGAGGTCGCGGAGACCGCGGTCGAGGATCTGAGCGAGGGGGAACTGGGCGCGGTGGCGCTGGGCGACGGTCGCTGGGTGCTGCTGGAGCCGGCGCCCGGCCCGCTTGGCGAGAGCCTCGAACGGCGGGTCGAGCACCTCGCCGAGCGCGGCCACCGGGCGCTGATCGCCCACCCCGAGCGCCACCTGTCCGCCGATATGTTCGAGCGGATCGGGAGCCTGATCGCGCTCGGCGCCATGGTCCAGGCAACCGCCGACTTCTTCCTGCGCGAGGAGATGGCGGATGGGATGCTCGCCCTCGCCGAGGCCGGCCTGGTGCACGTGCTCAGCAGCGACGCTCACTCCTCGCATGGAGGACGGCCCGCGAAGATCGCGGCGGCGTTCGAGCGGTTGGCCGAGGTCGAGTCGGTGCGCCCGCACCTGGAATGGATGCGCGACGTCGCGCCCCGCGCGATCGTCGAGGGCGCCGAGGTCCAGCCCCCCTTTTAAAGACGCCGCAGCTCGACCCGCTTGGCGAGGTCGTCGACCACGCCGCGGTCGCCGCTGCCGAGGCCGTGGCGGAGGAAGTTCGCGGCGCCGGCGGCGGCGCCGATCCGCAGCGTCTCCTCCCAGTCGAGGCCGGCGGCCATGCAGGCCGCGAGGCCGCCCATCATCGAGTCGCCGCAGCCCTCGCGGGCGCCGCGCTCGAAGCGGGGCGGAATCAGCTCCCAGGCCTCCTCGCCGCGCACGACCATCGCCGGCTGCTCGGCGCGGGTGACGATCGCGGCGCCGGCGCCGGCCTCCAGCAGGCGCTCGATCGCGGCGCGCATCCGCGCCGGGGTGTCGACCGGCCCCTCGACATAGCGGGCGACCTCCCAGTCGTTGATCTTGACCAGGTCGGGCTTGCCCTCGAGCGCGCTGTCGAGGCGCGGCGGCGAGAGGTCGACGACAACCGGCGTGCCGTTGTCGCGCACGTCGGCGACAAGGTTGCCGTAGATCTCCAGCGGCAGCGCCTCACTGGGGTAGGGGCCGCAGAGGGCGAGCACATCGGCGTCGAGCGCCGCCGCGCAGGTGATTGAGAAGAGGTCGTCGATCTCGTGGCGGGAGGGCGGCATGCTGGCGCTCTGCGCGACTGGCACGCGCTCGCCGCCGCGGCGGTCGTGGATGTAGGCGCCGGTCGCGGCGGCGGTCTCGACCAGGCGCAGCTCGATCGGCAGCTGTTCGAGCAGCGGCCGCAGCACGACGCCGCTCTCGCCGCCGATGAAGCCACAGAGCGTCGCCTCGGCGCCGAGCTCGGCCGCCATCCGCGCCACCCAGACGCCCTGTCCGGCGGCGTGCAGGTGGATGTCGTCGCCGCCGTCGGCGGTCAGCGCCTCGATCGTGGTCGAGAGCATCGGGTGCGGACCGAAGATCGCGACCTTGCCGCCGTTGGCCATGGGGGAAGGCTAGAGGGGGGAGGGAAACGGCATCTGTGCCCTTGGGTGGTGGTGACATCCTGCCGACTGCGCGATCTTCCCTCGTCGACCGTCCTCGCCCGCGAGGTGCCCCTGGCCTCGACCCGATGCGCCCGCCTGCTCGGCCTCTCCCATCTCGGCCTCGACGAGGCGGGCCCCGGGCTCCTGATCCCGTGCTGTCGCAGCATCCACACCTTCGGCATGCGCTTCGCGCTCGACCTCGTCTTCCTCGATCGCGACGGCAGGCCCTGCTCGGTGAGGCATGGGGTGCCGCCACGGCGCTTTGCTTGGGACCGTCGGGCGAACGCCGTGCTCGAGCTGCCCGCTAACTCCGAATTTTTGCCGGATGCGGGCCTCTGAAGGGGGGAGAGTTTTCGTCTCGTCGCCCTTAGGGGGTGCATGCTTCCCCAGAGACGAGAAATCGCCAGCGTCGTCGTCTGCGAGGACGACACGACAACCCTCGAGCTGCTCTGCGACAACCTGGTCGCCGATCGCTTCGGCGTACTGCCCGCCCCGAGCGCTTCCGACGCCCTGCGGCTGTGCCGCTACAAGCAACCCGACCTGATGCTGCTCGACCTGACCCTGCCCGATGCCTCGGGGCTCGACGTGTTGCAGGAGATCCGCGAAGCGGACGGCATCGTCTCGCGCTTCGACCCGCGCCTGCCTGTGATCGTGCTCAGCGGGCGCGGCGCCGACCAGGATCGCGTGCGCGGTCTCGAATTCGGTGCCGACGATTATGTGGTGAAGCCGTACCTCTACCCGGAGCTGCGGGCGCGGATCGCGGCGGTCCTGCGCCGCGTCGACCAGCGCAGCAGCGGTCCGATCCGCGTCGGCGACGTCGTCGTCGACCCCGGCCGGCGTCGCGCCTGGGTCGGCGGACGGGAGGTGCGGCTGTCGAAGAAAGAGTTCTCGTTGCTGCGGGTGCTCGCCACCGATCCGCACCGGGTCTTCTCCAAGCGCGAGTTGCTGGTCGAGGTCTGGGGCCACCGGATGCCGACCAAGACGAGGACTTTGGACTCGCACGCAAGCCGTCTGCGGCGCAAACTGGACCCCGAACGGGCGCGCTTCGTGATCAACTGCTGGGGCGTCGGATACCGCCTTCTCGACGGATGACCGAGCTGGCCCAGATCGCCGTTGGTTGGCCGCTTGGGGCGACGATGGCGGCGGTCGCCACCGCGCAGGCGCTGCGCAACGGTCGCCGTCGCGGCGCCCTCAACGAGGCGCTGCACGAGTTGCGCCGCCCGTTGCAGGCGATTGCCCTGGCCGGCGCCGGCGCCCCGGTCGGCTCGCCGCCGCCTGTCGAGAGCTCGGTGCGCCTGGCCGCGGCGGCGCTGGAGCGGCTCGACCGCGAGGTGAACGGCGGCGGTTCGCTCAGGCGCCCGGCCGAGGCGGTGGAGATGCGGCCGCTGCTCGAAGCGGCGGTGCGGCGCTGGCGGGCCCGGGCGAGCCTCGGCGGCGGCTCGTTGACGCTGCGCTGGCGTGCCGGGCGCGCGCTCGTGATCGGCGACAGGGTCGAGCTCGCTCAGGCCCTCGACAACCTGATCGTCAACGCGATCGAGCACGGCGGGCCGGAGATCTCCGTCGACGCCAGGCCGCACAAGGGCACGGTGCGGATCGTGATCGCCGATTCGGGCCGCGCCGCGCGCCCGGATGCCCGCCGCGACACGCCGGCCGACGTGATCGCCCGTCTCTCCGGGCGCCGGCGTCACGGTCATGGCCTCGTTGTCGTCCGCCAGGTGGCGGCGGCCCATCGGGGGCGCTTCGCGCTGCGGCGCTCCCAGCGGGGCTCGCTCGCCCTGTTCGAGCTTCCGCTCGCCGACAACCGCGGTGCGCTCGCCGCATGAGCCGGCGCAGGCGAGCGCTCGCGTTCCTCCTGCTGGCGCTCCTTGCCGCCGCCGGTGCCGCGGCGATCGCCGACGGCTACGGGGCGAGCGCCGTTCGTGGCTACGGCGCGTTGCGGCCGGTGGTGGTGCTCGACGCGAGGATCGCCGCCGGGCGGCGGATCGGCCCGGAGGAGATCGGCTCGGCTCTCACCGTGCGGCGCGTCCCGGCCCGGTTCGTGCCGCCTGGAGCACTGGTCGCGCCGGGGGAGGCGTTGGGCCTTGTCGCCCGCGCGCCGCTGCCGGCCGGGTCGTACTTGCTTGGCCAGCAGCTCGGTATTGCCCGCCGGGAGAGTCATAAGGGTTCCGGCCTCACGGGCGGGCGGCGGCCGGTCGAGATCGCCGTCAGCGGCGCCGATGCGCTGCTGACAGCCGGTCCGTCGCCGTCCGGATCGAAGGTCGACGTCGTTGTGACCAGCGAACCGGCCGGCGCCGGGCCGGGCCGAACCTACGTCGCCGCACCCCATGTCCCCCTGCTGGCGTTGCGGCCGGGCTCCGAAGGCCCGGGGCCGGGGACGACGGCCGATGCGACCCTGGGTCTGACCAAGGGTCAGGCGCTGCGCCTGATCGCCGCCGAGAGCTTTGCCCGCAAGGTGACCCTCCTGCCGGAGGATTGAGCCGGCGGTGGAGGCGCGGCAGCGGCATCTGGAGGACCTCGCCAACTCGTTGCGCGGCCGGTTGATCGATGCCCGGCGCGAAGCCGCCGCGGCGGGCGCGGCGCCGTCCGAGGAGCTGGCCGTGGAGGTGGCCGGTCTCGTGCGGCGCGAAGCGGCGCTGCTCGGTTCCGCGGACCGGGAAGCGCTCGTCGCCCGGGTGCTGCGCGACACCGTCGGCCTCGGACCGCTGGAGGAGCTGCTGGCCGATCCCAGCGTCGAGGAGGTGATGGTGAACGGGCCGGGCCACGTATATGTGGAGCGCGGCGGGCGGATCGAGGCGGCCGATGCCTGCTTCGCCGACGAGGAGGAGCTGCGCAACGCGATCGAGCGCATCCTCGCGCCGCTCGGCCGCCGCATCGACGAGCTGAGTCCGATGGTCGACGCCCGACTCGCCGACGGCTCGCGGGTCAACGCGGTGATACCGCCGCTGGCGATCGACGGGCCGGCACTCTCGATTCGCCGCTTTGGCGCGAGCCGGCCCGGGCCGCGCGAGCTGGTCGAGCTCGGGACCCTGACCGGGGCCCAGGTCGAGCTGTTGGAGCGGGCGGTCGGCGAGCGGCGCAGCATCCTCGTCAGCGGCGGCACCGGCTCCGGCAAGACGACTCTGCTCAACGCCCTGTCGGGCTTCGTTGCGCCCGACGACCGCCTGGTGACGATCGAGGACGCGGCCGAGCTGCGCCTGCAGCGACGCCACGTAGTGCGACTGGAGAGCCGCCCGGCCGGGGTCGAGGGCAGGGGGGAGGTGACGATCCGCGATCTGCTGCGCAACGCGTTGCGGATGCGGCCGGACCGGATCGTGATCGGCGAGGTGCGCGGCGCCGAGGCGCTGGATCTGCTCACCGCGCTCAACACCGGCCACCGCGGCGCGCTCTCCACCGTGCACGCGAACTCGCCAGACGATGCCCTCGCCAGGCTGGAGACGCTGGCCCTGATGGCCGGGCTGGGGCTGCCGCACGAGGCGATCGCCGCACAGGTCCGCCGCGGCATCGACCTCGTCGTCCAGCTCGAGCGGCTGAGCGACGGATCGCGCCGCGTCACCGAGATCGCCGATGTGGCGACGGCCCGATGAGTGGCACGCCGGGGCCACTGGTGCCCATAGTCGGGGCTGCCGCGGGAGGCTTGGCTGCGCTTGCGGTTCGCGAAGCCGTGCTTGCCACGCCGGCCGTCGCGCAGTGGCTGCGGTTTGCGCTGGAGCCGTTGCGCCGCGCGGGCGAGGAGGGCTACGTGCCCTCGTCGGTGGAGCGGCGCCGGCTCGCCGCGGTCGGTGCCGGGGCGGCGCTGCTCGGCGGCTGGTTCCTGGCCGGGGCGACGGTCGCGGTGCCGCTGGCCGTTGCCGGCCCTGGGCTGGCGGGGTGGGCGGTGTCGAGTCGCCGGCGTCGTTACCGGCGCACGCTCGAGCGCGCCCTGCCCGATGTCGCGGTCGCGATCGCGGACTCGCTCGCGGCGGGCCGCTCCCTGCGCGCCTCGCTGCCCGCCGCCGCGTCCTCGGTCGACGGTCCGGCGACGGTCGAGCTGGCGCGGTTGGGGGCGGAGCTGGAGCTGGGAGCCCCGACCGTGGCGGCGATCGAGGGCTGGCGACGGCGGATGCGCTCGGCAAGGGTCGATGCCTTCGCGATGGCGCTGCTCAGCCAGCAGCGCGCCGGGGGCGACCTCGCCGGCCTCCTGCGCCGCTTCGCCGCGGGGGCCGCCGAGCGCGATCGCGTCGCCGAGGACGCGCGCTCGGCAACCGCGCAGGCCCGCTTCACCGGCCTGCTCGTCGTCGCGATGCCGAGTGGCGGCGCGCTCTTCGCCGAGCTGATCCAGCCGGGCTTCCTCGCCGGGGTGCTGGGCGCTCCGGCATCGGCGCTGCTGTTGGCGTTGGCAGTCGCCCTGCAGCTCGTCGGCTTCGTCGCGATCAGGCGCTTTGCCCGGGTGGTCGAGTGAGGACGCGCGCCCCACTGGCTCTGAAACTGGCCTGCGCTGCCGTCGCCGCGGTCGCGGCCCTGGTCGTCGCCCCGGCGGCCCCGGGTCGCTCGGCGCTGCTGGTCGCGGTCGGATTGCCGGCCGCCGGCTTCGTCCTGCCGGACGCGTTGCGGGAGCGCGAGGCACGCCGCCGCCACCGCCGCCTGATTGCCTCATTGCCCGACGCGCTCGACCTGCTTGCGATCGGCTCGGCGGCCGGTCGCAGCCCGGCGGCCGGCTTCGCCGAGATCGCGCGCGCGGGCAACGGCCCACTCGCCGAGGAGCTGCGGGTGACGATGGCCGAGCTCGGCTGCGGCCAGCCGCTGGCCGAGGCCCTCACTGCGCTGCGCCGCCGTGTGCCGGGCGGCGAGGTCGCCTCCCTTTGCGCCTCGATCGAGCGCTCGCGCCGCCTCGGCTCGCCCCTGGCGGACCAGCTGCGCCGTCAGGCGGCCTCGCTGCGCCGCGATCAGCGCCGCGCCGTCGAGGAGCACGCCGCCCGCGCCGCCCCAAAGATCCAGCTGGTCGTCGCCCTGATCCTCGTCCCCTCGGTCCTGCTGATGATCGCCGCCGCCCTGATCGCCAACGCCGACGTCCTGCTCAGCGGCTTCTAGCTACTCCAGCGCCTCGTCGCGCAGGCGGGTGGCGACCGCGGCCGAGGCGGCGCGGATCGTGTCCAGCTCGGCCGCCTTCTTCTTGTGGCCCTTGACGTAGCAGCAGAGGGTGCCGTCGACCAGCTCGAAGGCGAACTTGTCGGGGGCCGAGTCGGTCAGCCAGACGATGAAGGTGGGGGAGAAGAGCTGGCGCAGGTGGTTGGCGTCCTCGCCCTTGGCGGCGAAGATCTCGTAGCGCTCGTCGAGCGCCTCGCTCTCCAGCTTGACTCGCTCTTTGGAACGGCGGAAAGCGTCCTCGAGCTTCTCCAGGGCGCGCAGGCCGGACTTGCGCCGGCAATAGAGCTCGGGGACGAAGCCGGCGCAATCGGGCAGCTCGGCGAGGCCGACCGTGTAGCGGTAGTAGTTGGTCTGCCGGTTGCCCTCGCCGTCGGTCGTCTCGTCCTCGTACGTATAGAGAGCGAGGACGCCGTCGACGCCGTCGGCCAGCGGTCCTTCCAGCATCCGCTCCGCGTAGCGGTCGTCGCCCTTGCGCAGCAGCGGCGTCGCCTGCGGCAGCCGGCTGCGGCCGTAGACGCTCATTCCGCGCTCTTGTCCGTAGACGTCGAAGAACGCTCGTTCGGCCCGCGAATCGGCGATTCCGAAGACGACCAGGAGCGCGAGTACCAGGGCCGCCGCGAGGCCGGCGGCGCCGATCGCCGGCCCGGCGAGCAGCGTGCCGGCGACTGCGCCGGCGACGGCCGCCAGGGCGACCGCGATCCGGACGCCGGTCTTGCCGAGCAGCAGCCGGAAGTAGTAGCCGCGCAGGTCATTGGCGTCGTCGGGCGCCGCGCTCGCGGCCTCGGGTGCGCTCATCGCGGCCACCCTATCCCCTGCAATCGAGGTTGCGAATGGGACGCCTGTTTGAGGTCGTGTTGCAAAGTGGGGGAAAGTGGGGTACTGTGGCGCTCGAGTTGAAGCCCAGGACCGGGGTGGTGAGGCTCCTCCCACCTCATCACTCCGGTCCTAACTCTTTCTTCCGCCCGCAGAAAGGACCACGGGGATGGCATTTCGGGGTCTCTACGAGCACAGCCTCGATTCCAAGGATCGCCTCACGGTTCCCTCTCGCTTCCGGGCCGCGCTCTCCGACGGAATCGTTCTCTCCAAAGGCTTCGACCCCTGCGTCTGGGTGCATACGACCGCGGAGTTCGAGCAGCTGTCGGACCGCTTCCTCTCGCCGCACAGCCCCTTCGGCAAGGACGCGCGCAGCCTGCGCCGCCGCTTCCACGGCGGCTCCTTCGACGAGAAGCTCGACTCGGCCGGTCGCATCCGCGTGCCCAAGCCGTTGATCGAGCACGCCGGCCTGGCCGGCCCCTGCGTCGTGATCGGCGCCGGCGAGTACCTGGAGATCTGGAACGCCGAGGCCTGGGCGAAGCAGGAGGAGGAGCTCGACGCATCCGCTCCCGAGATCGCCGAGGGCCTCGCCTCGAGCGGAGCGGCGGCCTGAGATGCAAGCCCACGCCCCACTGTCCGACCGAGCCCGTCGCTACACCGGACCAGACCGCGCAACCCTTATCTACATGCCGACCGAGCACGAACCAGTCCTCGCCCCTGAGCTGACCGCTTTGCTGGCGCCTCAGCCCGGGCAGACCGCCATCGACTGCACTTTTGGCGGCGGTGGCCACGCGCGCCGGATCGCAGACGCGATCGGGGCGGAGGGGACCCTGATCGGAATCGATCGCGATCCCGCCGCGCAGGCCCGTTTCGAGCGCTTTGCCGCCGAGGTCCCCTGCCGGACCCGCTTGCTCAGCGGCGACTACTCGGCAGGTCTTCGTACCCTGCGCGGCGAAGGCATCCGCCCAGACATGGTGTACATGGACCTCGGAATGTCCTCGATGCAGGTCGACGCCAGGGAGCGGGGGTTCTCCTACTCCTACGACGCGCCGCTCGACATGCGGATGGACACGCGGCAGGAGTTCAGCGCCGCCGACCTCGTCAACGAGTGGCCCGAGTCGCGCATCGCCCAGGCGCTGCGCCGCTACGGCGAGGAGCGCTACGCCGGCGGGATCGCGCGCGAGATCGGCCGCCGCCGGCCCCTGCGCACCACCGCCGAGCTGGTCGACGCGGTCAAGGCCGGGATGCCGGCCTCGGCCCGCTTCGGCGCCGGCCACCCGGCCAAGAAGACCTTTCAGGCGATCCGGATCGCGGTCAACGGCGAGCTCGACGCGCTCGAGGACGCCCTGCCCACGGCCTGGTCGATGCTGCCGATCGGCGGGCGCCTGGCGGCGATCTCCTTCCACTCGCTCGAGGACCGCCCGGTCAAGCGCTTCCTCGCCGATCGCGCCCGCGGCTGCGTCTGCCCGCCCGAGCTTCCCGTCTGCGCCTGCGGGCGCGAGCCCGAAGCCGAGTTGCTGACGCGCCGGGCGATCGCGCCGGAGGCGGCTGAGATCGCCGCCAACCCGCGCTCGAAGTCCGCCCACCTGCGCGCCGCGGTCAAGATCGCCGACGCGCAGAGCGCCGGGAGCGCCGCCTGATGGCCGCTGCCGCGACTGCCCGCAGGGCCGCTCCGGCGCGCCGGCCGGCGCCGGTCCGCCGGCCCGGCGGCCAGCTGATCCCGATCGCGGTCGGCACTGCAACTGCCGTCCGCAACCTCCCTGACTCGGGCCTGGTGGTGCGGATGACCCGCGGTCGGGCCTGGATCGGTGTGCTCGGCGTCCTGCTGGTGGGGATCGTCGCCCTCAACGTGATCACGCTCAGCTTCGCGGCCAGCTCCGGGCACATCTCCGAGAACATCCAGGCCCTTGAAGAAGACAACTCGGTCGCGCGCAGTCGCGACGCGCAGCTTTCCGGCGCGGGGCGCATCGCCCACGACGCCGCCGCACTCGGCCTCAGCGCGGCCGCCGTCGAACAACTCGGCTCGATAGAGGCCGGCCCGCGCGACGTCGACACCGCGGCGCGGCGCCTGGCGGCGGCCGGAACGGGTTACTGAGGCCAGATGCGCACGATCGAGCGCCGGATCGGTCTTCTCTTCGCCGGCTTTCTGCTCTGCTTCCTGGCGATCGCCGGGCGGGCCTTCTGGCTGCAGGGCGTGCAGGGGGGCAAGCTCGCTTCCGAGGCGGCCTACCAGCAGACCGACGTCGTCACCGTCCCCGGCCTGCGCGGCAGCGTTCTCGATCGCTTCGGCAACCCGCTCGCCGTCTCCGAAGACGCGAAAACGATCTACGCGACGCCTTACCAGGTCAAGAAGCCCCAGCAGACCGCGGAAAAGCTGGCTTCTATCCTCGGCCTCGAAAAGGCTGAAGTGCTGAAGAGCCTGAGCGAAGAATCGGGGTTTGCCTATGTTGAGCGCAAGGTGCAAATTCCAAAAGCCGCGCGGGTCGCCCGGCTCGAACTGCCCGGGATCGGCGAGCTGCCGGACAGCCGCCGCACCTACCCGCAGGGCGACCTTGCGGCACAGACGATCGGCGCCGTCGGCGATGAAAACCAGGGGCTGACCGGGCTCGAGCTGGGCGAGGAATCGGTCCTGCACGGCACCGACGGCGAACGGCGGATCGTCAACGACGCCCTGGGGGAACCGATCCGGCTGGAAACGGTGAAGGAAGCCAGCGACGGCGAAAACCTGCAGCTGACGCTCGATCCGGCGATCCAGAAGGAGACCGAGCATGCACTGGCCGAAGTCGGCGAAACCTACCTGCCGAAGGGCGCCACGGCGATCGTGATGAACCCGCGCAACTCACAGGTGCTGGCGATGGCCAACTGGCCGCCGGTCGACCCGAGCGACCTCGAAAACGCCAGCCCCGAAGACCTGCTCGAACGGGCGACCGGCTTCAACTACGAGCCCGGCTCGACCTTCAAGGCGTTCACCGTCTCGGCGGCGCTGGAGGAAGGCGTGGTCACGCCGACCAGCACCTTCACGATCCCGCCCTCGCTGCAGGTCGCCGACCGCACGATCGAAGACGCCGAGGAACACGGCACCGAGAACCTGAGCGTTGCCGAAATCCTTGCCAAATCGTCGAACATCGGCGCGGTGGAGATCGGCGAGGAGCTGGGCGCCACGCGCTTCAGCAAGTGGATCGATCGCTTCGGCTTCGGCCGGCAGACCGGCGTCCAGTTCCCCGGCGAGGAAATCGGGCTCGTCCCGAAGCTCGACGAATACTCCGGCTCGACGATCGGCAACCTGCCGATGGGGCAGGGCCTCTCGGTGACGCCGATGCAGATGATCGCCGGCTATGACGCGATCGCCAACGGCGGCATGTTGCGACCGCCGCAGCTGGTCGAGAAGATCGGCGAAGAACCGGTCGAAGAGCCGCGCGGGCATCGCGTGATCTCGCCGGTCGTCGCCGAACAGGTGCGGACGATGCTCGAGGGCGTGCTTGCGCCGGGCGGCACGGCGTCCGAGGTCAGCGTCCCTGGCTACAACCTGGCTGGCAAGACCGGCACCGCGCAGGTCGCCGAAAACGGCACCTACTCGAAAACCAAGTTCATCGCCTCCTTCATCGGCTTCGCGCCGGCGCAGGATCCGCGGCTGCTGGTCGCGGTGGTCGTCGATCAGCCGCAGGGGGAAATCTACGGCGGGTCGGTGGCGGCGCCGGCGTTTGGCAAGATCGCGGCGTTCGCTCTTCCTTATCTCGGGGTGCCGCAGGAATAGCTAGTGGGAGGCCGGGGGTCGGGTGCCCCTCCTGCTTGCTGGGTTTTTCGCCAGAAGCGCCGGAGGCTGTCCGCGAACGTCGGGTGGGGCGAAAAACAGGACGCCGCTGCGCACGAGGGG
>JAPVSJ010000027.1:0-10835 GCA_047519745.1 Actinomycetota bacterium | reverse complement strand
CGACCATGTCGGCGATCAGCCGCATCGAGGGCTCGGGCGGGAAGGCGTAGGTGCCGCGCGAGAGGTACTCCTTGATGATGTCGTTCTGCGTCGTCCCGGTCAGCTTGTCGCGGCCGATGCCGTTCTCCTCGGCGACGGTGACGTAGAGGCCGAGCAGCCAGGCGGCGGTCGCGTTGATCGTCATCGAGGTGTTCATCTCGTCGAGCGGGATCCCGTCGAAGAGCTGGTGCATGTCGCCCTTGTGGGCGATCGAGACGCCGACCTTGCCGACCTCGCCGCGGGCGAGGACGTGGTCGGGGTCATAGCCGGTCTGCGTCGGCAGGTCGAAGGCGACCGAGAGGCCCGTCTGGCCCTTGGCCAGGTTGCCCTTGTAGAGCTCGTTGGAGCGGCGGGCGTCGGAATGGCCCGCGTAGGTGCGCATCACCCAGGGGCGGTCGCGCTCGGGCAGTCGGTGCTCGGACATCGCCACCAATGTTATTTGCACGGACGGGAAATACGGCGTTCATCCGTCACGATGCGCATCTTTTCCCCGATCCGGTGTTTAGGCTGCGAGCGATGAGACTCCGAATAGCAGCCGTTTTCCTGGCCGCGGGCGCGGCACTGGCCCTCGCCGGCAGCGCCGGTGCCGCCCTGATCGGCATCTACCGCAACAGCATGGAGTCGACCGCGCAGCGCGCCCAGATCGTCAAGCTGAACGGCGATCGTTGCGCGCGCGGAGGCTCCGATCACGCGCTGCGCATCACGATCGGCAAGGGGACGCCGGAATGCGCCTACCGCACGCCGGTTATCGGGCGCGATCTCGAGGTGGCGGCGATCGGCCGCCTGCTCGACACGACGCCGAAGCCGGCCCAGCGCAAGGCCTTCCTCGCGGTCAACCTGCGGGCCGGCGGCGCCGGCGCGCGCTACCAGCTCGCCGTCTTCCCCCTGCAGCGCAAGGCGCAGCTGCGCCGGATCGGTCCTGAAGGCCGAATCAAGTACCTGCACATCGCCCAGGGCGTCAGGGCGCACGGGCTCAACCAGGCCAACGAAATCCGCCTGCAGGCCTTCAACTTGACCAGCGGCCCGGAAAAGGGCAGCTGTCACATCCTCGCCTTCGTCGGCGGCCAGCTCGCCGCCGACGTCACCGATCCTTCGACCGGCGAACTGCAGGGCCGCACCTCCGGCGTCTCGCTCGGTGCCGTCGGCAACGCCAAGGGCACCGTGGGCAGCTTCGACGACGTAGTCGTCCGAGTCCCAAGCCCCTTTTAAGTGCCTTTACGCATAATGCGATCGATGTCGACGACGATCGAGAAGCCCCGTGAGGCCGGCCCGGGCTCAGACCTGGGCGGCGAGTGGCGCGTGATCGTGCGCAACGACAACCACAACACCTTCGACCACGTCGCCGCAACGCTCGCCCGGGTGCTGCCCGGCGTCACCCTCGCCCGCGGCCACGAGATCGCCGACGCGATCCACACCACCGGCCAGGCGATCGTCTGGTCTGGCGCCCGCGAGCCGGCCGAGCACTACTGGGAGCAGCTCAACGCGGCCGGCCTGACGCTGGCGCCGCTGGAGCGAGCATGAGGATGAGGCGTCAAACCGCTGCGCTCGTCGCCCTGCTCACGAGCGTCGTCGCCACCGCCGCTGGCGCGCCGGCTTCGGCCGTCGTCCTCCCAAGCGGCTTCCAAGACCATGTCGCGATCGGCGGCCTGGACGAACCGACCGCGGCGCGCTTCGCCCCTGACGGGCACGTGTTCGTCGCCGAGAAGACCGGGAAGATCCTCGTCTACGACAGCCTCGAAGACGCGACTCCCGAAGTATTCGCGGACCTTCGCACCCAGGTGTACGACACCGGCGATCGCGGGCTGCTCAGCCTCGAAATCGACCCGCAGTTCCCGACTCGTCCGTACGTATACGCGCTCTATACCTACGATCACGTGTTGGGCGAAGAAGGCGAAGCGCCGAAATGGGGGACGCCCGAAACGTCGGGAGACCCATGTCCAAAACCGGCGGACGCCGACGTCGATGCCTGTCCGGTCAGCGGCAGGCTGGTGCGACTCACGGCCGAAGGGAATCACGCGGCTCCCTCCGCCGCTGCCCCGGCCGAGAAAGTCCTGGTCGAAGATTGGTGCCAGCAGTTCTCCTCTCACTCGATCGGTGACCTGCGTTTCGGCGCGGACGGCGCGCTCTATGCGAGCGGAGGCGACGGAGCAAGCTTTCTCAGCGTCGACTACGGGCAGTTCGGATGGCCCGAAAAAAACATCTGCGGGGACCCGCCCGACGGGAAGGGCGTGGCTCTCTCCCCTCCGACCGCCGAAGGTGGGGCGCTGCGCTCGCAGGACCTGCGGACGCTCGCCGACCCGACTGACCTCAACGGCTCGATCATCCGCATCGACCCCGAAACCGGTGAGGGCTTCGCGGGCAACCCGATGCATGCCAGCCTCGACCCCAACGCCCGCCGAATTATCGCCTACGGCTTCCGCAACCCCTTCCGCTTCACGATCGACCCTAGCTCCGGGGAGGTCTACGCCGGGCACGTCGGGTGGAGCACCTGGGAGTCGATAGACCGTTTTCCTGGGGTCCCCGGCTCTCCGGTCAATTTCGGCTGGCCTTGCTACGAGGGGCCGGAACCGACCGGTCCCTACGCGGCCGTGGGCCTAGATCTCTGCGAAGCGCTGTATGCCGAACCGGGCGCCGTCACGGCACCCTTCTTCACCTATACCCATAACGCCGGGGTCGTACCGGGAGACGAATGCGACATCCACAAAGGCTCGGCGCTGGCCGGCATGGCCTTCTACGAGGGAAGCTCGTTTCCCGCCAAGTACGACGGCGCGCTGTTCTTCGCCGACTCGGTGCGCGGCTGCATCTACACGATGCTTCGCGGCGAAGACGGCGAGCCGCAGCCTGCGACTGTGGCGCCGTTCCTGACTGAAGGCGGGAACTATCCCGGCGTCGACATCGAGATGGGGCCGGACGGCGACCTCTATTACCTCAGCCTTTTCGGGCCGGGATTCGGCGACGGGGCACTGCACCAGATCACCTATGCGCCCGGGGCGCCGCGGGCCAGGTTGAAAGCCGACCCCCTCTGGGGTGACGAAATGCCGCTCGAAGTCCACTTCGACGCCGGCGAATCGGAAGACCCGGAAGGAGAACCGCTCACCTACAGCTGGGATCTGGACGGCAACGGCACCTATGAGACCCCCGGCGGCCCGCAGATGACCCAGACCTACACTGACGCGACGAAAAATCGCACCGTGGGCGTCAAGGTCACCGATGGAGAGACGCTCAGCAGCGTCGCCCAGGTGACCGTGTACCCGGGAGATACGCCGCCGGAACCGGAAATCAAGGAACCGCTGCCGTCGCACCTCTGGAGCGTCGGCGAAACGATTCATCTCTGGGGTCGGGCTCCCGACGACGAGGGCGTCCTCGGAGGTTCGCGCCTCTACTGGCGCACGCGCCTGCTCCACTGTCCCTCGGCCTGTCACGCGCACCCCCTCCAGGTGTTCCCGGCGACCGGCGAAGCCGACTTGGTCGCGCCCGATCACGACCTGCCCTCTCATATCGAAATCAGCTTCAGCGCGACCGACGGGCGTGGCCTCTCCGCGACCAATACCATCTCGATCGACCCGCGCACGGTGAACCTCGAGATCGCCTCGGCGCCGGCCGGGCTGACGCTCGGCGCCGGCCTGACGAACGCGACCGCGCCCTTCCAGCTCGCCGCGATCGACGGTTCCAACGTGTTGCTCTCGGCGGCGCAGACCCAGACCCTCGGCGGCGCGACGTACACGTGGCAGGGCTGGTCCGATGGCGGCGCCCGTGTCCACGCGGTCAAAGCGAATTCCTCCGCCACCTACACGGCCACCTATACGACGCCCACGCCCGCCGGACCAACGCCACAGCGAGCGATCGGAGGGCCGCCTCCTCCGCCTCCTTCCCCTGTTCTGCCAAACACCATCCTTGGCAAGCATCCGCTCAAGCGGTCCCGGGCCTCGACGGCGAAATTCGTCCTCTCCTCGTCTCTGCCGGCGTCGACCTTCCGCTGCAAGCTCGACGGGAGGGCGCTCCGTGCCTGCCTCTCTCCGCTGGTGCTCAAACACCTCAAGCCCGGCAAGCACGTGCTCGAAGTCGTTGCCGTCGATGTGTCGGGTCAGGCCGACCCGTCACCTTTGCGCTTCCCCTGGACGGTGCTGCCGCCGAAGCGCAAGCACGGCGGCAGCTGAGCGATCCGAACTGGCCGGTGGGCCGGCCTTGCTCCGAGGAGGTCTGCTATTCCGCCGCGACGAGCGTGTGCCAGGCCGGCAGGATCGGCAGGTCGTAGAGGTCGATGGCCGCGGCTCGCGCCTGCTCGATCTCCTCCGAGTACCAGTAGCGCTCGAAGTCGGAGCGGCTCTCCCAGACCGAGGTCTGCTGGAAGGCCAGCGGGTCGTCGACCGAGCGGGTCAGCGACCAGCTCTTGGCGCCGAAGGCGGGCATCCGCGCCGCCGCCGGTTCCCAGAGGTCGAGCCAGCGGTCGGCCCGGAAGGGGGCGATGTGCCAATCGAGCGTGCATACCTCTGCCATCTCTACGCTCCCACCTCGGCCCGGATCGCGCCGGGGCCGTCTTCGTTCTTGCCCTCGTCCTCGGACTCGGCCCCGACCAGGATCGAGATCTTGCCGAGGTGCTTGTTTTCGTGCAGCAGCTGGTGCGCCTCGGCGACGCCCTCGAAGCCCATCGTCTGCCAGATCACGGGCCTCACCTTGCCCTCGGCCATCAGCTGGTTGGCGCGCATGCACTCGTACGCGTTGGCGAAGTGCGAGCCGATGATCTGCTTCTGGCGCATCCACAGGTAGCGCACGTCGAAGTCGAGCTGGAAGCCCGAGGTGGCGCCGCAGATGACGACTTTGCCGAACGGCTTGACGACGAAGACCGAGGTCGGGAAGGTCGCCTGGCCGACGTGCTCGAAGACGATGTCGGGCGCGTCGCCGAGGATCTCCTTGACCCGCTTGGCGAAGCCGCGCGAGGCCTTGAAGCGCTCCTTGTCGGCCGCCTTGTCGGCGAGGTTCTCGGGCGTGCGCATCATCTCCGCGAACTCGCCGCGGTTGATGTAGTCGACGGCGCCGAGCTCCTTGATCAGCTCGCCCTTCTCGTCGGAGGAGACGACGCCGACCGCGTTGGCGCCGGCCGCCTTGCAGAGCTGCACGGCGAAGACGCCGAGCCCGCCGGCGGCGCCCCAGATCAGCACGTTGTGGCCGGGCTGCAGCTTGCACTGGTCGATCAGCATCCGGTAGGCGGTGAAGTAGGTCAGCCCGTAGGAGGAGGAGTCGGCCCAGGAGAGGTTCTGAGGGCGGGGGAGGAGCTGCTGCGCCTGCACTTTCGTGAACTGGGCGAAGGAGCCCCAGGTCGTCTCGTAGCCCCAGATCCGCTGGCTCGGCGCGGCGAGCGGGTCGAGCCCGTGGACCTCGACGTCCTCATAGGAGGCCTGGTTGCAGTGGACGACGACCTCGTCGCCGACCTTCCAGCGGGTTACGCCCTCGCCGACCTTCCAGACGATGCCCGAGGCGTCGGAGCCGCCGATGTGGTGGCCGTACTCGGGATGGTCGCCGTAGCCGAAGACCGAGACCGGCTTGCCCAGCGCCGCCCAGACGTTGTTGAAGTTCACTCCCGCGGCCATCACCCGCACGATCACCTCGAAGGCGCCGGGCTCGGGCACCTCGATCTGCTCGAGCTGGAAGGCGTCGGTGGGCTCGCCCTCACGCTCCTGGCGGATCACCCACGCCGCCATCGTCTCTGGCAGCGTTCCAAGCTCGACGTCCAACTTCGCGACTGCGCTGCTATCGACGGCCAAACCGGCTCCTCCGTGGGTAGGGATCGGGGGCGCCGAATCCTAGTCGAGCGCGGGGCTCTCGGCCTCGTCCAGCTCGGGCGCCGTAATCGCCCTGACCGTGATCTCGGTCGGTTCGGGCGGCTCGATCTCCTTGCCCGGGGCGACGCCGAGCTCCTCGACCTTGCGCAGCTGCGGCAGCAGCCTGCCCTCCATCGAGGCGACCGCCGAGTTGTAGGCGCCGGTGGCCGAGCCGAGCCGTTTGCCGACCGTGTTGAAGTCGGTGAGGAACTTGGTGAAGCGGGCGTGCATCGTGCCTGCCGCCTCGGCGATCTCGGCCGCCTCGGCGACCATCCGCTCCTGGCGCCAGCCGAGCTCCATCGTGCGCAGCAGGCCGATCAGCGAGGTCGGGCTGACGACCAGCACGTTGCGCTCGAGGGCGTAGTCGAAGAGCGTCGGGTCGGCGGCGAAGGCGGCGTGCATCGCCGGCTCGTTGGGGATGAAGCAGATCACCAGGTCGGGCATCTCGCCGGCCTTGAACTGGCCCTGGTAGTCCTTGGAGCTGAGGCTGCGGATGTGCTCGCGTGCCTGCCGCGCGTGGCGGTCGAGCTGCACGATCCGCTCCGTGTCGACCTCGGCCTCCTGGGCGTCGAGGAAGGCGTCGAGCGGGACCTTCGAGTCGGCGACGAAGCTGCGTCCCTCGGGCAGCAGGAAGCGGGCGTCGGGCCGCAGCCTGCCCTCTTCGGTGTGGATCGTCTCCTGCAGCTCGAAGTCGACGTGTTCGGTCATACCGGCGATCTCGACGCAGCGGCGCAGCTGCAGCTCGCCCCACTGGCCGCGCGTCTGCGGCTGGCGCAGAGCCTTCTTCAGGCCGGCGGTCTCGGAGTTGAGGTTGCCGACCGTCTGCCCCATCTGCTCCAGCAGGGTGCGCGTCTGCAGGTCGGTCTCGCCGCGCCGCTGCACCTCCTTCTCGATCTTCTCCTGGCCTTTGGCGATCCGCTCCGCAAGCGCTTTGATCTCCGCCTGGCGCTTGTCGAGGGTCGCCTCGGCCGCCTGCGCGTCGACCTTGCGCGACTCCGCGTTCATCCGCTGCAGGTCGGCGACCGCCTTCGAGGTTGCCGCCTGGATCGCGGGCCCGAGGTCGGGCTGCTCGAGCGGCTCCTGGCGCGGGCGCGCAAGCAGCGCGTAGAGCAGCCCGGCGGCGAGCAGGACGACGGCTATAGCCAGTACGACGGTCACTCAGCGATCGTGACGAACGAGGCAGACGCTACGGCGCCGGCACTTCGCCGGAATTTCCGGCCCTGAAAAGCAAACGACCCGCCGGAGCGGGTCGAGCCTGTTGAAGCGGGAACCACCCCGCGTGCGATTGATACCCACCGTGAGATTAGCACGATGAACCGCATCAGCACTCGACTTCCGCACCGGATCGAGCATCTGCGGAGGGCGCCGGACTCGAACCGGATCCTGCCGGTCAAGCAGGACGTTGCGAGTATCAATCGCACGCAGCATGCCTGTCTGCTTCAACCCTCCTAAGAGATATTCTAGCTTACAGACAGGACAATGCAGTAACCGCCCCGGCCAACGGATGACTACGGCAGGAGCAGGTCGTTCTGAGACGAGGTGCGGTACGGGCCGACCACGAGCTTTGCCGGCTTGGCGCCGGGGATCCCGGCGGCGCTGACGCGGTAGACGCCGGTCGACAGGATCGACTGCAGGGTGACGCCGGCGTTGGCGTAGAGCGGCTCGGAGGTCAGGTCCTTGCCGTTGCCGCGCACCTGCAGATGGGAATCGACGTCGGTCAGGTTGGCGGCGACGAAGACGACGTTGAGTGGCGCATCGGAGTGGACCCGCGGTTGCCCGGCGTGCTGGTTCTGCGGTATCTGCTGCGTCGGTTCGGGGCCGATCGCGATACGCGCGGGTTGGACGGTGATCGCGCCTTCGCTGATCGCGACGCTGACCCGGGTCGGGGGCTGGGGACGCGGTTCGTTGGGGTGTTCGGAGGCGCCGCAGCCGGCTCCGAGCAGCGCAACGGCGCCAAGCGCGCATGCGAGCGCGACCACAGTCGCCCGCGGCGCCGCGAAAAGTCGCCTGCCATCCCGACCACCCATCGAGCGGAATCTAGCCGAACGGCAGGTCGACCACGCGAGCCGTAACGCCATCTTCACCTACGGCCAGCTCAGTCCCGGGCTCGGCCTCGCGGCGGACGATCGCCAGCGCGATCGGGCCGCGGGCGGGGGAGACGCAGGCGCTGCCGATCCGCCCAACCTCCTTCTCGTCCAGCCGCAGGCTCGCTCCGGCGGGCACGGGCGCGCTCAGCTCGAGCCCGCGCAGGTGGCGGTTGGGACGGCCCTTGTAGTGGAGGCGGGCGACCGGCTCCTGGCCGATGTAGCAGCCCTTGGTGAAGCTGACGGCGCGCTCGACGATGCCGGCCTCGGCCGGCATCGTCTCGGCGCTCATCTCGGCGCCGAAGCGTGGGACGCCTGCCTCGACGCGCAGCACCTCGGCCGCCTCGGGGCTCACCTCGACGGCGCCCGCGCTCAGCAGCGCGTCGCGCAGCCTGGCGGCGTCCGCGGCCTTGGCGATCAGGTCGATGCCGGCCCCGGTGCCGACCGCGAGGCATTCGACTCCGGCCACGCGTGCCGCCTCGTTGGCATGCTCGGGGAGCGCGGCCGTGCCCGCGATCTCGACGCTGCGCGGGCCGACCAGCGAGAGGACTGCCCGCTCGGCGCTGACGTCGGCCACCGTCACCTCGCGGCCGATCTTGTACGTCTCGAGGTGGCGCCGGGCGGCCTCCAGCGCCTCCGCCTCGGTGTCGATCCAGATCTCCTCGGGGGAGAGACGCAGCACCCGCATGTCGGCCTGCATATGACCCTTACGGTCGAGCAGCGCCGCGTACTGCCCTTCGCCCGGCGCAAGCGCCTCGACGTCATTGGTCAGCTGCCCCTGCAGATACTCCGCCGCCTCAGCGCCGCTGACCATCAGCTTGCCCCGCTCGGACCGATCCAGCACCCCACACTCCTCGCGCAACTGCCGGTACTGCCCATCCAGCTCCACTGCGACGGCTTCAGCCATACCCCGATTCTAGGAAGCTGCCGTGACTGGCGACGGGGATGACCCCGACCGAGCCTCCACGGCTGTTGCTCGGTCGGGGTCACTCCCATCGCCCCACCAACGGTCTTTTAGATATGCCAAAATCATTTAGACGTGCCTAAACCTTCCGAGGCGATAGAGGACTACGCAAAGGCGATCTACGCGCTCTCGCAGGATCGGCCAGGCCCGGTCCTCAACGGCGAGGTCGCCGAGCGGCTCGGCGTCGCCCCCGCCACGGCGACCTCGATGCTGAAAAAGCTCGACGGACTGGGCCTGGTCGACTACCTGCCCTACCGAGGAGTGACGCTGACCCCGGCCGGCGAGAAGGTCGCGCTCGAGGTGATCCGCCACCACCGCCTGATCGAGGCCTACCTCTCCGAGGCGCTGGGCATGCCCGACGACATGGTCCACGCCGAGGCCGAGGTGCTCGAGCACCACATCTCCGAGGAGCTCGAGGCGCTGATCGCCGCCAAGCTGGGCGAGCCCAGCCACGACCCCCACGGCACGCCGATCCCGGGCCCAGACCTGAGCCTGCCGGTCGAGGAGGGCAGCGGGTGAAGCCGCCGCCCCCGCCGCACGGCCAGGCAACGGTCGAGGACGTCCTTCCCGGCGAGGCGGCGGTCGCGGCGGCTGCGCGTCGCTCACTCGACGGTCACAGCCGCGGCGCGAGCCGGATCTGGCCCTTTCTCGGCCCGGCCTTCGTCGCCGCCGTCGCCTACATCGATCCCGGCAACTTCGCGACCAACATCGCCGGCGGGGCGAAGTTCGGCTACCTGCTGCTCTGGGTCGTTTTGGCGGCGAACCTGATCGCGATGCTGGTCCAGACCCAGTCGGCGAAGCTCGGCATCGCCACCGGGGAAAACCTCGCCGAGCTCTGCCGCCGCTGCTTCCCGCGCGCCCGCATCGGCCTCTGGTTGCAGGCCGAGCTGGTCGCGATGGCCTGTGACATCGCCGAGGTGGTCGGCGCCGCGCTCGGCCTCAACCTGCTCTTCGGCATCCCGCTCTTCCCCGCTGGGCTGATTGCCGGCGCCGGCGCCTTCGCGATCCTCACCCTCCAGCAGCGGGGCTTCCGCCGGCTGGAGGCGGGCATAACCGCGCTGGCGGGAGTGGTCGTCGCCTCCTTCGTGATCGAGCTCTTCCACGCCAAGCCGGCCGCGGGAGAAGTCGCCAAGCACCTCGTCCTGCCCGGCTTCTCCGGCACCGAGAGCCTCCTGCTCGCGACGGGGATCGTCGGCGCGACGGTGATGCCGCACGTGATCTACCTGCACTCGGCGCTGACCCAGAAGCGGATCGTCGGCCGCGACGAGGGGGAGAGGAAGCGCATCCTCAACTTCGAGAAGGTCGACGTGGTGATCGCGCTCTCGCTCGCCGGCCTGGTCAACCTCTCGATGATGATCGTCGCTGCGGCGCTCTTCCACAGCAGCGGCCTGACCGGCATCGACTCGATCGAAGGCGCCTTCGACGGCCTGAAGACGCTGGTCTCCGGCAACGCGGCGGCGGTCTTCGGCATCGCCCTGCTCGCCTCCGGCTTCGCCTCCTCCTCGGTCGGGACGATGGCCGGGCAGGTCGTGATGCAGGGCTTCATCAGTCGCACGATCCCGCTCTACCTGCGCCGCGTGATCACCCTCGCGCCGGCTCTGATCGTCCTCGCCGTCGGTGCCAACCCGACCGATGCCCTCGTGCTCAGCCAGGTCGTCCTCTCCTTCGGCATCCCCTTCGCCCTGGTGCCGCTGCTGATCATCGCCAGGCGCCGCGACATCATGGGCGCGCTGGCCAACCCGGGCTGGCTGACGGCGCTCGCGGGCGCGATAGCCGCGCTGATCATCGGCCTCAACGTCTTCCTGATCGCCGACCTGTTCGTCTAGCTAGGAATTCTCAGGCGAGGAGTTTGTCGACGAGCTGGGGGAGCTCGCGGGCCATCCGGGAGCGCGGGACCGCGAGGTCGATCCCGGCTGCGTCGGCGGCGTG
>JAPVSJ010000026.1:0-3515 GCA_047519745.1 Actinomycetota bacterium | reverse complement strand
GGCAGGATGCGCTCCAGTCGGCGCGGCAGCCACCAGTTCCAGGGGCCCGCGACCTTCATGATCGCCGGCACGAGGAGCAGGCGCACGAGGGTGGCGTCGAGGATGACCGCCATCGCCAGGGCAAAGCCGAACTCCTTCAGCTCGAGCACGTCGGCGACCAGGAAGCAGCCGAAGACGGCGGCCATGATCGCGGCCGCGGCGAGGATCGGGCGGGCGGTGTGGGCGATCCCGGCGGCCACAGCGCGGTCGTTGTCGTGCGTCCTCAGCCACTCCTCCTGCATGCGGCGGATGAGGAAGACCTCGTAGTCCATCGAGAGGCCGAAGAGCAGTGCGAATACGACGATCGGCAGGTAGACCTGGAGGAAGCCGGCGCTGGTGAAGCCGAAGAGTCCGGAGAGGTGGCCGTCCTGGAAGACCCAGGTCGTCAGTCCGAAGGCGGCGGCGGTCGCAAGCAGGTTCATGAGCACCGCCTTCAGCGGGATCAGCAGGGAGCGGAAGATCGTCATCAGGTAGAGGAACGACAGGGTCAAGACCAGCGCCAGGACCCACGGCAGCTTGCCCAGCGACTCGTTGCCGAGGTCGAGGAACTGGGCGGTCTCCCCTCCCACCACCATCCGCGGGCCGCCGCTCGCTTCGACGCCGGGGATCGTCTCGTCGCGCAGGCCTTCGACGAGGTGGGTCGCTTCGGTCGAGTCGACCGGCGAGCTCGGGATGACGGTGATCAGGGCCAGGGTCGAGCCGTTTTCGGCGTTCACCGTCGAGTAGGCGGCCGTCACCCCCGGGTCCTTCGAGACCGAGCGCGTGAATTCGCCGACCGCGGAGCGGTCCTGCGTGGAAAGCCGGCCGCCGTTCTGGTTGGAGGCGGCGATCTCGATCGGCGACATCACGCCCGGACTGAAGGAGCGTTCGAGGACGAGCGCCGCTTCCCCCGACGGCTTTTCGGAGAGCGCCGACATCCCCAGGTCGATGCCGACCTTGAGCCCGAAGGTCGGCAGCGCGAAGAGGATGAGGAGGGCGACGGCGGGGATGGCCAACCAGGGGTGGGCGAGGACGGTGCGCGCCCATCGCTCCCAGCCGCTCGGGCGACCCGAAGCGTCGCTCTCCTCCATCGCCGGCTGCAGGCGCCGCGGTAGGCCCCAGCGGTCGACGCGATCGCCGAGCGCTCCCAGCAGCGCCGGCAGCAGCGTCCAGGCGGTCACGAGCGTGCACGCCACGACCAACACCGCCCCCAGCGCGATGCCGTGGAAGAGCGGCGAGTTGACGAGGAACAGCGAGAAGAGGGAGACGATCACGATCGTCCCCGAGAAGGCGATCGTGCGGCCGCTGGTGGTCATCGCGACGCCGACCGCATCGGGGACCGGCCCGGCGCGACCTTCGCGCTTGGCCCGGGCCAGCTCCTCGCGGAAGCGAGTGAGGACGAAGAGCGAGTAGTCGATCGAGACGCCGACCCCGATCATCGTCACGATCGAGAGCAGGAAGGCGTCGGCTTCGAACCCCAGCCCCAAGACGAGGATCGCCAGGGCGCCGAGCGTGGCGGTGAGGCTGACCACCGCGACGAACAGCGGCACGCTGGCGGCGACCACGGCGGCGAGCGCCAGCAGCAGGACGAGGAAGGCGACGGGGACGCCGAACGACTCCGCCCGCTCGACGTCGGCGTTCTCGACTTCGGTGATGTCGTTGGCCGAGGGTGAGTAGCCGGTCAGGTTCGCCTCGACCGGGCCGTTCCCGGCGGCCGCGGCGACCGCGTCCTGGAGGCCTTCGGCCCGGTCCGCGCGCTGCCGGTCGTTGCCCGAGAGCCCGACGGCGGCCAGCGCCGCGTGCCCGTCAGCCGAGACCTGCCCGCGCGCCCCCGGTTCGGTCGGGCCGAGGACGGAGACCACACCCTGCGCACGGCCTACCCGCGTCACCACGCGATTGACCGTCTTCATATATGCGGCGTCGTGGATCGTCAGCGTGGACGAGTCGAAGACGACCACGTCCTGCTCGGCCCCGGCGGAGGGGAACTCCGTTTCCATCAGGTGGGTGACTTCGGCCGAGTCCGATCCGCCGACGCTGTAGTCCGAAGGGACCAGCGCAGACATCAGGTGGGGGTAGGCGATCGCTGAGGCGACCAACACCGCCGCCCACACCGAGAGCACCCACCAATGCCGACGCGCGGCCCATGCTCCCCACCGCACCGCCCGCGACGACGGCCGCGGGCGAGGCTCGGCGCGGCTGGGCCTGGGAGGGGCGCCGATCGAGCTCATGCGCCAATGCTCTCTGCCGAGCTCGAGCGCCGCATCCGGGATCAGTACGGACGCTCGACCGTAGAACTCCTGGCCAGAAGTTCCCGAAACTGGCGAGACCGGTTCCAGTCGCCTATCAGCGGGCTTTTCGCCGGTGCTGGAGCTCCCGGATCTGAGCGACCAAGAGCTGGCGGAGATCGAACTGCCAGTAGGAGACGAAGCGCTCGACCAGGGCTCGCATCTCCTTGCGGTCGAGCTGACCGAGCGACTTGCGCGTGTCGAGCGCCGTCTCGTGCAGCCGGATCGGCGCCGTCGCCATCGCCGCAGAGTCCTCGGCGAGATCGGGGAAACGTTCCGGGGGCAGAGGAAAGAGCGACGGATCACGATGCTCTTCGATCCGCTGCCGCTCCTGACTGGAGAGCTTCTCGAGTCGGAGCAGGCGCAGGGCGAACAGGTCACCGGTGCGAGGATCACTGCGACCGGAAAGGAGGAGCACCGGCCTCGCCTTGGCGCGCACGACGAACTCGAACTCCGCGTCACCGCCCTTGCGCAGGCCGTCGACGATCTGGGAGGCCGAGGGCACCTCCACCGGCGTACCATCGGCTACATGGATCTTGAAAGGCGTCGCGGGCGTGTAGGGGACGATCGCCCAGTAGACCTCGCCGGCTGCGAGGCTCAAAGGCCGAGCAGGCGCCTGACCGACGCCTCATCGTCGATCAGCTCGCCCTCCGGCGACTCGGCAATCCGGTGGGCACGCGCCCCGAGGTCGCTCAGATCCGAGGCGGTGGCCAAATCGTCGAGAAGCTCCGAGTTGCCCTGCAACTCAGCGAAGTCATCCGGGTGCAGGATCACCGCCTTGACGTGCTCCGCGCTGTAGCGCTCGACCACGAGCGCCTCCCCGGGCCGCGGGTCGGGCAAGCGGACATCGTTGCTCTTGATAGGCGAGCTATGCAAAGCCATGGACAGGAAGATAGCAGCGGTGTCGGACGGAACTTTCTCGGAGTCGTACGACATCTCTCGCCGGGATCGGACGAGCAATCGGCAAGACCGAGGCCGAGATCGGAGTAGCGAGCGTCGAGCTCGGCGACCACCCGGTAGTCACCGGCCTCCAAAGGCTCCTCGGCGTCCGCAAGCGCGACCAGCGGCGCCGCGTCGAGAATAAGCGTCACTCGCCGAAGCCGCGCATCAGCTCGTCCCCGGGGATCTCCGAGATCGGCCGAGCGTCCCTATCGATGCGCTCGAAATTGCCCGCGAGAGCGAAGTTCCGATCCCGCTTGGGCGCAGGCCGGT
>JAPVSJ010000025.1:0-18839 GCA_047519745.1 Actinomycetota bacterium | reverse complement strand
GGGGCTGCCGGTGCTCCTTTCTGCTCTCGCCTCGCAGTCGCCCGATTCCGGCGCAGACGCCGTGCGGCGTCCAAAATCACGAAACTCCAGGTCCTTGCTCTGCTTGGTCAGAGACCCACAGGGCATAGTCTTGTGCCGGTGAAGGCGGTGGTGCTGACAGGGACGGGTGGATACGATGTGCTCCAGGTGCAGGAGCGCCCCGACCCACCCGTCGGTCCAGGGGAGGTGCGGATCGCGGTCAAGGCCGCGGGAATCAACTTCGCCGACACGATGGCCCGCGTCGGCCTCTACCCTGACGCGCCGAAGCCGCCCTGCGTGCTCGGCTACGAGGTCGCCGGCGAGGTCGAGTCGGTGGGGGAGGGCGTGACCGAGTTCAAGGTCGGCGACAGGGTCGTCGGCGGCACGCGCTTCGGCGGGCAGGCCGAGCTCGTCACCGTCCCCGAGGCCCAGGTGTTCGCACTTCCGGCTGGGCTCAGCTTCGAGCAGGGCGCGGCGGTCCCGGTCAACTACGGCACCGCCTACGCGGCGCTGATCCTGATGGGCAGCCTGCGCAAGGGCGACCGCGTCCTGATCCACGCCGCGGCGGGCGGCGTGGGGATATCGGCGACGCAGATCGCCCGCAACGCCGGCGCCGAGATCTTCGGCACTTCCTCGCCGTCCAAGCATGAGGCGATTCGTGCGCAGGGCGTCGATCACCCGATCGACTACCGCTCGCAGGACTTCGAGGCCGAGGTGATGCGGATCACCGGCGGCGAGGGCGTCGACCTCGTAATCGACGCGCTCGGCCCGACCTCGTTCCGAAAGGACTACCGCCTGCTCCGGCCGGGAGGGCGGATGGTCATGTACGGGCTCTCCGAGGGCACCAAGGACGGCAAGCGGAACATCGCCGCGATGCTGAAGAGCCTGGCCTCGATGCCGAGCGCGACGATGCCCTGGTGGAAGAGCCTGCTGATCATGAACGAGAACAAAGGCGTCTTCGGCCTCAACATGCTCAAGTGGTGGGACGCCGAGGGCAGCCTCGACCGCGTGCTCGATCCGCTGACCGAGGACCTGGAGGCGGGCAGGCTCGACCCGGTCGTCGCCGAGGCATTCCCCTTCGAGCGGGCGGGCGATGCGCATAAATTCATCGCCGAGCGCCGCAACGTAGGCAAGGTCGTGTTGTTTCCTTCATAGACGCTCCGACCCGATCGGCGGCGGGGACGACTCGCAATGAAGAAGCTCCTACTCATCTCGCTCGTCCTCCTAGCGCTGCTGGCTCCCGGCTCCGCGCCGGCGGCCGAAAAGACCTACACGGTGCTGCTCGCCGGTGGCGATGAAGCCAACTCGATCAAGATCTGGCTCAGCCCCGACGGTCGCGAATACACGATCGACTCGCTCGTGCCGCTCGAAGTCGGCGGCTCGGTCTGCATGCATCCCGAAGGCGACCCGAACGAGCTGGTCTGCGCCGCACCATCGATCGGCGGCTTCGAAGTCAATTCCGGTGCCGGCGACGATCGCGTCTCGGTCGCCAAGGACATCACCGTGCCGGTGACCATGCGCGGCGGTGCCGGCGACGACGTCCTGATCGGCGGAGCGGGCCCGGACAAGCTGATCGGCGGCCAGGGCAATGACCACCTGATCGGCTGGCGCGGCGACGACGTGCTCTACGGGGGCCCCGGCGACGACGTGCTTATCGGCGGGCCGGGCAACGACATGCTCGGCGGAGGCACGGGCACGGACACGCTGGTCGGTGGCACCGGCGCGAACGAAGTGCGCCAGTTCCAGTGAGCGGTTAAGCGGCCTCCTCCTGGGCGCGGCGACCGACCAGCCGGCCGCCGACGAAGAAAAGCGCGATCAAAAAGCCGACGAACGAGAGCGCGGCGTCGAGCCGGAACGCCGCCTGGATCCCGTCGACGAACGATTCCTGGGCGGAGAAGATCGTCGTCGTCAGGCCGAGGCCGATCGCGCCGCCGGCGATCTGGCACATGTAGAGGATCCCGCCGGCGAGGCTGCTCTGCGATTCGTCGACCGAGGTGACCCCCGCCGTCGTCGCGGTCGGGTAGAAGCTGCCGATTCCGATACCGAGCACGAACATGCCGGGGACCAGCGCCGCGTACCCGGAGCTTTCGGTGACCTGCGAGAAGAGGAACGGGGCGATCGCGATGCAGGCCGCGCCGACCACGGCGAGCGGCTTCGCCCCGAGCCGGTTGTAGAGCGGGCCGGCGATGAAGGAGACGAGCGCAAAGGTGGCGAGGAAGGGCAGCACCCCGACGCCCGCTTCGAGCGGCGAGTAGCCGAGGTGCTTCTGCATGTACTGCGGCAGGTAGAGCAGCGCCGCGAAGAACGTCGCCGACATCAGCGTGACCGCGACGCAGGAGGCGCGGAAGCTCTCGTTGCGCATCACCGCCCGCGGCACCAGGGCGTTCATCCCGGCCCGCAGCTCGATCCGCACGAAAGTCACGATCAGGACGGCGGCCAGGGCCAGCATCGCAATCACTTTCGGGTCGCCCCAGCCCCAGTCGTCGACCTGGTCGAGCGCGACCAGGAGTGAGACGAGGCCGATCGAGATCGTCGAGATGCCCGGGTAGTCGATGCGCTGCTCGGCCGCTTCGGGCTCCTTGACTTTGACCAGGTAGTAAGTGACGAGCACGGCGAAGGCGGCGACCGGCACGTTGAGGAAGAAGATCCAGCGCCAGCTCAACGTGTCGGTGAGGACGCCCCCGATCAGCGGCCCGATCGCGTTGCCGAGGCCCGCCGCGCCGAGGATGATCCCGCCGGCGAGCCCGGCCTTCTCGGCGGGCAGCAGCTCGAAGGTCATGCCGAGGATCGCCGGCCACATCAACGCCCCGCCGATTCCCATCACGACGCGGGTCGCGATCAGCCAGGTCTCCGTCTGCGCGGCGCCGCCCAGCGCCGACATCGAGGCGAAGATCGCGGTGCCGAGGAAGAAGGCTCGCCGGCGGCCGAACATGTCGGCGAGGCGCCCGCCGGTGACGATCATCACCCCGAAGGTGAGCGCATAGGCGTTGACCACCCACTGGACCGTGTTGACGTTGGTGTGGAAGTCCTTCTCCATCGTCGGGATCGCGACGTTGACGGCGGAGAAGTCGTTGGCGATCACGAGCACGCTCATGCTCATCGCCAGCAGCGCGAGAATCGTGGTGCGATCCAGCCTTGCGATCGGGGCAGCCTACGCTAAGCTGAAGCGGCGAATGACGCACCGCTTCGACAGCCTCGCGCTACTCCTTCTCCTCCCCCTTCGGGGGGAATAGCGCTGGGCGGCGCGATAGCCGCGAGAGACAGAGGTCATTCGAAAGCACCGGAGAAGGAGGAAGCCCGTGAGCACCACCCCGAGTACCGCATCCGACGCGAACCGCGTCCACATCTTCGACACCACCCTGCGCGACGGCGAGCAGTCGCCCGGCATCTCGCTGAACACGGCGGAGAAGGTCGAGATCGCGCAGCAGCTGGCGCGGCTCGGCGTCGACGTGATCGAGGCCGGCTTCCCGATCACCTCGCCCGGGGACTTCGAGGCCGTCGAGGCGATCTCGCGGCAGGTGGAGGGGCCGGTGATCTGCGGCCTCGCCCGCACCCACAAGGCCGACATCGACGCCGCCTGGGGCGCCATCCGCGACGCCGCCCGCCCGCGGATCCACACCTTCATCTCGACCTCCGACATCCACATCGAGCACCAGCTGCAGACCGATCGCGAGGACGTCAAGGGACAGGCCCGCGCCGCTGTCACGCTGGCCAAGTCCTACTGCGAGGACGTCGAGTTCTCGCCGATGGACGCGACCCGCGCCGACATCGAGTTCACCGCGGAGGTCTGCGCGATCGCGGTCGAGGAAGGCGCGACCGTGGTCAACGTTCCCGACACCGTCGGCTACACGACCCCCGAGGAGTACGCGGACTACTTCCGCCGCCTCTATGAGTTGGTCCCGGGTCTGCGCGAGGTCGAGGTCTCGGTCCACTGCCACGACGATCTCGGTCTGGCTGTCGCCAACTCATACGCCGGCTTGCTGGCCGGCGCGCGGCAGGTCGAGTGCGCGGTGAACGGGATCGGCGAGCGCGCCGGCAACTGCTCGCTGGAGGAGATCGTGATGCTGATCAAGACCAGGGAGGACGTGCACGGGCTCTCGACCGGCCTCAACAGCCGCGAGCTGGCCCGTACCAGCCGCATGGTCTCGCGCCTGACCGGCTACGCGATCCAGCCCAACAAGGCGATCGTCGGCCGCAACGCCTTCGCCCACGAGTCCGGCATCCACCAGGACGGTGTGCTGAAGGAGCGCACCACCTACGAGATCATGGACGCGACCGAAGTCGGCCTGGAGTCGAACTCGCTCGTGCTGGGCAAGCACTCCGGCCGCCACGCGCTGCGCGACGCATTGGAGCAGCTCGGCTTCAAGATCGAGGGCAACGCCCTCAACGCCGCCTTCAAGCGCTTCAAGGAGATCGCCGACCGCAAGAAGCAGGTCACGGCGCTCGACCTGGAGGCGATCGTCTCCGACGAGATGCGCGAGCGCGCCGACGCCCACGAGCTGGCCTGGTTCGAGGTCGAGGCTGGCTCGCGTCGCGAGCCGCTGGCCCGCGTCGCCGTCGCCCTGCCCTCCGGCGAGGAGGTCGTCGGCGAGTCGGGCGGCGACGGCCCGGTCGACGCGATCTTCCACGCGATCCAGAAGGCCACCGAGACCGAGTGCGAGCTGCGCCAGTACACGGTCGAGGCGGTGACCGGGGGGGAGGACGCCCTCGGCCAGGTGACGGTGATGCTGCGCGCCGCCGGGCGCCTGGCGACCGGCCAGGGGGTGGCGACGGACATCCTCGAGGCTTCCGCCCGCGCCTACGTGCGGGCGCTCTCCAATGCCCTCGAGGGCGCCGCGATCCGCGAGGCCGAGGCGGCAACCGCCGAGGCCGCGGTTGAACGTACGCCGGGGCCGTAGAGTCAGTACGTCTGTACGTGATAACGTACAGACGATGAGCAAGGTCGCCACCGAAAACGCCGTTCCAGCCGACGCAACCGCATCGGCTGTCGGTCGCCGAGTCAAAGCCCTCCGCGAGGCGATGGGGTTCTCGCTGCGCGACCTGGCCGAGCGCAGCGGGGTCAGCGCGCCGATGCTCTCACAGGTCGAGCGGGGGGAGACGAGCCCGACCCTCGCGGTCGCCGAGAAGATCGCGGCCGGTCTGGAGCTGACCCTCTCGCAACTGCTGCGTCTCGACGAGGGCGAGCACGTCGCGGTCAGCCGCGCCGGCGGGCGCCGCCGCTTCGAGCGCGGCGGGCACCGCTTCGAGGAGCTGACCCCGCCGCTGCCCGGACAGCGCGCCGACGTCTCCCTGCACACGCTGAAAGTCGGGGCGACGACCGGCGGGCCGGACGATCCGCCCATGCACGAGCCGGGCAGCCGTGAGACCGCCATCGTCCTGACCGGCGTGTTGGCGCTGACCGTTGACGGCACCCGCCATGAGCTGCACGCGGGCGACAGCGTCACCTTCGACGCCGACCTGCCCCACCACTTCGAGAATGACGGCGAGGAGCAGGCACGCTTCCTCGCCGTGATAGCCGCCGGACTGAGGAGGAGCTAAGCGATGCCAAGCACGATGTTCGACAAGATCTGGAGCAAGCACGAGGTCTCCGACGGCCTGCTCTACATCGACCTGCACCTGGTTCACGAGGTCACCTCGCCGCAGGCTTTCGACGGGCTGCGCCTGGCCGGACGGCCGCTGCGCCGGCCGGACCGGACGCTGGCCACGGCCGACCACAACGTGCCGACCGACGGCACGATGGCGGCGCGGTTGATCGCCGACGAGCTCTCGCGGGTCCAGGTCGAAACGCTGGAGCGCAATTGCGAGGAGTTCGGCGTCCCGCTCTACTCGCTGGGCTCCGAGCGACAGGGCATCGTCCACGTGATCGGGCCCGAGCTGGGGGTGACCCAGCCCGGCATGACGATCGTCTGCGGCGACAGCCATACCTCGACCCACGGCGCCTTCGGCGCGCTCGCCTTCGGCATCGGCACCTCCGAGGTCGAGCACGTGCTGGCGACCCAGTGCCTGGTCCAGAAGCGGCCGAAGACGATGCGCATCCTCTACTCGGGCGAGCTCGGCCCCGGCGTGACGCCGAAGGACCTGATCCTGGCGACGATCGGCCGCCTCGGCACCGGCGGCATGGCCGGCTACGCGGTCGAATACGCCGGCCCGGCGATCGAGTCGCTCTCGATGCCCGGCCGGATGACCGTCTGCAACATGACGATCGAGGGCGGCGGGCGGGCTGGCATGATCGCCCCCGACGAGACCACCTTCGAGTGGGTGCGTGGCAAGGCCGCCGCGCCGGACGACTTCGACGCCGCGGTCGAGCGCTGGCGCGAGCTGCCGACCGACGCCGACGCGAGCTTTGACTCCGAGGTCGAGATCGACGCCGCCGGGATCTCGCCGATGGTCACCTGGGGCACCAACCCCGGCATGGTCGTCGAGGTCACCGACACGGTCCCCGACCCGGCCGCGATGGAGTCGCCGGCCGATCGCGAGTCGGCGGAAAGGGCCCTCGCCTACATGGCCCTCGAGCCCGGCACGCCGATGACCGAGGTGAAGCCGGAGCGGGTGTTCATCGGCTCCTGCACCAACTCGCGGATCGAGGATCTGCGCGAGGCCGCCGCCGTGGTCGACGGCCGCCGCGTCGCCGACTCGGTGCGGGCGATGGTCGTCCCCGGCTCCCAGCAGGTCAAGGCGACCGCCGAGGGAGAGGGCCTGCACGAGGTCTTCCGCGCCGCCGGGTTCGAGTGGCGCGAGGCGGGCTGCTCGATGTGCCTGGGAATGAACCCGGACATCCTGATCGAGGGCGAGCGCTGCGCCTCGACCTCGAATCGCAACTTCGAGGGGCGGCAGGGCAAGGGCGGCAGGACGCACCTGGTCAGCCCGAGGATGGCCGCCGCCGCCGCGATCGAGGGCCATTTCGTCGACATCAGGGATTGGAGCTAGGCATGCGACCGATAGACGTGATCGAGGGCAAGGTCTCGGTGCTGGACCGGCACGACGTCGACACCGACCAGATCATCCCCAAGCAGTTCCTCAAGCGGGTCGAGCGGACCGGCTTCGGCGAGTTCCTCTTCTACGACTGGATCCGCGACGGTGAGATCGAGCTCGAGCCGAACCCGATCCTCGTCGCCGGCCGCAACTTCGGCTGCGGCTCCTCGCGCGAGCACGCGCCCTGGGCGCTGGAGGACTTCGGCTTCGAGGCGATAGTCGCGCCCTCCTTCGCCAACATCTTCTACTCCAACTGCACCAAGATCGGCCTGCTGCCGGTCGAGCTCGACGAGGAGCACTGCCGCGCGGTCGCCGAGGCCGGCGAGGCGCGGATCGACGTCGACGACCAGACGGTCACCTGCGCCGCCGGGGTCTTCGAGTTCGCGATCGAGCCGGACATACGGCACCGCCTGCTGAACGGCCTCGACGACATCGGAATCACGCTGGAGAGCGTCGCGGCGATCGAGGCCTTCGAGGCCGGCCAGCCTTTCGAAGCCGGACCGGTTACGACCGCGCTATGAGCGATCCCAACTCGATCGGAGCGATGAACAGCAGCTCACGCGAGTGGGACGCGGAGACCTATGACCAGGTCTCCGATCCACAGTTCAACTGGGGCACGGAGGTGCTGGAGCGGCTTGAGCTGCGCGGCGACGAGGATGTCGTTGACGCCGGCTGTGGGTCGGGTCGGGTCAGCGAACAGCTGCTCGCGCGCCTCCCCGATGGACACCTGATCGCCGTAGATGGCTCTGCCGCGATGATCGCGAAAGCCCGCGAGCGACTGGGGGAGGAGGTCGACTACGTTGTCGCCGACCTCGGCGAGCTGGAGATAGCCGAGCCGGTCGACCTCGTCTTCTCCACTGCGACCTTTCACTGGCTGCTCGACCATGACCGTCTCTTCGCCCGCCTGCGGGCGGCGCTGCGACCAGGCGGCCGCCTGGTCGCCCAGTGCGGCGGCGAAGGCAACGTCGCCCGCCATGCGCAAGCGATCGTCACCGCGGCCTCCGATCATGAGTTCGGGCAGCACTTCGGCGAGGCCAATTCACTCTGGAACTTCGCTGGACCCGAGGAGACCGAGACGCGCCTGCGAAATGCCAGCTTCGACGAGGTCCGCTGCTGGTTGGAACCTAAGCCCGTGCAACCCGACGACCCCCTCACCTTCACCATGACTGTCACTCTGGGCCCCTTGCTGGCGCAGCTGCCGGATGAGAAGCGACGGCCGTTTGCGGAAGCGGTCCTGGCCGAGGCCGAGCAGCCCTTGGTTCTCGATTACGTGCGCCTCAACATCGAAGCCCGCGTCGCGTAGAGTCCGCGCGCGATGAGCGACGCACCGCGCATAGTCCTCCTGCCCGGCGACGGGATCGGTCCCGAGATCGTCGCCGCCGCGACCGAGCTGCTCGAGGCGCTCGGCGATTTCGAGTTCGACGAGCGCCTGATGGGCGGCTGCTCGATCGACGCCCACGGCGTCGCCCTCACCGACGATGTCCTGGCAGCGTGCAGGGCGTCCGACGCAGTCCTGCTCGGAGCCGTCGGCGGCCCGAAATGGGACACCACCGACCCGGACGCGCCGCGCCCGGAGCAGGGACTGCTCGGCCTGCGCAAGGGAATGGGGCTATACGCCAACATGCGGCCGGTGCGCCCCAGCCCGGCGTTGGTCGGCGCCAGCCCGCTGCGCGAGGAGCGGATCGCCGGCACCGACCTGCTGGTCGTGCGCGAGCTGACCGGCGGCATCTACTTCGGCGACAGCGGCCGCGATGGGGACTCCGCCCACGACACCTGCGAGTACTCGCGGACGGAGATCGAGCGGATCGCCCGCACGGCCTTCGAGGCCGCCCGGCGCCGCGCCGAGGGCGGCAGCCGCACCCCCCGGGTCACCTCGGTCGACAAGGCGAACGTGCTCGAGACCTCGCGACTCTGGCGCGAGGTGGTCAGCGGCGTCGCCTCGGACTATCCCGACGTCCAGCTCGACCACCTGCTCGTCGACAACGCCGCGATGCAGCTCGTCTCGCGCCCCGCCGACTTCGACGTGATCGTCACCGAGAACCTCTTCGGCGACATTCTCAGCGACGAGTCGGCAATGCTGACCGGCTCGCTGGGGATGCTGCCCTCCGCCAGCCTCGGCGAGGCGGGCACCCCCGGCCTCTTCGAGCCGGTCCACGGCTCAGCCCCCGACATCGCCGGAAAGGGGATCGCCAACCCGCTGGCCACCTTCCTCAGCACGGCGATGATGCTGCGCCACGGGTTGGAAAGACCCGAGGACGCCGACCGGATCGAGTCCGCCGTCGACGCAGTACTGCAGCGCGGCCTGCGCACGCCCGACCTGCTGAGCGGAACCGTCGCGCCCGCGCCGACCCCAGCCAGCCCCTCGACGGAGCACGAAGTCGGCACCGAGGAGATGACCGCCGCCGTGCTTTCCGAGCTCTAGCTCGACCCCTCTCGACTCATCGGGCATAATTTCCCGGATGGAGACGGCAGAGCTGATCTGGCAGAACGGCGAGTTCGTGCCCTGGGAGGACGCCAAGACGCACGTGCTCAGCCACGGCCTGCACTACGGCACCGGCGTCTTCGAGGGCATCCGCTGCTACGAGACCGAGCGAGGTCCGGCCGTGTTCCGCCACCGCGAGCACCTCGCCCGGCTCGAGAAGTCGGCCGAGCTCTACTACTTCGAGCTGCCCTACTCGGCTGAGGAAATCCGCGAAGCAACGAACGAGCTGGTCCGTCGCTGCGACCTCGGCTCCTGCTACATCCGGCCGCTCGCCTACCGCGGCTACGGCAACCTCGGGCTCTACGCGACGGACGCTCCGATCGACGTCATCGTCGCCGCCTTCCCGTGGGGAGTCTACCTCGGCGAGGAGGGCTCCAAGCACGGAATCCGCACCAAGGTCTCCTCCTGGCGGACGATCTCCGGCGACAGCCTGATCCCGCACGCCAAGGCCTCGGGCCAGTACCTCAACTCGGTCCTCGCCAAGACCGAGGCGACCAACGCCGGTTACGACGAGGCGATCCTGCTCGACCAGCACGGCTTCGTCTCCGAGGGCTCCGGCGAGAACGTCTTCGTCGTCCGCGACGGCGTCATCTGCACGCCGCCGCACACCGCCGCGATCCTCGACGGCATCACCCGCAACGCGATCGTGCAGATCGCCAAGGACCTCGGCTACGCGGTCGAGGAGCGCGACATCGCCCGCGCCGAGCTCTACCTGGCGGACGAGGTCTTCCTCACCGGGACCGCGGCCGAGCTGGTTCCCGTGCGCGAGGTCGACGACCACCCGCTCGGCGAGCCGGGTGAGATCACGCGTGTGATCCAGGCCAAATTCCAGGACGCGCTGCACGGGCGTGCCGAGGAGTATCTGGAGTGGCTCGACTTCGTCGAGGCGCCGGCAAGGGCCGACGAGCCGGCCGGGCGAATTACGCCTGCCGCCTAGCGGCTGGCGCTGCGCTGCGCGCACTCCCGGTTCGACCCTCGTATCGAAAGGCATCAGATGGAACAGGTGAAGATCTACGACACCACCCTGCGCGACGGCATGGGCGGCCCCGGCATGTCGCTCTCGGTCGGCGAGAAGCTGAAGGTGGTGCACGCCCTGGACGCCCTCGGGGTGCACTTCATCGAGGCCGGCTTCCCGAGCTCGAACCCGAAGGAAGCCGAGCTCTTCGAGCGCCTCGCCACGCTGGAGCTGGAGAACGCGACGATCGCCGCCTTCGGCATGACCAGGCGCGGGGGGGTTGCGGCGGCCGAAGACCCGGCGCTCGCGACCCTGGTCGACTCGTTCGCTCCTGTGGTCTGCCTGGTCGGAAAGAGCTGGAAGCTGCATGTCGAGAAGGTGATCCGGGTTCCCGAGGAGGAGAACCTGGCGATGATCCGGGACTCGGTGGCCTTCTGCCGAGGCAACGGCAAGCGCCCGGTCTTCGACGCCGAGCACTTCTTCGACGGCTACCGGGACGACTCCGTCTACGCGCTGGAATGCGTCCGCGCCGCCGCCGAGGCCGGCGCCGAGAACGTCACCCTCTGCGACACCAACGGCGGCAGCCTGCCCGCCTTCGTCGCCGCGACGACCGCCGCCGTGGTCGAGGCGCTTGGCGACAGGGTGGAGATCGGCATCCACACTCACGACGACGCCGGCTGTGCCGTCGCCAACTCGCTTGCCGCAGTCGAAGCCGGCGCGCGGCTCGTGCAGGGCTGCGTCAACGGCTACGGCGAGCGCTGCGGCAACGCCAACCTGGCGACGATCATGCCGGCGCTGCAGCTGAAGATGGGCTTCGAGGTCGTCGCGCCGGAGAAGCTCGCCACGCTGACCCGCACAAGTCACTACCTCGACGAGCTCTGCAACATGACGCCGAACCCCGACCAGCCCTACGTCGGCCGCAACGCCTTCGCCCACAAGGCGGGCATGCACGCCGCCGGGGTCGAGGCCGACGCCAGCACCTTCGAGCACCTCGACCCGGCGCTGCTGGGCAACCAGCGTGAGATCCTCGCCTCGGAGCTGTCGGGCAAGGCGACTATCCGCAGCCAGGCGGCCCGCGCCGGTCTCGACATGGACGAGGCCGGGGCGGCGCACGCAGTCGAGCGGCTCAAGGAGCGCGAGCACCGCGGCTACCACTACGAGGCGGCCCCGGCTTCCTTTGAGCTGCTGCTGCGCCGTGAGGCTGGCAGCTACCAACCGCTCTTCGAGCTGGAGAGCTTCAAGGTCCTGGTCGAGAAGCGGGCCGACGGTGCGGTCGAAACCGAGGCGACGATCAAGGTCAAGGTCGACGGCGAGCGCTACGTGCGCGTCGCCGAGGGCAACGGCCCGGTCAACGCCCTCGACAGCGCCCTGCGCGGCGCGATCGCCGACCGCTACCCGCACCTGGCCGATGTCGAGCTGACCAACTACAAGGTGCGCATCCTCGACGAGAGCCACGGCACCGGCGCCGTTACCCGCGTCCTGCTCGACTCCTCCGACGGCGAGCGCGAGTGGGGGACGATCGGCGTCTCGGAGAACATCATCGAGGCCTCCTGGGAGGCGCTGGTCGACTCGCTCGAGTACGCCTTCCAGCCTCGCGGGTAGGGTGGCGGCCGTGGGCGGCCGCACCGACACCGAGCTGATCCCGCTGGCCCGACCCGAGATCGGCGCGCGCGAGGAGGAGCTGATCCTCGAGGTGCTGCGCTCGGGCCGCCTCTCGCTCGGCCCGGTCGGCGAGCGCTTCGAGCGCGAGTTCGCCGCCTGGCTCGGCGTCGAAGACGCCGTCACCGCGTCAAGCGGCACGACCGCCCTGCACCTCTGCGTGCGCGCACTCGGCTGGGGAGCGGGGGACGAGGTCCTGACCAGCCCATTCAGCTTCGTCGCCTCGGCCAACTGCCTGCTCTACGAGGGCGCCCGCCCCGTCTTCTGCGACGTCGACCCGGCGACCCTCAACCTCGACCCTACCGCGGTCGACGCAGCCGCCGGGGAGCGCAGCGCCGGCATCCTGCCGATCCACATCTTCGGCTTCCCGGCAGCGATGCCGGAGCTGGAGGCGATCGCCGCCCGGCGCGGCCTCGGCATCCTCGAGGACGCCTGCGAGGCACTCGGCGCGGTCGACTCCGAGGGTCGCGCGGTCGGCACCCGCGGCAACCTCGCCACCTTCGCCTTCTACGCCAACAAGCAGATGGCGACCGGGGAGGGGGGGATGATCGTGCCCTCGGGCCCAGCGATCGCGGCACGCCTGCGCTCGGAGCGCAACCAGGGTCGCGCCGAGGACATGGGTTGGCTCGACCATGGCGGGCTCGGCTTCAACTATCGCCTCTCCGACCTCGCCGCCGCGCTCGGCGTCGCCCAACTCGAGCGGCTCGACGAGATGCTCGCCCGGCGTTCCGCCGTGGCCGCGCTGTATGAGCAGGGCCTGGCCGACGTGGAGGGTGTGACGACGCCGATCGCCGCACGCGGCGAGGAGCGGCGCAGCTGGTTCATCTACCCGCTGCGCCTGGCCGTCGAGATCGACCGCGACACGGTCATCGCCCGCCTGGCCGAGCGCGGTGTCGCCTCCAAGGCCTACCTGCCCTGCATCCACCTCTTCCCGCACCTGCGCGAGCTCGGCTACCGCGAGGGGCAGTTCCCGGTCGCCGAAGCCGCCTCGGCCTGCTCGCTGGCGCTGCCGTTCTTTCCGGCGATGACGGAGTCGCAGGTCGCGCGGGTGTGCGAGGCTCTCGCCGAATCCCTGCGCTGATGTCCCGCTTCCGCAAAGACCCCGATCCGCGCTTCTGGCGCATCAACCGCTCGCTCGAGTTCGACTGGCCGCTGGCCGTCTACGACCTCGACCAGTCGAAGGCGCACGCGCGGGCGCTGCGGCGGATCGGCGTCCTCGACGAGGCCGAGCTGGAGCAGATGGTCGCCGGCCTCGACCGGGTGGGCGAGCGGATCGGCGCCCACGGCTTCGAGTTCGACCCGGCCGACGAGGACATCCACATGGCGATCGAGCGGCTGCTCGGCGAGGAGATCGGCCCGCTCGCCGGCAAGCTGCACACGGGCCGCTCGCGCAACGACCAGGTCGCGACCGACATGGCGATGGTCGTCCAGGTTCACTCGCTGCAGGCGATCGACCTGGCCGCTGCGGCGATGGAGCGCCTGCTCGAGCTGGCCGAGCGCCACCGTGACTGGCCGATGCCCGGCTACACCCACCTGCAGCGAGCCCAGCCGGTCTACCTCGGCCATCACCTGCTCGCCTACTTCTGGATGCTCGCCCGCGACGTGCTGCGCTTCCAGTTCGCCCTCGACAGCGCCAGCGTCATGCCGCTCGGCTCGGGTGCGCTCGCCGGCGTCAACTGGGAGATCGACCGCGGCGCGGTCGCCGACGACCTCGGCTTCGAACACGTCACCCACAACTCGATCGACGGGGCGTCCAACCGCGACTTCGTCCTCGACTACCTCTCGGCCGCCTCGATCTGCGCCATGCACCTCTCCCGGCTCGGCTCGGAGATCGTCATCTGGAGCTCGTCGGAGTTCGGCTTCTGCCAGCTCGACGAGTCCTTTTCCTCGGGCTCCTCGATCATGCCGCAGAAGGTCAACCCCGATTCGGCTGAGCTGTTGCGCGCCAAGAGCCCCCGGGTCGCCGCCGACTTCCTCTCCCTGTTGGGCACCATGCATGCCTTGCCGCTGACCTACGGCAAGGACATGCAGGAGGACAAGGAGCCGCTGTTCGACGCGGTCGACACGGTCGAGTCCTGCCTCGACGCGGCGGCGGGGATGCTCGCCGGGATCGACTTCGATCGCGAGCGCCTGGAGGATGCCTCGGGCGACGAGATGCTGGCCGCAACCGAGGTCGCCGACCTGCTCGTCCGCAAGGGCGTGCCCTTCCGCGAGGCGCACGGAATCGTCGGCGGGCTGGTCCGCGACGCGGTCGAGAGCGGCAGGTCGCTCTCCGAGCTGACGCCGGAGGAGCTGAGTCAGCGCTCCGAGCACCTCGATGACTCCTTCTACGAGGTCCTCGAGCGCGAGAGCTGGCTCGAGTCGAAGCGGATCGAGGGCGGCACCGGCTCGGCGGCGCTCGGCGAGCAAATTGCGCTCGCGCACGAGACCCTCGCCGCGGTCAAGGCGCGGGTGCTCGACGAGCGCTCGTGAACGCCCCAGTCGCAGAGCGGCTGGGTCTTGACTTCTTCGCCCGCTCGGTGCACGCCGTCGCGCGCGAGCTGGTCGGCTGCCGCCTCTTCTACGAGGGCCGCGGAGGGACGATCGTCGAGACCGAGAGCTACGAGCGCGACGACCCGGCCTGCCACGCCTACGTCGGCCTGACCAAGCGAACCGAGGTCCTCTTCGGCCCGCCCGGCCGCGCCTACGTCTACCTCTCCTACGGAATCCACAGCCTGCTCAACGCGGTCGCCGAACCGGAGGGCGAGGCAGCAGCCGTCCTGATCCGCGCACTCGAGCCGATCGAGGGTCTCGAGCAGATGCGAGCAAGGCGCGGCAACCGCCCCGACACCGACCTCTGCTCAGGCCCGGGCAAGCTAACCGAGGCCCTCGGCATAGGCCTCGAAGCCAACAAAGCCGACCTGAGCGCCGATCCTTTCCAGCTCTTACCGCCCGAAGCGTCCTGGAGCGGCAGAATCGTCACGAGCCCACGCATCGGCATAACCAAAGCCATAGAGCGCCCCTGGCGATTCAGCCTCGCGGGCAGCCCGTTCGTCTCACGCCCGCGACCCGAGTAGGGCCCGTCTCAGCCAGCCGTGATCCCGCCACCGGCACCGCCACCGCCCGATTCGGGCGCAGCTTCCGGCGCCGCTTCGGGCGCAGCTTCCCCTTCCGGCGCCGCTTCAGGCGCCGGAGCCGCTTCTTCTTCGACCGGCGCCGATTCGGTCGAAGGTTCGACCGGCACATAGCTTTCTTCTTCGGGGGATCCTTCCCCCGACCCCTTCGACTTGGCCGCCTTTTCGCTTGCGCTTTCCGCGGCGCGTTCGGCTTTGATGCTTTCCCAGGCGGAGACCACGCTGGCCCAGATCAGCGCCGGGAAGGTGCCGCCCATCACCGGGCCGCCGTTGTAGAGGGTCGTCATCGGCGTCACCGAATCGGCGTAGCCGACCCAGACGCAGGCGGTGACTTCTTCCGTGCCGCCGCAGAACCAGGCGTCGCCGCTTTCCTCGGTGGTGCCGGTCTTACCCCACTGGCCCGAGGCGCCAATGTCGGCGTGGGTCCCGGTGCCGCTACTGACCACGGTTTCGAGGATGCTCTTTGCCTCGCTCGCCGTGCTTTCGGAAATCGCCTGTTCGCGGATCGTGGCGTTGTCGCCTCCCCTGATCGTATGGCCGTCCTGATCGGTCACCCGGGTGTAGGCGACGGGGCTGTCCCCGGGCTGCGGCGCCAGGGTCCCGCTGACGCGGGCGCCGCCGTTGCCGATCGTCATGTACGCGTAGGCCCAGCCGAGCGGCGAGACTCCTTCCTTGAGACCCCCGAGAACCATCGCCGGGTTGGTCGAGATCGAGCCCGAGTAGCCCATCCTGTGAATCGTCGCCGCGATCGAGCGGGTGCGGTCCTCGATCGTCTTGCCCTTCAGGCCTTCCAGCGCGAGCTGGGAGTAGATCGAGTTGTCCGAGTAGGTAGTCGCGCAGACGATGTCGCAGGAGCCGAGGTAGGCGCCTTCGTCGTTGTGGACGACGAAGGTTTCCCGGCCGTGCTTGCCGAAGTGAAAGACCTGCGGCGCCGATTCGTAGGTCGTGTAGGGCGAGATCCCCTCTTCCAGCGCCGTGACCAACTCGAACGGCTTGATCGAGGAGCCGGGCTGGCGCCGCCCCAGGGTGGCCAGGTTGAACGGCTTGGTTTCGAAGTTCGGACCGCCGACCATCGCCTTGACGCCGGCGGTCTTGTTGTCGAGCACGACGACGGAGGCGGTCGGCGGCAGGTAGCCCAGATAGGAGTTGACCGCTTCTTCGGCGGCGTTCTGGAGTTTGAGGTCGAGCGTCGTCTTCACTTTCAGCCCGCCGAAGAAAGTCTTGGCGGCGCCGTAGCGTTCGACCAGCTGCTGGCGCAGCCAGGAGGTGAAGTATGGGGCCTTCGAGTCGAGCTTCGGCGGCTCGATGTCGCTCGGAGCGGGGAGGGCCTGCTTCGTTCCTTCTTCGAGTTGGGTCTGGGTGATGTAGCCCTGTTCGTACATCTTTTCCAGCACGATGTTGCGTCGTGCCAGGGAGTTTTCGGGGTAGATCTTCGGGTCGTAGGCCGAGGGCGAGGCGATGATCGCGGCGAGCGTCGCGGCCTCCCATGGCTCGAGCACCGATGCGCACGGCTCGACCTCGGTGCCGCAGCCAGGGTGAGCCTTGCCGAAGTAGGTGCGGGCTGCCGCCTCGATCCCGTAGGCGCCCTCGCCGAAGTAGATCGTGTTGAGGTACTCGGTGAGGATTTTGTCCTTGCTCCAGTGGCGCTCGAGCCGGTAGGCGAGCGCCGCCTCGCGGAACTTCTCCAGAATCGTGCGGCTGCCTTCGGCTTCGAGCGCGTTCTTGACGAACTGCTCGGTGATCGTCGAGGCGCCCTGCGCGGCGCTCTGGCTGAGCACGTCCCTGACCAGGGCACGGGCGATGCCCTGGAAGTCGACGCCGTTGTGTTCGTAGAAGCGCGAATCCTCGATCGAGACCACGGCGTTCTTCATGTTGGGCGAGATCTGACTCGAGCTGAGCAGGATCTTGTTCTGGTTGCTGGTCAACGTGCCGATCGGCTCACCCGAGGCGTCGAAGACTTCGCTGTTCTTCGCCGCCTTGTACTGGGCGAAGTTGTAGATCGCCGGCAGGTCCTGCGAAACCGCCGTCATCATGCCGAAGACCATCGAGACCAGGGCGAGGACGCCTAGGCCCAGCAAAACGAAGAGGACGCGCAGCTTCTTCAGGCGCGGCTTGGTGCGTTGGCCCGCCAAGAGGAGGCGGCAGTCTAGCATTGCGCCCGTGCCGGACCTGACGCGTAACGCCGTCGACGTGCTGCCCGAGGGGATGCTCGCCGAGCAGCTCGGAGCGGGGCGCCCGCTGCGCGTCAAGCTCGGAATCGACCCGACCACCGCCGACATTCACCTCGGCCACACCGTCGTCCTCGAGAAGCTGCGCGAGTTCCAGGACGAGGGCCACCGGGTCGTCCTGATCATCGGCGACTTCACCGCCCGGGTCGGCGACCCGAGCGGGCGCTCTGCGCAGCGGCCGCTGCCCTCGGCCGAGGAGATCGAGGTCAACGCGGCCACCTATCAGGAGCAGGCCTTCAAGCTGCTCGACCGCGAGCGCACCGAGGTGCGCTTCAACAGCGAGTGGCTGCGGATGGAGCCCGAGGCGCTGCTCGGCCTGCTCGCCCAGACGACGGTCGCCCGACTTCTGGAGCGCGACGACTTCCAGAAGCGGCTGGCGGCGAGCTCGCCGATCGCGGCCCTCGAGCTGCTCTACCCGCTGCTGCAGGGCTACGACTCGGTCGCGATCGAAGCCGACGTCGAGCTGGGGGGGACCGATCAGAAGTTCAACCTGCTCTTCGGTCGCGACATCCAGGCCGCCTACGGCCAAAAGCCGCAATCGATCATGACGATGCCGATCCTGGTCGGGACCGACGGCAGGCAGAAGATGAGCAAGTCGCTCGGCAACTACATCGGCGTCACCGAGCCCCCCGAGGAGATGTTCGGCAAGCTGATGAGCATTCCCGACGAGGCGATGACCGAGTACTACCGCCTTCTGCTGGGCTCCGAGGTTCCTTCGACGCCGCCCAACGAGGCCAAGCGCGAGCTCGGCCGGCGGATCGTCGAACGTTTCCACGGCGAGGGGGCCGGCACGACCGCGGAGGAGCACTTCAACCGCCTCTTCGTCGACCGGGGCGTGCCCGAGCAGATCGACGAGTGGAACATCGATCCCTATGGCGGCAGCGAGCCCGGCGTCATCCTGCTGCCCAAGCTGATCGGGGCCGGCTTCGGCCAGAGCTCGAGCGAGGCGCGGCGGCTGATCAAACAGGGCGGCGTCAAGCTCGACGGCGAGCCCGTCGGGGCGGACGTCCTCGAGCTGCCCCGCGAGGCGCTCCTCGGCAAGGTCCTGCAGGTCGGCAAGCGGCGCTTCCTCCGCCTCGTCGCCGGCGCAGGCTGAGCCCGCCCGCCTGGGACACTAGGCAAAGCGCCGCCGTGGCGCTATACTCCCGCGTCCTTCTGGGATTGGCCCTGTGCCGTCCCATGCGCAAAAGACGGCGAGTCCCGCCGCAGAGGCGCAGCGGTCTTTGAAAACTGAGCAGCGTGCACCCCGCGAACATTCGTGTTCGTGGGTTGTTTGAGCCCGATCCACTCGACTCGTCAGCGTGTCGAGTGGTCTGATTTACCCGTCATGCCGGCCGCCATGTTTGTGTACCCGGCGGCCAGCCAAGCATGACCACTCTCTGTAAGAAGCACTTTCACGGAGAGTTTGATCC